>NZ_CP016268.1:1447978-1774467 GCF_001677435.1 Woeseia oceani
CCAGAAAGGTTGATGTTGAAGAACTGATGTCTCATTTGTTCGCAACGACATCTCTCGAACGCACTGTTCGCGCCAACATGAATATCGTTGCGCTTGATGGCCGACCGCGCGCATTCAATTTGCACGGTTTATTGACTGAATGGCTGGCTTTTCGGCGTGACACTGTCACACGCCGCCTGAATCACCGTTTGCAGATCGTTGAAGATCGTCTGCACATACTTGATGGCTTGCTGACGGCCTACCTCAATATCGATGAAGTTATCGCGATCATTCGCCAGGAAGACAAGCCCAAGCCTGTGCTGATGGAGCGTTTCGGGTTATCCGAGATTCAGGCTGAAGCAATACTGAATCTGCGACTTCGTAACTTGGCCAAGCTTGAGGAAATGAAGATCCGTGGCGAACAGGATGAGCTCAGCGCCGAACGCAAGAAAATTGAAATGATTCTGAACAGTCCGGCACGGCTGAAGACTCTGATCAAGAATGAGTTGCTGGAAGATGCTGAGGCTTACGGTGATGCACGCCGCACCGTAATCGTCGAACGCGACACAGCCAAAGCTCTGGACGAAACTCAGTTGGTGGCAAGCGAGCCAGTAACAATCGTGTTGTCACAACGTGGCTGGGCACGCGCCGCCAAAGGTCACGAAGTGGATCCGTTTGCGCTGAGCTACAAATCCGGCGATGGTTTTCTTGCTGCGGCGCGCGGACGCAGCAATCAGTTGGCGATGTTTATCGACAGCAGTGGCCGGGTTTACAGTGCCAGTGCCCATACCTTGCCGTCAGCGCGCGGCCAGGGCGAGCCTTTGTCCGGGCGGTTCAACCCGCCGGACGGCGCTGGTTTCTGTGGCACTTTGATCGGCGAACCGAACGACAGGTGGGTACTGGCGAGCGATGCCGGGTACGGTTTTATAGCCAAACTGGATGACCTGGTGTCGCGCAACAAGGCTGGCAAGGCGGTATTGCGCGTGCCCTCCGGCGGGCGTGCTGTGGTTCCGGCCCCGGTGCCCGCGGATGCTGAATGCCTGATTGCTGCCGTCAGTTCTATCGGCCGCTTGTTGATCTTCGAGATGGACGACTTGCCGGAACTTGCGAAAGGCAAAGGCAACAAGTTGTTGAATATCCCGTCTAAAAAGTATCAGGCGGGTGAGGAACAGTTGGTGTCCGTTGCTGTTATTCCGGAAGAGGGCAATCTGCAGGTGCATACAGCCGCACGGACGATGACGCTGAAGTGGAATGACCTGGATGATTACTACGGCGAACGAGCCTTGCGAGGCAGTATGCTCCCGCAAGGCTGGCGCAAAGTAGAGAGATTGTCAGCCGATCAATAACCGCCGCTGGTTTCAGCCTGCGTTGCTCTTTCGATTGTGCACGGCCGTGTCCATATCCATGTCGATCTCCAGATCGAACTCGTCGTCGCCACGTTCTGGCAACAAGGCCGTCATTGAGTCGTCCAGGCCGGCTTCCTGCGCTGTCTCCGGACTGTCGTTGTCAGCCGTGCGGCGCGCGGGCATTTCGGCCGTAATTTCGGCCGTTCCTTCGAGGTCTTCAGCCATGGACACCGAATTCGGGTCTTCATTGAATTCGCTCAGGCGTGCTTGCAGTTCACGTGCAGCTTGTTCGATCTCGTTGTTGAGTATCTGTGTCGCGGTCAACTCGTCCTCGTAATCCTGTTCCAGAATACGGTGATCGAACTCTGTGGTCAGGTCGAGCGGGCCCGGTTTGACCTGGGTCGAGTTCACTGGCTCGACCTGAATGGCCTGCAGGTCCCGGGTTGTAGCTGAGGATTCAAACTTCTGTTTGGATACATCGACAACCATCGACATGTCGTAGCCGGTTTCCGAATACTCCATCGTATCCGTGGCGCTATTTTGCTTCTCCATGACATCAGTGGGCAGTTCGTCGTTGTTGGACTCGCTTTCACCGACCGTCAGGTCCAGTTCAGTGCCGTAGTCACCGGAAGCGGCGAAGTTGTAATCCAGCGCAACGTCAATATCGTCACTGCTGTCAAATCCTTTGCCGTCGCCCAGGTCTGCATCCAGTTGGTAGTCAGCCGATCTCGGTGTGGCGTCGGTAAGGCCAAGTTCGTCGTAGGCCGATTCTTCACCACGATCGCTGCTACGCCGGTTCAGCAACGATTCGTTGATCTGTGTTTCTTCCATGTCCGGAACGTGACCGAAACGTTCCCGCAAACGGCGACCAAAGAGTAGCAGTCCAAGGAACATACCTACGCCGGCAACGCCCAGCCAGACCAGCCAGGATTGAGCGGAGTCGTCAGCAGTCGTTACAGCGACAGGGGCTGGTATGGGTTGACGCTGAACAATCCGGGTATCCGGGATGCTCACTGTTGGCGCAACATTTTCCCGGGTATCTGCCACCGTCGGCGCGACGTTGGTTTGTGTTTCACTCACGGTCACTGCCGAGTCCGCTACGGGTGGTGTTTCGGCAGCGGCCGGAGTTGCGGCCAATGCTGGTTGGGCGGCAGTCGGTGTGTTACTTGCTTCTGGCAAACGTGTGGTGGCAGCCGCTGGTGGTGTTGCCGTGCCTTCAAGCACGCCGCGATAGGCTCTCGCTGTAGTCGGCTGCGTTGCCGCTGCTTGTACAGCCGGTACGCTTGGTGTTGCCACGTCTACAACGGACGTGGGGATAAGCAAGGTACTGCCGGCAATCAGGCGGTCGATATTGTTGTCCAGAAACGCTTCAGGGTTCGCCGCGTATATGGCGTCCACGGAGTCCCAAAGCCGAAGCTTGCGATTCTCGATGCGCGCCACGATACCCGACAGGGTGTCGCCGGGCTGCACGTTGTAGCGGTCGCCAGCAACGACGGCTGGTGCGCTGGTTCGTCTGGTCGCCGGTGCCGCCAGGCTTCGACGGGTCGCCGTCGCGGGGCGGATTGCCGGTGCAGGGGAGCTGCCGGCCGGATTCGAGGCGATCGGCCGAGCGTCAGCCGATGACTGTTCAACCGTGCTTGGCGGATTCAGCAGCAATACATATTCGCGGCTTAGTCGCGCGGTATACGGGCAGTCGATGGCGAGTTGCAGACTCATCATCGGTTCGCGCAATGCCGTATTGCCACGCAGAAGGATGCGCTGGCCATTCAACGAAACGATCGCACGGGTGATTTCAGGGACGCCGGCCATGGGAACGCCGGAGCGTAGATAAACGCATTGTTCGTTGATGCGTTCATTGGGCGCAAGTGCGTAGGCGATGCTTGCCCGTAGCGGCTGACCCAGCGCCGATTCCAGTTGAATCTCACCGAGCTCAACCGCCATGCCCGGACTGGCCAGTAATGCGCAAATACTGCTGGCGGTAAAGGTGGATACGACCGCGGATCTGGCGGGGAATCGTTTCGCCTTGGCAGCTGACTTGCTGGTTTGGCTTTGCGCTTTTTTCACGGGCGGACTCCGTACTTTCTGGGTTCTCTGTTTCGCCCGTCAGGGGACGGACGAATCGCTCAAACACTGTGGCTTATTGATCCGCAGTCTAACCGTGTATTTTTTGTAGGAATATCGACCCGGTCAAAGTTTGGAATGCGCCGGATAGCCTGAGTATCGTCACGGAGAGTCAACTGTGAGCCAGTTCACAGTTTGACCGCGCCAGACAGCCTGTCGGGTTGCCGGCCCCCGGCCGGAATCAGCCGTTAATCAATGCATCGTAACTCTTGGCTGCAACTCGTGGAGCCTCGGCAAGCACCACTTCAGGCTCATGCACATAATGGCCCTGCATGAAATGTACGCCCAGCTGGAACAAAACTGCCATGGCATTGGCGTTTTCCACACGTTCTGCGATGGTGAGAATGCGTCGTTCCTCGGCGGCTGCAGCGAGCCGGCGCACGTTTTCCTGCATTTCGGTATCGCTGGTCAGAGAATGCATCAGTTCGCCGTCAATCTTTATGAAGTCCGGTTTGAGCAGGTCGAGAATTTGTACTCGGTTGCGCTCTATTCCGCAGTGCGCCAGTGCGAACCCGATGCCAGCAGCACGGATATCGCTCGCAAGTGTTTGCGCCAGCTTTATATGCAGTGCTGCATCGCGTTCAGAAATTTGCAGGCAAATGCGGTTTGCCGGCAGATCCCGCTTGCCCAGTTCTTGCGTGACCCACTCCGCGAGCGACGGATCTTTAAGCGACTGCCGCGAAAGACGAATAAAAACTCGTTCTGCTTTTTCTTCCAGGCAGAAATCCATAGACGCGGTAATGATCCAGCGATCAATGGTTTTCATCAGGTTGTTTCGTTCTGCGGCCGGCAGGAATTCGGACGGTAATACCGAGTTGCCTTGTTCATCCAGCATCCGCACGAGCATATCGAACATCGGGCCTGCTTCACTGCGCAACCCGGCTATTGGCAGGTGTGCAACGCGAAAGCGGTTTTCCATGAGAGCTGATCGAATGTGTTTCACCCAGATCGCGTCGAAACGCCGCAGGCGAGTATCCTCGTTGTCGGTATCACTTAGGCAGACCCTGTTGCCGCCTGCGCTGCGACCTTCGCGCTTTGCGGTAATCACCGCGGCAATCTGTTCCTCAAGCGAGTTAAAGATCCCGCTAATCGCACAAATACCCACTGTACAGGTGAGGTGAATAGTCTGATTTGCAATGTCAAACGGAAATTCCCGAATGTAATCGACGAGTTGCTGACCCCATGCCTGTGCGTCCTGTTCACTGCCGCGCTCCAGCAAAACCATTAACATCGTGCCTTCAAAGCGACCGGCAAAGTCGCGTGGATGCAGCCGCAGCCGAATTTGTTCCGCGAGCTGCGCAAGTATGTCCTCGGAAGCAAGGATGCCTACGTCATTTTGAACGGTTGAAAAATGATCGGGCTGAATACAAGCCAGCACATACATACCAGACGAGGGCTTGTTTGCGCTGCGTTTTTGCATGCGCTCCAGAAATTGCTGGCGGTGATAGAAAAGGGTGGTTGGATCGCGTTGTAGCGCGTCGTGAACCAGCTTCGTGGGTTCTTCGACTGCAGCAGGTCGCTGCGCAATTTCGATTTGCACGTGCGGGCCGTCTTCGAATTCCACCAACTGGAAGCACAGCGCAAGTTTGGTTGATTCACCATTGGCAGTGTGTGCTTTGACATCGAGCTGATCTTCGGCCGGCCACTTGCCTTTCATCGTTGCTACAAGAGCGCCCTTGATGGCCGCATGACTCTCCGCTTCAAAGCTGTCCATCAGTGGCAGCCCGGCCACGTCGTCTTCATTCGCAGCTTTAAACAGTTCGACCCAGGCACTGTTCACACTGGTAATGATGCCGTCCTGTGCGTAGGCGATCGCACTTTCCGAGCGCTCCATATACTGGTGCAACTGACGCTTGTATTCGTTGGCAGCGTTGACGGTCGAATTCAGGGCTCTCTCCAGCCGCAATGCACGCAGCTCCCGCTCCATGATTGCCAACCAGCGCGTCCGGTGATTCGTTGAAACGAGGTCGCGCGCACCGTCTTTCATCGCGGCCTGGATGGCGGCTTCATCCGGTTCCGCCTGTACGGCAATAACCGGAAGCTCAGGGTGGTAGCTGTCTTTCTGACGGACAACCTGGCGCACCTCGTCCGGATAGCTGTCCTGGAAAAGGATGATGAGTTCCGTCTTGTTCTCGCTCAGTATCTTGTCGAGTTGGCTGGGGTCAGCTGCCCATTCGCAGTGGGCGGCATGGCCTGAGCTGCGCAATGTAACATTGACGCACTCAACGTCTTCCTGGTTGCGTGTCAGTACAGCAACGGAAATGCCGTGATTCTGGTTCAAAATTCAGTCCTGCCGGCGACAAGCGAATCTTGCCCGGCCAGATTAATTAAAATAGGGGTCGCTTCAATTGCTCCGGGGGCAGAGTAGCCCCTAGGAGCCGCTTGATTCCGTGATGGCCATCAAGTTCTGCGACGCGGATCACGATCTACTATGTGAATCAGTCGCTTATTGGGTGCCGATCGAGGGCTCAGGGCTCCCCACAGGCTTGGTTTCGCCGCCAATGCGGAACGGGTATCATACGGCCGGCCGCGACACTGTGATTGCGGCCACATTTTTTGGCGTACCAGGCGCCGACCCGCAAGGGGCCGGTGAAAAGAGCACATGGCAAGCTATAGCACCAGCGAATTTCGCTCAGGACTGCGTTTCATTATGGACAATGATCCTTGCATCATTGTTGAGAACGAGTTCGTCAAGCCGGGCAAGGGGCAAGCGTTCAATCGCGTTCGTATCAAGAACCTCAAGACCGGCAAGACCGTCGACAAGACCTTCAAGTCCGGTGACAGCGTCGAAGCCGCTGATGTTGTCGATACCGAAATGCAGTACCTCTACAACGACGGTGAATTCTGGCACTTCATGGTGCCGGATACATTCGAGCAACACGCCGCCGACGAAAAAGCGGTTGCAGACGCGAAGGCCTGGCTCAAAGAGCAGGACATGTGCCAGATCACGCTATGGAATAACGTGCCGCTTATCGTGATGCCGCCCAATTTTGTCGAACTGGAAATTGTCGAAACGGATCCGGGCGTGCGCGGTGATACGGCCAGCGGCGGCGTGAAGCCCGCGAAGCTGTCGACCGGGGCGGTGGTACGAGTACCGTTGTTCGTTGAACAGGGTGAAGTGATTCGGGTCGATACCCGCTCTGGCGACTACGTTTCGCGCGTCAAATAAACGTCGTTTGCGCGCGGCTTTCCAGCAGCGCGCAATAGTCTCGGCACAGTCGTTCGATACCCGCCTGATCTTCGCTGCTGAAGCGCGACAAGTGCGGGCTATCGATGTCGAGAACTCCAACCACGGTGTCGTTGATCACCAGCGGCACGACCAGTTCCGAGCGTGATGCGGAGTCGCAGGCAATGTGGCCTGGAAATTCGTCCACGTTCTCAATTCGCAGCGAGCGTCGTTCGCTTACGGCTGTTCCGCAAACACCTTTCCCTACGGGTATCCGCGCGCAGGCTGGTTTGCCTTGAAACGGACCCAGCACGAGATCAGTGCCCCGTACGACGTACGTACCCAGCCAGTTGATGGCTGGCAATGCCTGCCAAAGCAGGGCAACGAAATTTGCAGTGTTCGCAAGTGCGTCGGGTTCATCGGCAGTCAGCGCATCAAGTTGCCGAGAGAGTAGAGGATAGTCTGTGTCGGTCATGTTGGTACTTTCACCGCGGTGATGGATTGAACCTGACGCAGTTCCTTTGCGCCGGAATTGACCATGACCAAGCGGTCAAAGCCGATTGCGACGCCGCAGCAGGCGGGCAATCCGGAGCGTAGCGCAGCCAGAAAGTCCCGGTCCAGCGGTCTTATCGGTTTGTTCGTCCGGGCGCGCAGTTCCTGGTCGCTGGCGCAGCGAGATTCCTGTTCCTCTGCGTCGCTCAGCTCGTAGTAACCGTTGGCCAATTCCAGTTCGCCGAAGAATATTTCGAAGCGGTCGGCAGTGTTCGGATCACCCGGGCAAAGTCTTGCCAACGCACTCTGCGATGCCGGGTAATGGTGGAGGACAGTCAGCTTCTCCCGGTCAAAGCGTGTAGCAACCCGGTGCGTTAACAACAGGTCCAGCCAGGCGTCGCGGTCATCACCCAGCGCGCGCCGGAGGTGATCATCGGCATCGGCGGCAACTCGCAGTTCGTCCAGCGTGCTGCCATGTGGGTCTATCCCGGCGTAGCGCTGAAAAGCATCAGCGTATGACAGGTAATTCGCGTCATCCAGACTTGTGTGTTGATCCAGTACGCGCGCGATGAAAGCGACCGTATGCTGCATCATTTCCTCAAAGGCTATTTCACGCCGATACCATTCCACCATGGTGAACTCGGGTTGGTGCCTTGGGCCAACTTCGCCGTCGCGAAATACTTTGCCGATCTGGTAGATGTCCGGCCAGCCGGCTGCCAGCAGGCGCTTCATCGCGAACTCAGGTGAGGTGTGCAGGAAATAGGGCTGATCACCTCCTGCCTGCACCAGTGCGCGGATACTCTCAATTTGCGGGTCGCTGACGGCCGCGGCAGAGAGCGCGGGCGTCTCTACTTCAAGAACGCCGTGTTCGGCGAAAAATGCCCGCGCCGACCCCAGCATTCTTGCCCGGCACCGGGCTGTTTCGAGCGACGCTGTTGGCCGCCAGTCCGGCAAGGATTTAGTCTCGTCGTTCACCGGGCTTTCGCATTGAATGTGGCGAGTTCTTCGCCCATTCGCACCGGTCTGCCCTGATGCAGTGAATCACGCAGCGTGACCGTGCGCGGCAGCAGAAGAATTACTGTAGAGCCCATGTTAAACCAGCCCAGCAAGCCTCCCTTCGCGACGCTTCGCTTAGTCGGGCTGCCGCCAAGATCGAGTTGTTCGATCATGCCTTTGCGACGCGGACGGATTTCGCCAGTCCACGGAGTACTGATTGAGCCAACGTTCATGGCGCCAACGAATACGACAACAAACGGACCCATGTCCGATTCAAAATGGCAAATCAATCGTTCGTTGCGCGCGAATAAGCCAGGCAGGTGCGATACGGTAGCCTGATTGACACTGAACAAGTCGCCGGGAACGTAGCGCGCCGCTGTCAGCTGGCCGGCAAATGGGGCGTGCACCCGATGGTAGTTATGCGGCGCAAGGTAGATGGTTGCAAATTTGCCATTGTTGTAATGGTTTGCATCGTTCAGGTCTGTGGCAAGCAAGTCCCGCAATGTGTAGTAGTGGCCCTTCGCCTGAAACAGTCGTCCATGTGAAATTTTGCCAGCCTCGCTGATCGTGCCATCCACAGGGCAAGCCAGGACATCGGTTCCATCGGCAATGGGCCGCGCATCGGCTTTCAGTTCGCGAATGAAGAACTTGTTAAACGAAGCGTAACCGTCCGGAACCGGGGCGTCGGCTTCCTGAGTATCCACTTTGAACAGTCGGACAAAGCCGCGGATCAGCAGATTCTTGACGGCGGTATTCCGGACACGCGTTAGCCGATAGACCATCGCGGTGATGCCGAATCGCGGCAGCAGGTATTGCAGGTAGACGAACAACCGCGCTGTTATGTTACTCAATGTATGTCCTCGTGCATGGGCGGTGGTGCGTTGCGGGCGAAAAACTCGACGGGAGCGATAACGGCGTCGTGCTGACTGAGGTTGAACGTCAATGTGTCCACTGTGCCGGCGGTGACGGGTTCATGGGGCTGCATTAACATGAGATGAACACCACCTGGCTCCAGTTCAAGGGTTTCGCCCGCTCGTATCTCAATATTCTCCATAGCGCGCATACGCGCATGCCCGTCTTGCATCACGGTTTCGTGAATCTCTGCGTTCGCGAACAGTTTGCTGTGCACGCTCTCGATACGAATATCTTGCCCCGTGTTGTTGTGCACAGTGAGGTAAGCGACAGCCATACCGCTGGTGCCGACAGGTGCAAAGCCATACGTATGGGTTATGACCAGCCCGTCTGGAGCAGGACTGCAGGCGCTCAGTGCCGCACAGCACAGCGCAATGGCTATTCGTCCTGTCATTTTCGGGAAATCAGGATGGCGAGGTCGTTGACGAACGCGTCCACTGAATGCGGCGCCGAAAACAGCGCTGACAGTTCGGCAGCCGGATTCGTCAGCAGGACAGCGGTCGAATGGTCAACCACGTAGCTTGTGTCGCTTGTATTGGCCTTCTGGAAGTGTATGCCAAGATCGCTGGTCAGTTTCTGCAGTTCATCGATCTCGCCGCTAACGCCCGTAACGTGATCGCCGAATATGTGTACGTAATCTGCCAGAACGTCCGCGGTATCGCGCTCCGGGTCGACACTGATCAGGACGATTTCCGGCAAGGGATCGACGCCGTTTTCGGCCAGGCGCTGGCGCGCGATCGACAGCTGTTGCAGGGTGGCCGGGCAAATATCGGGGCAATGCGTGAAGCCGAAAAACAGCAGTGTCCAGTTGCCGGCGAGTCGCTGATTGCCAAATGGCTGGCCGCGGTCGTCAAGCAGTTCGAACGGCGGCAGCGCGCGCGAGTCCGGCAGTACGGTCGCATCCTGCAATGTCTGCGGCTGCACCGCTTTGCTCAGGAAGTAGCCGCCGCCGGCCAGACCCAGCACAATGAAAGTGCCAGCGATTATGTAGCGCATAGGTGTCATCAATGCAGGTCGTCAGAAGGTATTGAGAGGCGGAGTTTAATGGATCCGGAGGCGACTTTCAGAACCCCGCGCAGGCCCGCTGATGTGTGGCCGGGTAAGCGCATTTGAATTGCGCGCGTGGTAGATTGCAACGCCAGCAGACAGGGCCCTACGTGCCGGAAGTGCAATCAGACATGCCGAACATGCCGACCAACAACACCTCGCCATCACTGACGGTGGCTGCAATGATCGACGTTGTTGCAGAGCAGTTCGCGGCCGCCGAACTGACCTACGGGCATGGCACGGATAACCCCGTTGACGAAGCCGCGTGGCTGGTGTTTTCAACCTTGCAGCTCGATTTCGCATCGGCCGACTCCAGCTATCAGCGATTGCTCAATGCAGCCGAATGCAGCGCAGTGCTTGCGCTCGCTGAGCGCCGGGTCTCGGAGCGGATGCCACTGGCGTACCTGTTACGCAGCGCCTGGTTTGCGGGGCACGAATTCTACGTCGACGAGCGGGTACTCGTCCCGCGCTCGCCGCTGGCGGAACTCATACATGAACGGTTTGCACCATGGCTGGATCCGGACCGGGTTCGCCGTGCCGTCGATCTGGGGACCGGCAGTGGCTGCATTGCAATTGCCATAGCTCATGAGTTTCCGGATGCCAAGGTCGACGCCGTGGATATATCCGCCGATGCCCTGGCTGTTGCTGCCATCAATGTCGAGCGGCACGCGCTCGGTGAGCGGGTGCGTCTCGTCCAATCATCGTTCTTTGACGAGCTCGAAGGCGAGTACGAGCTGATAGTCAGCAATCCGCCCTATGTTGATGAAGAAGATATGGATTCCCTGGCGCCGGAGTTCACCCACGAGCCGGCTTTAGGGTTGAGCGCCGGGGCTGACGGTCTGGATTCGGTGACAGTGATACTGCATGATGCGTGCCGCTTTCTCGCACCTGACGGCGTGCTGGTCGTTGAGGTAGGTAACAGTCAGGAAGCGTTGGAGAATCGCTTTCCAAAGGTACCGTTTGTCTGGCTCGAATTTGCCTACGGCGGGCAGGGTGTATTCCTGCTGACGCGGGAAGATCTGGACAGGCATGGCGAAGAATTCAGTCGAGCCGCTGAGGTGAAATAGAGATGCCCGGAAATACATTTGGACGCATGTTTACGGTGACCACCTTTGGTGAAAGTCACGGGCTGGCACTGGGGTGCGTGGTTGACGGTTGCCCGCCGGGCATGGCTTTGTCGGAAGATGACATCCAGGCTGACCTCGAGCGACGCCGGCCCGGCAAGTCTCGGCATACCACGCAACGCCGCGAACCGGACAAGGTCAAGATTCTGTCCGGGGTATTTGAAGGCCTGACCACCGGTACGCCGATCGGGCTTTTGATCGAGAACACGGATCAGCGGTCGCACGACTACGGCGATATCAAGGACAAGTTCCGACCGGGCCATGCGGACTACACTTATCACCAGAAGTACGGCATCCGCGACTACCGGGGTGGTGGCCGTTCATCCGCCCGCGAGACGACCATGCGGGTCGCCGCCGGGGCTATCGCTCGGAAGTACCTGGCGGAACGCCTAGGCGTCAGAATTCAGGGCTATCTCGCGCAGTTGGGCCCGATCCAGCTGGCGGCCGAGAACCTCGATATCGTCGACGAGAACCCGTTCTTTTGTGCCGATGCCGGCAAACTTGCGGAGCTTGAAGCCTACATGGACGAGCTGCGGGCAGCGGGCGATTCGATCGGCGCTAAGATCAGCATACTCGCCCAGGGTGCCCCGGTCGGTCTGGGCGAGCCCGTCTTTGACAAGCTCGAGGCCGATCTCGCGCACGGTCTGATGAGTATCAATGCCGTGAAGGGCGTGGAACTGGGCGCAGGCTTTGCGGCTGTCAGCCAGAAAGGCAGCCAGCATCGCGATGAAATTTCTCCGGACGGGTTCAAAAAGAATGACGCGGGCGGTACCCTTGGCGGGATATCGTCCGGTCAGGACATACTCGCAAGCATTGCGTTGAAACCAACGTCCAGTATTTCGGTTGCCGGCCAGACAGTAGACAAAAAAGGGCAGGCATCTGAGATCGTGACGAAGGGTCGCCACGATCCGTGCGTCGGCTTGCGGGCAACGCCCATCGCTGAGGCGATGGTTGCTTTGGTACTTATGGATCACTACCTCAGACATCGTGCCCAGAATGCCGACGTAGTTGCCGGTACCCCGATCATTCCTGCGAGCATTCGCTAAACGTCAGTATGTGACGGATCAGCGACTCGCAACAGACCAGTCAAACAGAAGGAAGTAACAGGAATTATGTCAGAGCCATTCGAAATCGCCGTTGTTGGTGCCACAGGTGCTGTCGGCGAGGCAATGTTGCAGGTGTTGTCGCAGCGCAAGTTCCCCGCCCGCAAGGTACATGCACTGGCCAGTGCACGTTCCGTTGGCAAGGAAGTGTCCTTCGGCAACCGCAAACTGATTGTCGAGGATCTGGCTGATTTCGACTTCTCGAAAGTCAAAATCGCTTTGTTTTCAGCGGGTGGGTCCGTGTCTGCGGAACACGCACCGCGCGCGGCTGCGGCCGGTTGTGTCGTCGTCGACAATACATCGCATTTTCGTCGCGACGACGACATTCCGCTGGTGGTTCCCGAGGTCAACGAGGACAAGATTGCCGACTATAAGACGCGCGGCATCATCGCCAACCCGAATTGCTCTACTATTCAGATGCTTGTAGCACTAAAGCCGATTCATGATGCGGCTAAGATTACCCGCATTAATGTCGCGACCTACCAGGCCGTGTCGGGCGCTGGCCGCAGTGCCGTCGAAGAGTTGGCACGGCAGGCGACTCAGTTGCTGAACGGGCGTCCGCTGGAGCTAAAAGGCGCAGCCAAGCAAATCGCGTTCAATGCCGTTCCGCACATTGACGAGTTCCAGGACAATCGTTACACCCGGGAAGAAATGAAAATGGTCTGGGAGACCCGCAAGATTCTCGGTGATGAGAGTATTGCTGTGAACCCGACTGCGGTACGTATTCCGGTGTTCTACGGACATTCAGAGGCCATCCATCTCGAAACGGAAAGGAAGATCAGCGCCGAAGAAGTGTGCGAATTGATGCGTGCTGCACCGGGGGTTGAGCTGCGGGATGGCTGTGAATTGGGAGCATATCCGACCGCCGTCACAGACAGTTCGGGCAATGATCCGGTATACGTAGGCCGGGTGCGTGAAGATATCAGTCATCCGCGTGGCATTAATCTGTGGGTTGTGGCTGACAATATTCGTAAGGGCGCGGCTCTAAATAGCGTCCAAATAGCTGAAATATTGGCGAAAAAGTATTTATAAGCTATAGTTCACCAGCGAATTGGGGTGAGCGTCCGAAAACCAAAAAACGAGGCTCCCGAGCGTGCACATCGGGCAAATATTCTGGGAGCCGGAGAAATTTATTATGTCACGACGACTTAATCGTTCATGGATCTTGCTTGTCTGTTTATTGACGAGCGAGGTCTGGGCCCTCGGCCTCGGTGACATACGATTAAATTCAGCGCTCAATGAACCGCTTCGGGCAGAGATACAGCTGCTGTCCGCGACGCCGGAAGAGTTGCAGAACCTCAAGATCAACCTGGCCTCTGCGGAGGCCTTTGAACGTTACGGTATCGATCGGCCGTTGTATCTGTCGCGACTGGTTTTCAGCGTGCAGCAGAATGCCTCGGGCCATGTCGTCCGGGTTACCTCCAATGATCCGGTAACCGAACCTTTCGTGACTTTCCTGGTGGAAGCCGAGTGGTCTCAGGGTCGCCTGCTGCGTGAATACACCGTGCTGCTTGATCCGCCCACGTTTGCACCACCACCAGCGACAGCGAGTACAGAAACGGTTTCGGCCCCGCGCCAGGCGGCTCAAACCGATCGTGGTCGCATTGATCGTCCGGCCACACCAACGCCGCGGCAGTCAACCGCATCGTCAGCTGCCCGGTCTGACCAAAATGACAGTTTCGCCACCACGGCAGGTGGGGACTATCAGGTACGTCGTGGCGATACCTTGTGGCGCATTGCCGAGCAAGTACGTACGGACAATCGTCTGAGCATGAACCAGACGATGCTGGCGATTTACCAAGCCAATCCCGATGCTTTCGCGGGCAATATAAATGTGTTGCGTGCGAATGCCCGATTGCGGATTCCCAGCGCCGACGAAATTTTCCGTATCAGCCGCGGCAACGCACTCAGCGAAATACAGCGCCAGAATCAGGCCTGGGACGGTGACGCGACAAGCGCCGCACCGCAAACAACACTGACACTGGTACCACCGGATGGCGAGCAGCGTCCGTACCAGGGCGCGACCAGTGGCAGCGATGCGGCGACCGGCGCCGCAAACGCGGCTGCCCAGCAACGAATTCGCCAACTTGAGGAGCGGGTAAGTCAGCAGGAGTCTTTGCTGAATGTGCGCGACAATGAGCTTGCCGAGCTGCGCTCAGAATTGACCCGGCTGCGCGAAGAACGCGCGGCGGCTGCCAATGCCAGCGACATGACCGAGCCGGCAGTTGAGCCGGAGGCTGCCCCTGAAGATCCTGCGGCAGAAATCTTTGTGGACGATGCGGAGGTGGCGGATTCGGCCACCGACCAGCCGGCAATCGAGAGTGAACCCGCAGAGGTTGCGGAACCGGCAGCGCCGCCAGCACCGCGTGTCAGCACGATCAGTCGCCAGGAGCCGGGGCTGGTCGATAAAATCATCGGTGCATTGACCGGTATATGGGGCATGATCGGCGCCGCATTGCTGATCGTCCTGGGTATTTTGGTCTGGTTCGCACGCCGCGCCAGTGGCGGTAGTGACGACGCAGATTCCACCGGTGTCTGGGATGCGCTGGACGCTGAAGATGAAGTCGACAGCGAGTCGCTGGCGTCTACGGAGCGACTGCGTGCCATGGCCCGTGACGACGACAGTTCGATCGTCGTGGTGGAGCAGCAAGGCGGTGATACTATCGCCGGCGAACCGACAGGCGACACGGTTGAATCGCCAGGATTGCATGAGACAGCCGACCCGGCTGCACCGGTATCACTTGAAGACACGTTCTCCAGCGAAACTGCAATTAATCTTGATCAGTCGGATCCGGTTGCCGAAGCCGATTTCCACATGGCCTACGGTCTGTACGATCAGGCCGCCGATCTGATTAACGGTGCGCTGGCTGTTGAGCCGCAGCGTACCGATCTGCTGGCCAAGTTGAGCGAGATCTATTTCGTCTGGGGCAACAGGGACGGTTTCGTCGACGCCGCGACCCGTCTGGATGCGGCGCTGGGTGACGGCGATCGTGGTGTCTGGGACAAGATCGTCATTATGGGGCAGCAGATTGCCTCCGATCACGACATGTTCTCGAACGCGAGTACTGCGGGCGCTACTCGCGAAGTTGATTTGGATTTCGAGTCCAGCGGCGATGACGATGCAGCGCTCGACATAGATTTCGCCGGCGGTGGCCCTGACGGCGCATTCAGTGATGTCATCGATCTGGGCGACGGCGATAGCGATCAAGACGATGGCCTGTTTGGCTCGTCGTCTGACGACGACAACGCGCTGGACTTCAGTTTTGACGATGAAGTTGATACGGGTGCATCGATAACTCAGGCGATGCCTGAGGGTGACGATGATGCGACCGTGGAATCGCCGACGCTTGAATCGCCGACCGTTGAACAAACCGCCATTCGTGACGAAGCGGACAGCACCGATGGTACTTCACGGCTGCCGTCTCTTGCGGGTCTCGATGACCTCGATCTTGGCAGTCCTTCTGGCGATGCGACCGCTGAAATTGATTTGGATGACCTTGGTCTGGATCTGGATGGGCTCACCGATGATTTCGGTGACGATGATGCGACGGGTAACCGGCTGGTCGACGACGAGCTTATAGAGACCGGCAGCAATCCAATGCTCGATATTGGCGAAGAGACGGGTACCGATATCGATGTCACTGTCGAGAACAATCTGCTGGATGCTACGGGTGAGACCCAGGTATTGCCGGACGATTTCGCCATCGAAACGTCAACCAATATCGCGGCACAACTTGACGACGATGATGCAACGATGTTGGCGCCCGGTATGAGCTCAGCTGACGAACCCGACTTTGACTTTGCCAAGACAGAGGCTTTGCCGTCGGATTCTTTCGATGACTCATCGCTGGATGCGACGACCGAATCACCGGGCTTGGCTGGCAGCACGGATATGGACCTGGATCTTGATGATCTGACCGCGGCGCTGAAGCTGAGCGAAGCGGGCGATACCGTCGAGCAGTTGCGCGATGATGCGACAGTCGAGCAACCGCGAATTGGCGGTAGCGATTTCGATGCAGATATCGACTTTGATCTGGGCCTGGGTGGCGACGATCCGACCCAGGCACTGGGGCCGGACGACGTATCGGACGAATTGCAGGAAGCGCGCACGATGACGGAGGTCGGTACCAAACTTGATTTGGCCCGGGCCTATGTCGATATGGGTGATCCAAGCGGCGCGCGCAATATTCTTGACGAAGTGCTGGAAGAAGGCGACGAGTCACAACGTCAGCAGGCACAGCAGTTGCTGGACTCGTTACCCAGCTAGCCGCAGGGCAGACACAACGACGCCAGGTCTTGCGTATACGCATGCCTGGCGTTTTTTTTTGGCAAAGCGCAGAACATAAGGTCTGCGACACTGTTAGCACTAACTAGCTCAGGGTATTCCGATCTTGCGTATCGCGATGGGTATTGAGTACGACGGAACAGCCTATAACGGCTGGCAACGTCAACGTACCGGTCTGGGCGTTCAGGAGCTTGTCGAAAAGGCCTTGAGCAAGGTTGCCAATGAAGCTATTGAGACGACCTGCGCGGGCCGAACTGATACTGGCGTGCATGCGACCGGGCAGGTTGTGCATTTTGATACCTCCGCCGAGCGTGAAAGTCGTGGCTGGTTGCTGGGAGCCAACAGCAGTCTGCCGAACGATGTCAACGTTGTCTGGGTACAAGCCGTTAGCGACGATTTTCACGCACGCTACACAGCGACCGGGCGACGTTACCGATACCTCATCCTGAATCGTTTGGTCCGTTCGTCATTGTTCCGCCACCGGGCCTGGTGGGTATACCGTCCGCTGGATGTGGCGCGGATGTCGGCGGCGGCCTTGCAGCTCATCGGGGAACACGATTTTTCGGCCTTTCGGGCTGCCGGATGTCAGGCGCGGACGGCGGTTCGGGAAGTTAGCAGTTTGCGTATTCATCGCCACTCGGACTGGCTTATGATCGACATTGCGGCCAATGCCTTTTTGCAGCACATGGTTCGAAATATCAGTGGGTTACTGGTCGAAATAGGCACGGGCGATCGTGATCCGGCCTGGGCGACCGAGGTGCTGGAGAGCAGGGACAGGACCTGTGGCGGTGTAGCGGCGCCAGCGCACGGTTTGAGCCTGGTCGGTGTTGAGTACCCGGCTGAATTCGGTCTGCCGGTACCGCCAACCCCTGTGCTGTTTCCAGGTGCCGATTAGCTTGTCGAGCTGGACCCTTATTTTATTTGTTAGAAACACTGCAAACGGAATTCTCCCTTGACGTTCAATTCGTTTATGATGCGAAGCCATGAGCTGGTTTGAAAAATTAATGCCGTCCCGGATCAGTACCGAGAAGCGTACTCGCTCGGTGCCGCAGGGTATCTGGATCAAATGTCCGCAATGCGACGCTCAGTTGTACCGTACTGAGCTCGAACGCAATCTCATGGTGTGTCCGAAGTGTGAATACCACATGCGTATCGGCGCACGTGACCGGCTGGAATATTTTCTGGATCCGGACTCGCTGAAAGAAATCGGTGGAAATCTTGAGCCGATGGACCCGTTGAAGTTCCGGGATAGCAAAAAGTACCGGGACCGTCTCAGCCAGGCACAAAAGAAAACGGGCGAAAAAGACGCTCTGATCGCCGCAAGTGGCACCTTGTTTGATCAGCCTGTTGTTGCGTGTGCATTTGAATTCAGTTTCATGGGTGGCTCCATGGGCTCGGTTGTCGGTGAGCGATTCAGTCGCGCAGCGCGGGTCGCAATGGACAGCAATGCACCGTTAATCTGTTTCTCGGCCAGTGGCGGCGCGCGCATGCAAGAAGCACTGTTTTCGCTGCTGCAGATGGCGAAGACCTCCGCGGCGCTGACGATGCTGGGAGAAAAGGGCGTTCCGTTCATTTCGGTCTTGACCGACCCGACTACGGGTGGTGTCTCGGCGAGTCTCGCTATGCTTGGCGATATCAACATCGCAGAGCCAAAAGCACTGATTGGCTTTGCCGGTGCACGGGTGATCGAGCAGACAGTGCGGCAAACATTGCCGGAGGGTTTCCAGCGCAGTGAATTTCTCCTCGATCATGGTGCGCTCGATATGATCATGGATCGACGCGTGATGCGGGTTGAAATCGCTGACTTGCTGGCCAAGCTGCAAAACCGACCGAATCCCGTCACCTGATTCACCTGTTTGCCGTCAGGTCGTCGTTTGTGCCGACCCGTATCCCCAGTTGAAGCCGCGGCATGCCAAACTCACAAGACACCGCACCCGTCACTGACTCGCTGGCCGTTTGGTTGCGCTGGCTTGAGACTTTGTCGGCCCATGAGATCGAGCTGGGGCTCGAGCGCGTACAAACCGTATTGCAACGGCTCGATTTGCCGCGACCGAGGCGTGTCCTGCACGTTGCTGGTACCAACGGCAAAGGTTCCACCGTCGCGATGCTTGAAGCCCTCTATCTACAGCGTGGTGATTCCGTCGCCTGTTACACGTCACCGCATGTCGTACGCTACAACGAAAGGATGCGTATTCAGGGTCAGGTGCTCGAGGATGCCGAGATTGTTGCCAGTCTGCGTCGCGTTGAAGCTGTGCGGGACGGTATTCCCCTGACGTATTTCGAATTCGGTACATTGGCGGCTTTCGTCGCATTTGCGCTGCGTCGCGCCGATGTGTGGGTGCTGGAAATCGGTCTCGGCGGCAGGCTCGACGCTGTGAATGCTCTGGATCCGGATGCTGCGGTGATCACTAATATTTCACTCGACCATTGCGACTGGCTGGGGCCGGATACCGAATCCATTGCCCGCGAGAAGGCCGGTGTAATGCGCCGCGGTATTCCTGTCGTGTATGCCGCCGCACAACCGCCGGCGGCCATTGTCCGTATCGCTGAAGAATTGGCAGCCCGGCTGTACGTTGCGGGTCGTGACTACGAAGTGTCGGCGGAGGGGGGCAGCTGGAGTTATTCCGGCGCAGAGTTCAGCTTCACAGGTCTGCGCAAGCCTGGGCTGCATGGCCGCTTTCAAATCGACAACGCGGCTGGTGCGTTGACACTGTATACCCTGCTCGAAGGCGTCATCGATCCCGCAACGGTTGACCGCGCGTTTGCTCGCTTGCGTTTGCAAGGACGAATGCAGCGTATCGATACAACAAGGCATTGGCTGCTTGACGTTGCTCACAACCCGGGTGCGGCGCAAGTGCTGGCGGCGACGCTGCGCGAGGAATACCCGGGTCGGCGGCTGATTTTTGTCATGGGAGTCCTTGCGGATAAAGACCTGGCCGGGATTCTGCAACCGGTTGTGGCGCTGGCCGATGCGTGGATCGCGGTAACCCCCGCAAATCCACGTGCGCTGCCAGCGTCAGCGCTGGCAGCGCGAATTGCCAATGTCGCCAACATACCCTGTCGGATCGCGAATTCGGTTGCAGAGGGCCTAGGCATCGCCGAACGCATCGCTGGCGATGACGACCTGGTGGTGGTAACCGGCTCGTTCTTTACCGTCGGTCCAGCAACCGAGGTCCTCGTGCCCGCTGCCTGATGCTGGGCTATACTCGCGACCATCGCAAACCGGGAAATGTTGACGCAGCAATGGATCGAGCACTGAAAGAACGCGTATTAGGCGCAATCGTACTGGTGGTTTTTATCGTGCTGGTAGTCCCGGTATTCCTGGACGGCCCGGTCGACGATGCTGAAGTCGTTAGTGAAACAGTTTTGCTGCCAGGCCAAAACGGTGTAAGCGGTCAGGAGCGAAAGCGCCAGACCATTGTGCTCGAGCGCGATCGTAATGAGCCTGTGCCGGGCGCAGTGTCCAATGTGCCGGACATGGCTGCTGAGGAGCCGTCGACGAGCGCCGCAGAACCGGTTGCCACTGCAACGCCAGCGGTTGAGCCGCCGCCGAAGAAGTTGCCGGCAACGGTTGTCGATGAGCCTCAGCCTTCCCGTGAGGAAGCCCCGGCGCCGGTTGTCGAGACGCAGAGCAGTGCGCCGGAACCAGCGGCGCAATCCAGCACCGGTATGTGGGCGGTGCAACTTGGAAGCTTCTCCAACAAAGCGAACGCAGAACGGCTGGCGGCATCGCTGCGCAGCCAGGGGTATGCCGCTTTCCTGAGTCAGCTCAGTAGCTCCGGCACGCAGTTGCACAGGGTGCGCATTGGCCCGCAGAAAGACCGCGAGAGCGCAGAGGCGGTCGCGAAACGGCTGGCCGCCGAAGGCCAGAATGGTCAGGTCGTGCCGCATCCATGAGGCACGGAAATCGAACGTCCCACGCTCGGACCGTTCTGCTAGAATCGTCGCCAGTTCGCCCCTGACTGTGCCACTCCTCGCCCAAAGTGCTCATACCTGATGCCTGTAGCCGACATAGTTATCGCCGTCGCCGTTGTAATCTCGATCGTCGTTGGTTTTGCCCGTGGCTTCGTCAAGGAAGCCATTTCCGTCGCGTCACTACTGGTCGCTATCTGGGCCGCATTCAACATAGGGCCGCATGCCGCAACATTGAGCGCAGACTGGCTGAGTTCCAGTGCGATGCAGCTCTGGTTCGGTCGCGCCCTGATTTTTATCGTCGTCTTGGCAGTCGGTGGCCTGGTCGGGTGGGGCGTCGCGAAACTGGTGCGCTTGTCCGTGCTCAGCGGCATGGACCGGATGTTGGGAATGGGCTTTGGATTTTGCCGGGGCGTGGTGCTGGTCGCGGTGTTCATCATTGGCGGACAATATGCCAGTTTTGATCAGGACAACTGGTGGCGCGAATCCCGTTTTATTCCTTACGCGAGCCAGGTATCAGACTGGCTGCGGGTAATGGCGCCGAAAGGCATGGAATTGTTGCAACAACAGCCCGGGCTACAGCAATCGTTGCCCATGGATTTGTCACAAACACTGACCAGAGAGAGGCCTGAGTAACGGCTATGTGCGGAATTGTAGGAATGGTCGCTGCTCGGCCGGTAAATCAAAGTATCTATGATGCACTGACAGTCTTGCAGCACCGGGGGCAGGATGCTGCCGGTATTGCAACCTCCGGGCCCGATGGCTTGCGGGTACGCAAGAGCAATGGTCTGGTCAGGGATGTCTTCCACCAGCGGCACATGCTGCACCTGACCGGCAATGTCGGCATGGGGCACGTCCGCTACCCGACAGCCGGCGGGGCACACACTGCGGAAGCGCAGCCGTTTTATGTGAATTCACCGTACGGCATCTGCCTGGCTCACAATGGCAATTTGACCAACTACAAAGAACTTGCCGATTTATTGACCCGAGAGGATCGGCGGCACCTCAATACTGGCTCTGATTCAGAAGTCTTGCTGAATGTATTTGCTCACGAGTTGCAGGGGCGGACAACCGGACGTGCCACGCCCGATCAGATATTTGATGCAGTTGCCGCGGTGCATGAGCGATGTTCGGGTGGCTATGCGGTTGTGGCGATGATCATTGGTCACGGTATCGTTGCGTTTCGCGACCCGAATGGTATCCGGCCACTGGTTATCGGCAAGCGCGAAACCGACAAAGGAACTGAATACATGGTCGCCTCCGAAAGTGTGGCGTTCGATATTCTGTCATTCGAGCGCGTACGCGATGTGCGTCCGGGCGAGGCCGTTTACATTGAGGAGGGCGGCGTACTGCACAGTCGCGAGTACTCGGGCGAGGTGCATCACACCCCGTGTATTTTCGAATTTGTGTACTTTGCCCGGCCGGACTCAATCATCGACGAGCTGTCTGTGTACAAGGCACGTTTGCGCATGGGCGAGCAGCTTGCCGGTCAGATTGTCCGCGAATGGCCGGATCACGACATAGACGTTGTGATTCCTATTCCTGACACGAGCCGGACGGCGGCCGTGCAGGTCGCGCATCACCTGGGCGCAAAGTACCGCGAAGGGTTTATCAAGAACCGTTACGTGGGCCGCACGTTCATCATGCCCGGGCAGGCTGAGCGGACTCAGTCTGTGCGCCGCAAGCTGAACGCAATCGATCTCGAATTCCGCGGCAAGAACGTGCTGTTGGTTGACGACTCAATTGTCCGTGGCACCACATCGGGACAAATAATTCGCATGGCGCGAGACGCGGGCGCGCGCAAAGTGTACTTCGCTTCCGCCGCGCCACCGGTGCGTTACCCGAATGTCTACGGCATTGACATGCCGGCGGCGAGTGAGTTGATCGCGAATGGCCGTAGCGATCAGGAAATTTGTGATCTCATCGGCGCCGACCGTTTGATCTACCAGAATCTGGATGGCCTGATACGTTCCGTTCGGCACGACAACTCGGCAATCACTGAGTTCGATACCTCGTGTTTCTCGGGAGAGTACGTTACGGGAGATGTCAGTCCCGAATACCTGCGCGCGCTGGAAGCGCAACGCAGCGATACCGCGAAATCCCATGCCGCCGCCGCGTTGATGGCGGGCGCCGGCAACCCCGGCGACGGCACTTCGACGCCTGGGACTACCGACACCGCCGTCGGGATGTAATTGCACCGATCCGCCGATTGGCGAGGCATCTCGCGATGTTCGGCGCCAAACTGCGGAGCGTCGCCCGCATCTGGTCATTTTCGTGGATAATTGGCAGGCATGAACACCCGCATCATGATTATTGACTGCCAGCCTGAGTTCCGGACCTTGCTGATGCACCACGTCAACACCCATTTGCCGAGTGCAAGCATTTCGGAGTTTGATCCCGTTGCCAGTGGCCGCTTGCCCGTCAATTTTTCCGGCGCTGGCAATGACCTCGTCATCGTCGGTGACCGGCAAGGTGATTGCGATGGGCTGGATCTGCTGCGGCAGTTCAAGGCGATACGGAATTTTCCACCGGTACTTTACCTGACGAAAACCGGTTCGGGAGGTCGTGCTGCGGCTTTGGCTGCCGGTGCGGACGCCGTTATGGATCGAGACAACATACGCCATGATGCATTTATCGTTGCGCTCAGCGATCTGTTGCGTTCGCGACAGCGTTCCGCATCGACCTCATCACTGTTCGTCGGCGACCTGCGTACCGGCATCAATCCATTGATTAAAGGCTACCAACTGCAGCGCCGACTGGCGGCCAGCGCACACTCCGGTGTTTACCTGGCGAGAAAAGAGAGCTCACAACAAGACGTAGTTCTAAAGGTATTGCGGCATGACCCGGATGGCGAAGACGGTCTTGGCGCGTTCGATCGTTTCTTGCAGGAATACGAACTGATTGCCGATATCCGGCACCCGAATATCGTGCGTATTTTCGATCTTGGTGTGAGTGACGATCATGCGCATATAGCGATGGAGTACGTTGCTGGCGGTGACCTGAAGGCCAGGATCGAAGCTGGCCTGAGCGTCACCGAAGCCGTCGACTTCGCCCGGCAAATAGCCAGTGCTCTCGAGCAAATTCACAAAGTCGGTATACTCCACCGCGACTTGAAACCCGGCAATATCATGTTACGGGGAGACGGCAGCCTTGCGCTGATCGATTTTGGCCTGGCCAAGCAAATGCGACTGCAGCAGGAAATCACGGACAGCGGCGAGATATTCGGCACCCCGTATTACATGAGTCCGGAGCAGGGGCGTGGCAAAGAGGTTGATCACCGCAGCGACATATACAGCCTTGGCGTGATCTTTTATGAAATGTTGACCGGCCAGAAGCCGTTTCGTGCAAGTAATGCGATGGGCATTATCTTCAAACACAGTGAAGCGCCTATCCCGTTGTTGCCGCCAAGACTCGCGGAATTCCAGGCGGTCCTCAATATGATGCTCGCCAAGAAACCGGCTGATCGATTGCAAAGCGCGGCAGAGGTTGCAGAATGGTTGTAGACAACCTGGTGCCGGAAAACATCAGCGACTTTCTGCAAGTGGCAACGCCTGTGGCATGGTTGGAAGAGGCTGGCGAGCGATTGCCCGAGCTGTTGCTGGATCACGCCAACTGCGAACTGAAAGCCGCATCGAGTGCGCTTGGCATCGTGTACCGCTACCCGGAACGTGACAAATTGGTCTGGCGTATGTCGCGACTGGCGCGCGAGGAGTTGCGGCATTTCGAACAAGTGCGGCAACTGCTGGCTGACAGGAACATTGCGTACGCACGTTTATCGGCGTCACGTTATGCAGGCACGCTGCACGAATGCGTACGTCGCGAAGAGCCCTTGCGGTTGCTGGATACGCTGATCGTCGGCGCGTTGATTGAAGCACGTTCCTGCGAACGCTTTGCCGCGTTGATACCTCGATTGCCGGATGACATCGCGCGCTTTTATCGCGGACTACTTGCCTCTGAGGCAAGGCACTTCGAACAATACCTCGGATTTGCTCGCGAGGAATGTGACGTGTCGGAAGCCGATTTGTCAGCCAGAATTGACGAACTGCGTGCGTTGGAAAATGGGATTGTCTGCGAGCCGGATACGTTGTTCCGTTTTCACAGTGGCGTACCCGGCGCGACTAACGGCTAGTCGGATCTCGGTATCGCGCTGAGCACAGGGCCAGCGTCGTCCCAGCGCACAACGCTGCCTTGTTCGTACCAGTCACCGAGCACAATTCGTGTCGCGGCTTGTTCGTCGAGGTGTATGGCGTGTACGGCGGGCCGATGGGTATGGCCGTGCAACATCAACTGCACACCGTGATGCTGCATGACATCCCTGATGGCCTGTGGATTCACGTCAGAAATCTTTTCGTCAAGTTCCCCGCTGTGCATGCTGCTGTCAGCACGTGCCTGCGCAGCAAACGCGAGTCGTTCGTCAAGAGACTTTTGTAACATCATTGCCTGCCAGGCCGGATCGCGGGTCATGCGGCGTACGGCTTGATACTGGTGGTCATCGGTGCAGTAAGCATCACCGTGACTCAGCAGAACGTCCTTGCCGTGTATCGTTTGTACAAGTGGGTCGGCGAGCAGGATCAGGCCGGTTTCTTCAGCGAAACGATCGCCGATCATGAAATCGCGGTTACCGTGCATGAAGTACACAGGGACGCCGTGCTCGACCAAGGCGCGCAGTTGTTGTTTGGTTTGCGCGTAATGCGGATTGGGGTCGTCGTCGCCAACCCACGATTCAAACAAATCGCCCAGAATGTAGAGTGCGTCCGCACTGCGCGCGTCAGTTACCAGAAAGCGTTCGAATTGCGCGGAAATTTCCGGTCGGGCAGCGTCGATATGCAGGTCGGATACGAACAGGGTAGTCACTGGCTCGGTCTCCGTTACGGCTAGGGGCGATAAGCTTTGGTAATGATCACCGGCGAAACCGGAACGTCTTGTGCGAAAGGACCGGCTGGCGCTGTCGGCATTTCGGCAATCTTGTCAACGACGTCCATGCCGTCAATGACGTAGCCAAAGACGGTATAGCCCCAACGGTTGGACTGTGGGTTCAAGCTTTTGTTGTCGGCGACATTAATAAAGAATTGCGCCACGGCTGTGTGCGGTGATTCTTCGCGTGCCATCGCTACCGTGCCGCGCAGGTTCGGCAGACCGTTGCCGGATTCGTTCGGAATGCCGCCTGCAGGCTCGCGCGGTTTCAGGTCGCGGTCGTAGCCGCCGCCCTGGATCATGAACCCGGGAATCACACGATGAAAAACGGTGCCGTCATAATAACCGTCATCAATCAGTTTCAAGACCTGTGTAACGGTCAGCGGTGCGCGCCGACCGTCCAGTTCGAGCAAAATATTGCCCTCGGTGGTCTCCAGCATGACCTGCGGATGCGCGGGCACAGTGTCGTCCGCTTGCGCGATGAGGGATGCGGCCAGTAAGAGAATGAGCAGGCTGGATTTCATGACACGGCTTCCATAAGCAGTACAGGTTCGCGACGATACCAAAGCAAGCTCCCCTTAAGAAGCGACGTGGGGGCAATTGCTTGTCCGCGTTGATTGACCTCCTCGGGAGGCGGTCGTATTATCTGCCCCCCGTCGGGGCAGGCCACAATTGTCGGCCCGGTCGGAACGGAGAATGTCGGGGCATGGCGCAGCCTGGTAGCGCATCTGCTTTGGGAGCAGAGGGTCGGGAGTTCGAATCTCTCTGCCCCGACCATTCGTCCGCTGGTACGTCCGAGGAACTCCGCGCCCGTAGCTCAACCGGATAGAGCATCGGCCTTCTAAGCCGAGGGTTGCAGGTTCGAGTCCTGCCGGGCGCGCCAGTATTATTGCGGGTACAGGCTGCCGCGGCAGGTTAGCGACAGTCGTGAAACAGTGGTGGGCGTAGCTCAGTTGGTAGAGCCCCGGGTTGTGATCCCGGTCGTCGTGGGTTCGAGTCCCATCGTCCACCCCATTTCGCCACGCTGTCAGCACCGCCGGGATGCCGCCGGTCGGGAACAGGGCGAAGCGATCTTGAAAGTGGGCGGTTAGTGCCTCATTTTCCTGACCGCAGCGTCGTTCAAATTGCGCAAGGCAACGCGCGAGCGGCATAGTCGTTGACGGATTGGGCCTTTAGCTCAGTTGGTAGAGCAGGAGACTCTTAATCTCTTGGTCCGGGGTTCGAGCCCCCGAGGGCCCACCAATCCGACACTTTCCGCCGGTGATTCTTGATTGCGCGAGCAAGCTCATTACAATGGGCCCGCACTCAGCCAGAGAGTCACAAAAGTCATTAACAGAGCCGGGTCAGGCCGTAATTTGCCGCACGATTGGTGCCCACGAGCAGCGGATCATCCGTTATACTCGCCGGCTGGATGTGAGGCGTGAGCGCCACGGGCCAGGAATGCGAAAGTGGCGGAATTGGTAGACGCGCTGGATTTAGGTTCCAGTGGGGTAACCCGTGAGAGTTCGAGTCTCTCCTTTCGCACCAACACCCTCTGGAAAGAAATTAATTCATTGAAAATAAAGTAGAAACTATCTCAATGCGCTTCTGGTCGAAGGCCACTGAGGCGCATTTTGGCGATGGTTTTCATTGACGAGCCTGTGTGGCCCCGCTGGGGCGGCACGTAGACAGAAAGGTACGCAAGATGATGGTCACTGTGGAATCGACGGGAACGCTGGAACGGCGCATGCGCGTTGAGTTGCCTGCCGAGCGCATTGAAAAAGAAGTCGAATCGCGACTTCAGCGGGTCGCTCGTACCGCGAAAATCAAAGGTTTCCGCCCTGGAAAAATTCCCGCGAAAGTGGTTCGCAAGCATTACGGCGTTCAGGTTCGCCAGGAAGTGCTGTCCGATCTGATGCAGAAGAGCTACAGCGATGCGGTACAGCAGGAAAATCTGTCGCCCGCCGGGGGCCCGCAGATAGAGCCCGTATCGAGCGGCGACGGAGAAGATTTCGCCTATGTGGCAACGTTCGAGGTACTGCCGGAGGTCACTCTGACCGGCCTGGACAAGATCAAGGTTGAACGCCCGGTCGTTGAAATTGGTGATTCCGATTGCGACGAAATGCTCGAGAATCTGCGCAAACAGCGTGCGACCTGGGCAACTGTTGAGCGTGCCGCTAAGGACGGTGACCGGGTTATCGTCGATTTCGATGGCACCATCAACGGTGAATCCATTGCTGGTGGCAAAGGCGATGAAGTGCCTGTGGAACTCGGCAAAGGCCAGATGCTGCCTGATTTCGAGAAAGGCTTGAGCGGCGTCAAAGCGGGCGACGAGAAGACCATCAAGGTCAAGTTTCCGAAGGATTATCACGCCGAAGAGTTGCAGGACAAGAAAGTCGATTTTGCATTGAAGATTCATCGGGTTGAAGAGCAGGAGCTGCCGCCGCTTGATGACAGCCTTGCGGAAATGTACGGAGTTGCCGAGGGTGGCCTGGAGCGCCTGAAGCAGGACGTCTTGCAGAACATGCGCCGTGAAGTGGATGACAAGGTTCGCAATGACGTTAAAGAGCAGGTCATGGACGCGCTGCTGAAGTCCAATCCGATCGACGTGCCTAAGGCACTGGTTGATCAGGAGGCGCACTCGATGCAGCACGAGGCAATGCGCCGGATGGGCGTTGAGGATCATTCGCAGGCGCCGCCGCGTGAGAACTTCAAAGAGGCTGCGGAACGCCGGGTACGGCTCGGCTTGTTGCTCCGCCAGTATCTGCAAGACCAGAAACTGTCAGTGGATGCGGGCAGGGTTCGATCACGCGTCGAAGAAATCTGCGCAAGTTACGAGAATGCCAGTGAGATGGTTGCAAATTACCTGAGTAATCCCCAACTCATGCAGCAGCTTGAACCGTTGGTGCTTGAAGAGCAGGCGGTCGAGCAGCTGGTTAAAGGCGGAACCGAGAAAGAAAAGAAAGTCGCATTCTCGAAATACATGAATGACTAAGCCGGTCTATACACTGGACTTCTGAACAGGACTTACTTAATGAGCGCTACAGCATTGAATCTTGTGCCAATGGTTGTCGAACAGACGGCGCGTGGCGAACGTGCCTACGATATTTACTCGCGGCTACTGAAGGAGCGTCTGGTGTTCATCGTTGGCCCGGTAGAGGACTACATGGCCAATCTCGTTGTCGCCCAGTTGCTGTACCTCGAGTCGGAGAACCCGGATAAGGATATCCATCTGTATATCAATTCCCCAGGCGGCTCCGTTACGGCGGGCTTGTCGATCTACGACACGATGCAGTTCATCAACTGCGATGTCAGTACCATTTGCGTCGGGCAAGCGGCCAGCATGGGCGCCTTGTTGCTCGCGGGCGGTACTGACAAGAAGCGCTTTGCATTGCCGCACTCGCGCATCATGGTGCACCAACCCAGTGCCGGCTTTTCCGGTCAGGCCACCGATATCGACATCCATGCGAAGGAAGTGCTGGAACTGAAGCGTCGTCTCAATGAGATCATGGCGCGTCATACCGGCAAGTCTGTTGATCAGATTGAAAAAGACACTGATCGTGACCACTTCATGAGCGGTGAGATCGCCAAGAAGTACGGCATCATTGATACGGTACTGGCGTCGCGCACCGAAATAGGTACGCCCGTAGCCGGGAAAGACTAGGAATCTCAGTCGCTTGCAGCTCTACTTAAGCGAATGAGACATGGCGCTTTGCACGCTCAGGAATCGCGTGTTATATACACAGCAGTCGTAACAGACTGATTTTTGGATACAGAGGCAAGCTAATAATGAGTGACGAGACCCGCGGCAAGAACGAGGACGGCAAGCTCCTCTACTGTTCTTTTTGCGGCAAGAGCCAACACGAAGTCCGCAAGCTCATCGCTGGACCTTCTGTATTCATCTGCGACGAGTGCGTCGAGCTGTGCAATGACATCATTCGCGAGGAGCTCGAAGACGCTACTGACAGCAATCGCGACAGCCTGCCGAAGCCACATGAAATCAAGGAAGTTCTTGATGAGTATGTGATTGGCCAGCAGCGCGCGAAAAAGGTGCTGTCTGTAGCGGTCTATAACCACTACAAACGCCTTGAAGACAGGGCGGGAGAGCGCAGCAAGGACGACGTCGAACTCGCGAAGAGCAATATTCTTCTTATAGGGCCAACCGGCTGCGGCAAGACCTTGTTGGCAGAGACGCTTGCGCGCCTGTTGAACGTCCCGTTCACAATCGCGGATGCGACGACGCTGACCGAGGCTGGCTACGTCGGCGAAGACGTTGAAAACATTATCCAGAAGTTGCTGCAAAAATGTGATTACGACGTCGAGAAAGCGCAGACCGGTATCGTCTACATCGACGAAATCGACAAAGTGTCGCGCAAGTCGGATAACCCGTCGATTACCCGCGATGTGTCGGGTGAGGGTGTGCAGCAGGCGTTGTTGAAACTCATCGAAGGCACCATTGCATCCGTACCGCCGCAGGGTGGACGCAAACATCCCCAGCAGGAGTTTCTGCAGGTTGATACCAGCAACATATTATTCATATGCGGTGGTGCTTTCGCCGGGCTGGAGAAAATCATTCTGAATCGCTCGTCGAAGAGCGGGATCGGTTTTGTAGCCGAGGTGAAGACCAGCGAAGACGAGCCGAGCATTGGCGAGTTGCTGCACGAGGTTGAGCCGGAGGATTTGATTCGTTTCGGGTTGATCCCTGAGTTTGTCGGTCGTTTGCCAGTGGTCGCAACTCTGGAAGAACTGGACGAGGAAGCATTGATCAGCATCTTGCTGGAACCGCGAAATGCCCTCACCAAGCAGTACAAGAAACTCTTCGATATGGAAGGCGTGGAACTTGAGTTCCGGGATGACGCGTTGCGGGCTGTTGCCAAACGGGCCATGAAACGCAAGACCGGTGCGCGCGGTTTGAGAACCATTCTCGAGAGTGTACTGCTGGATACCATGTACGATTTGCCATCGTCAGCATCGGCCAAGAAAGTGGTCCTGGACGAGGCTGTCGTGGCGGGCGAGACCAAACCATACATTATTTATGAGTCGGACGAGCCGTCGACAGTAAATATAGAGCAACAGCCGCGACCAACCGGTTCTGATCGCTAAACTCGACCGGGCTAGCCTGATCGGATTCCCCTCTGCCAGTTTGGCTGGCTGAGGGGGATGCAGCGGTTATCCGAGCCCCGCCTCAAGCCAATGCTCGGTTTGCCGATACCTAATCTGAACTTTAGCCCTGTTGATATTGCCGAATTCGGACTTATGTCCCCACGTCAGCAGGCAGCGCGGGCCGCGCCGTATTATAGTCTGACTTGCAGACAGCGGTAGCTTCGCAATAACTAACGAGGGCAGTCTTTGTGACCGACGAAACTAAACCGGAAAATAGCGACAACTCCTTGATTGAACAAGAGACAACCGGGCGTATTCCGGTGTTGCCGTTGCGAGATGTGGTGGTCTACCCACACATGGTCATTCCGCTGTTCGTGGGACGCGACAAGTCCATCGTGGCGCTTGACCGTGCAATGAATGCCGGCAAAAAGATTTTGCTCATCGCGCAGCGCAAGGCCGACAAAGACGATCCGAAGCCGGGTGATCTGTACGACATCGGTACATTGGCCAGTATTCTGCAATTGCTCAAGTTGCCCGACGGCACCGTCAAGGTGCTGGTTGAAGGTGGCGACCGGGCGAAGATTACCGATGTGGAAGTGACGGATCATTTTGCTGCCACCATTGAAGCTTTGCCGGAAGACACGGAGCACGACGCACGCGAAATCGATGTCCTGGTACGTTCGATCATTGCCCAGTTCGAACAATACGTAAAACTGAACAAGAAAGTCCCGCCTGAAATTCTTACGTCGCTGAGCGGAATTGACGAGCCCGGTCGATTGGCCGATACCGTTGCTGCGCACATGGCGCTCAAGCTTTCCGAGAAGCAGCGTATTCTCGAAATTTGCGATATCAAGGTTCGCCTTGAACAAATCCTGGGCATCATCGAAGGTGAAATCGATGTCCTGCAGATTGAAAAGCGCATCCGTGGCCGCGTAAAACAGCAAATGGAGAAAAGTCAGCGCGAGTACTATTTGAATGAGCAGATGAAAGCCATTCAGAAAGAACTCGGCGAGATGGACGACGTGCCGAACGAACTCGCTGATCTAGAGAGCAAGATCGAGAATGCGGGTATGCCGAAGGAAGCAAGAGAGAAAGCGACTTCGGAGTTGAACAAACTGAAGTTGATGTCGCCAATGTCTGCCGAAGCGACGGTAGTGCGGAATTACATCGATTGGTTAGTGAAAGCGCCGTGGAAAAAACGCAGCAAGGTGTTGCGTGACCTGACCCGGGCCGAGGAAGTGCTCGAGGAAGATCACTACGGACTTGAGAAGGTGAAAGAACGAATTCTCGAGTACCTTGCGGTACAACTTCGCGTGAAGCGGTTGAAAGGGCCGATACTTTGTCTCGTTGGTCCACCGGGTGTTGGTAAGACATCGCTGGGCCAAAGCATTGCCCGTGCGACGAATCGCAAGTTCGTGCGTATGTCGCTCGGCGGCGTTCGCGATGAAGCCGAGATTCGCGGTCATCGCCGGACCTATATCGGTTCGATGCCGGGCAAGATAGTGCAGAACTTGTCTAAGACCGGTGTGCGAAACCCGCTGTTCCTGCTCGACGAAATCGACAAGATGGCCATGGATTTTCGCGGCGATCCGTCATCGGCATTGCTCGAGGTTCTCGATCCTGAGCAGAATTCGACGTTCAACGATCACTATCTCGAAGTGGATTTCGATTTGTCGGATGTCATGTTCGTGTGCACTGCAAACAGTTTGAATATCCCGGCGCCGTTACTTGATCGAATGGAAGTAATTCGCATCCCTGGATATACCGAAGATGAGAAGCTCAACATTGCTCAACGCTATCTTGTGCCGAAGCAGATGCGCGAGAACGGGCTCGAAGAAAATGAACTGAGCATATCCGAGTCGGCAATACGGGATATTATTCAGCACTACACACGCGAATCCGGGGTCCGCAATCTCGAGCGAGAGATTTCCAAGATTTGTCGCAAAGTTGTTAAGTCCCTGTTGCTCAAGCCACGCAAGTCGGCAGTGCGCATACTTCCGAAAGGTGTCGACAAGTACCTGGGTATTCGCCGCTATCGCTACGGTAAGGCGGAAGACAATGATCAGGTAGGGCAGGTTACTGGTTTGGCGTGGACAGAAGTCGGTGGCGAGTTGCTGACGATAGAGGCCGCCGTTGTTCCCGGTAAAGGCAAACTGAATCACACCGGCCAGCTTGGCGATGTGATGACTGAGTCGATACAGGCGGCGATGACAGTGGTGCGAAGTCGCGCAGCTGTTCTTGGCCTGGACAGTGAATTTCACCAGAAGAACGATGTGCACGTTCATGTTCCAGAAGGCGCAACTCCGAAGGATGGACCTAGCGCAGGCGTCGGTATGTGCACCGCACTTGTCTCTGCATTGACCGGCATTGCCGTCAAGAGTGATGTGGCGATGACCGGTGAAATAACCCTGCGAGGCGAGGTCTTGCCTATCGGCGGCTTGAAAGAGAAGCTGCTTGCCGCGCATCGTGGCGGTATCAGCACGGTTCTGATTCCGCATGAGAACGAGAAGGATTTGGCAGAAATACCGAAGAACATCAAAGACAAACTGAGCATAGTTCCGGTGAAATGGATCGATCAGGTTCTGGAGCATGCGCTGCAACACATGCCGGTGCCTGAGTCAAAGGCAAGCGAAGACAAGTCCTCGTCGGCAAAAGCTGACGCGGAAACCGATACTAAGGGCGCTGTTCGTCCTCATTGAATTTGGCGCTGGCGTTGATTTGATTTGTTGACGCTCTTTTTGCCGCTTGGTATAAGCTACGCGTGTTTACGCCAGCGAATACGTAGCGTCTGGTGTGCCGGGTTTAGTTCGATCGGAGCTTGGCCGGCAAAGAGGAAAAGATTGTCATTCATCGCTTGGTGTGTTTTTTTGGGTGACAGTCAGGGGTGCGGAATGCCAACCTCACGATCCGCATTATAAATTCCATACATCAATTTCAAAGGTGAATGCATGAACAAGGGAGAACTTATTGAGGCGGTTGCCAGTGGCGCGGACTTGTCGCGATCAGAGGCTACCAAAGCGGTTGACGCAGTGCTCGATAGCGTTACCCAGACACTGGCGGATGGCGGTACCGTATCCCTCGTAGGATTTGGAACGTTCGCCGTTAAGTCGCGTGCAGCACGTCAGGGACGTAATCCGCGCACTGGTGAAACGATCCAGATTAAGGCGAGTAAAGTTCCTGGATTCAAGGCTGGCAAAGCCCTGAAGGATGCCGTAAACTAGCGCGCGCTTCGGGGCCGGATGGTCAGGGAACAGGCTTTGTGTTTGATTTCTGACGTAAGGCAACGAAGTTAAAATCGCAGTGCTGCTGCGATTATTGGGTGCTTAGCTCAGCTGGTAGAGCATCGCCCTTACAAGGCGAGGGTCGGCGGTTCGATCCCGTCAGCACCCACCAAGTTATGGAGTGGTAGTTCAGTTGGTTAGAATACCGGCCTGTCACGCCGGGGGTCGCGGGTTCGAGTCCCGTCCACTCCGCCAACGACGAAAAAAGGCCGCCCCGCTCGGGGCGGTCTTTTTTTTGTGGGGTCATGCGCCGTGCATTTATGCGTAAAGCTTGGCCTGATCGGAGCGGTAAAGTATCATCCGAGCCCTGATTTTACTGGCTTACGGGCACGATTGACGGACTTCTACCGGAGCGCTTTCCCGCGGCCCGGCCACCCCTACTCAAACTGAACTCTTAAACTATGCTGCAAAATATCAGAGACCGTTTCACCGGTGGCTTCGCCATTGCGATTCTCGCGTTGCTTTGTGTGCCCTTCGTCTTCTTCGGCATCAATTACAACTTCATTGGCAGTGGCTACGCAGCGAAGGTCAATGGCGAAGAAATTTCGATGTTCGAATTTGACGATGCTTATCGTCAGCAATTGGCAAGCTATGGCGAATTCGGTGGACAACTTCCAGAGCAATTGCGTTCTATCCTGAAGCAGAATGTTTTGAACAACCTGATCTGGGATGAAGTTGTCGATCAATATCTGAATGACAGCGGTTTCCGGATCAGTGACGAAATGATCACGAAGTTCATTCAGAGTGCGCCGGAATTTCGGGTTGACGGCCGGTTCTCAAAGGACAGCTACTACGCGTGGCTCGCTGAACGAGGCCTCGAACCGGTTCAGTTCGAAGCCAGTCAACGTATTGGGTTGCGGGAAGGGCAGTTGCAACGAGGCATTGCAGCGACGGCATTTGTGACTCCAGCGGAGTACCGTCGCTACCTGAACCTGGTTCGTGAGCAGCGCGAAGTGGCGATTGCGACATTCGATATTGAAACGATTGCTGAAGGCATCGAGATCAGTGATAGCGACGTGCAGTCTTATTATGACGATCGGCCGGATGGCTTTATGTCATCCGAGACGGTGGATCTAAAGTACATCGAACTGCGGCGTGATGAATTGCAACAGCAACTCGATATCAGCGAGCAGGATTTGCGAGATGAGTATGCAGCCGCAAGCAATCGATATCTTCAGGATGAGCAACGACAAGCCAGCCACATACTGATCCTGTTCGGTGATGATGAAGCTGCCGCTCGGGAACAAGCCACGGCCATTGCCGCGCGGGTTCGGGCGGGCGAACCTTTCGCCGATCTGGCGCGACAGTATTCCGCAGACAGTGGCACGGCGGAGCGAGGTGGTGATTTGGGCCTGCTACCGCATTCGCAGTACCAGGAAGAGCTGGCTGATCCCATATTTGCAATGCGCAAAGGTGAAGTGTCGGAGCCTGTGCGTAGTGACTTTGGCTTCCATGTGATCCGCCTTGACGATATTCAGGCAGGCGGGCCGTTGCCATTCGAACAGGTGCGCGCGGAACTGGAACAGGAATTACGCCTGCGCCGTAGTGATGCGCTGTGGCGGGATGCGTCGCGCGACATCGCGGACGCTTTGTTCGACGCCGAAAGTATCGAAGCATTGGCCAGTACTGTTGGCCTTGAGGTTCGACAGGCAGAGGGCTATACCCGTAATGGTGGTGCCCCGTTCGGTAACAACCAGGCGGCAATCGATGCCGTATTTGACGATGGCGTGTTGAACAATCGTCAGGTCAGCGACATTGTCGAGCTGGATGCGAACCGCTCGGTCGTGATTCAGGTCAGCGAGTACCATGAAGCAGAACGCAAGCAGCTGGATGAAGTCCGCGAGCAGATCGTCGCTACAATTCGCAACGAACGTGCCCGCGCGATTCTGACGGAGAAGGCATCGGCACTTCAGGCGGCACTGCGAGACGGTCAACCGTTTTCGGCAGCGGCCGCAGCGGTTGAAGCGAATGCAGTCGTCACCGCCGTGATTCGACGAGACGATACGGAAACGGATGCAAACATTCGGGACGCCGTCTTTGCAGTGAAGAAACCACCAGCGGGACAGCAACGTATTGGCACTGTTCAAACCACATCGGGGGACGAGGCTGTGTTCAGTGTCATGCGGTACGCACCGGGTCGGCCCGAAGCCATTCCAGTTGCTCAACGTGACGAAGGCAAGCGCGCGCTCTCCGGACAGGCCGGACAGGCTGATTACACGGCGCTGGTATTTGAGCTCGAACGCGACGCAGACGTGGAGCGCAATCTGGAGGCTCTGGCTCAACAGAGCATGTTCTAGTAATAGTTCCTGTAGTACGTATGTGGTGTAACATGCGGGTCAGAAACTGACTGGCGTGTAGCGCCGACTTCGGTCGGCATAAAGACTCGGCTGCACAACGTATGCAGACAATCAGGGGGACAGAATGACCAAGCTTGAACTGCATTGGCAGATACTGATCGCCATCGTCATGGCCGGAATGGTTGGCGGTACGATCAATTACCTGAACGCACACGGTGTTGAGGACCCTGGCGTCTTCGGCATTAGCGCCATCGCAGTTCTCGACTACATTGGCACGATCTTCCTGAATGCGTTGAAGATGATCATCGTGCCACTCATTTTTTCGTCTATCACGATCGGTGTCGCTGGCATCGGTTCGGGCGGTAATCTGGGTTCGCTTGGTGGCAAGACGCTGCTGTTTTATATGGCGACGACAATCGCAGCCATACTGGTTGGACTGCTGCTGGTCAACTTGATTGGTCCCGGCTACCTGGACGGACAGCCGGTTGGCGATATGCTCGGTCTGGATGCCGGTGGCAGCCAGATTGCACTGGCGGCTGAAAGTCGCGGACCCGGTGATGTCGCGCAGATATTCAAGGACATGGTTCCGCCGAATGTCGTGCAGGCCGCGGCGGACGGACAGATGCTGGGCATCATTTTCTTCGCGTTATTGTTCGGTTATTTCATGACGCAGATGGACAATGCGCTTTCGGAACCGATGTATCAGTTCTGGGATGGCGTGTTCAACATTATGATGCTCATGACCGAATGGATCATGAAGTTCGCACCTATCGGTGTTTTCGGATTGGTGGGCAAGGTTGTGGCTGAAGCTGGTTTCTCCGGTGTGGGCCCCTTGGCCATATTCGCGCTAACCGTGATTGCCGCGCTGGCCGTGCATGCACTCGTCGTCTTACCGTTGTTCCTGCGCTATCTCGGCAAGGTTTCGCCGTACAAGATGTTCCCTGCCATGGCGCCGGCGATGTTGACGGCGTTCTCAACCGCGTCGTCGTCTGCCACGTTGCCTGTCACGATGAACTGCGTCGAAGACAACGCAGGCGTTTCCAATAAGATATCGAGCTTTGTATTGCCGCTCGGCGCAACGGTCAACATGAACGGTACCGCGTTGTATGAATGCGCCGCCGCAATGTTTCTGGCGCAGGCTTACGGGCTGGATCTGACGATCGCCGTGCAGTTTTCCATAGTGATCATCGCATTGCTGACATCCGTCGGGGTTGCCGGTGTGCCGTCGGCATCACTGGTTGCGATTGCGATCATACTTGGCGCGGTCGGCTTGCCCCTGGAAGCGGTGGGTGTGCTGCTGGTCTTCGATCGGATTCTCGACATGATGCGGACCAGCCTCAATATATTCGGCGACTCTTGCTGCGCCGTAATTGTTGCGCGTATGAGCGGTGAGGAAACCAAGCTGGCATTGGATACCAAGAGCTGATCGTCGTGGCATGACGGCAGGCAAGCACCTCGCGTGAGCACTTCATTGCCAGCCAGTCCCTTGCTGTGCCACGTCAATCTTGCGTCAGACTATCGGGGGGGAGAGCGCCAAACCCAATTGCTCATCGAGGAGTTGGCGAAGCGTGGCTATCGCCAACGGTTGGTTGCCCGGCGTAACGGCAAGCTTGCTCCGCGTTGTTCCTCGGTAACCGGACTGGAGATCGTCGAGTCGGCCTCGCAACCGCTGGCAGCGGCATGGGCTGCGCATGGCGCTGATCTGCTGCACGCGCACGAAGCCCGGGGAATCTATGCCTGTTGGCTGGCTGCCCGCCTGCCGCGTGTCCCCTGGTTGCTAACGAGGCGCGTTGACAACCCTTTCAAGTCGTCGCCGTTGCGGGACAGGGCCTACCGTCGAGCCAGTGCTGTGGTCGGCGTTTCACGGACCATTGCGGAACAGATTCAGGCCAGTTACCCAGGGGTACGCTGCACGGTAATTGCGGATGCACATGCTGATCTGGCCAGTGCTCATCGCACGCCGGAAGCCTTGCGGGCGCGGTTTGCCGGCAAAACTGTAGTGGGCCATGTCGGCGCCCTGGATCACGCCCACAAAGGGCAGGGAACGATCATCGAGATGGCCCGTCTTGCGCGGGATCAGCACCCGCAATTGCATTTCGTGCTGGTGGGCGACGGGCGTGATGAGACAACGTTCCGGGCATCGGCCGCGGGCCTGGACAACCTGGAATTCACAGGTTTCGTCGACAACATTGACGATTGGCTGTCAGTGTTTGATCTGTTTGTGTTTCCCTCGTTGCACGAGGGCCTGGGTTCAACGCTGCTCGACGCGATGAGTTTTGGATTGCCGCTGGTCGCGAGCAATGTCGGCGGCATTCCCGATATTGTGGTCGACAAGGTAAACGGTCTCTTGATAGAGCCGGAACGGCCTGAGGAGCTACTGACTGCCGTCCTGACCCTGTTGCAGGACGACAATCTGTATGCGTCGATGCGGGCAGCCAACCTGAGCCAGGCAGATGCGTACAGCCCGGTAGCGATGGCTGACCGCTACGAAGCGCTGTATCGAAAACTGCTGCGAATGCGCTAGCTCGCGGAAATCGCCTTATTCCTCGTCCAGGTGCATGCCAATCGTGTTGTACCCGCCATCGACGTACATGATTTCACCGGCGATGCCTGCGGCAAGATCCGAACAAAGAAAAGCCGCCGCATTGCCGACATCTTCCGGCGTGACGTTACGGCGTATGGGTGAGACCTGTTCCATGTGCGTCAGCATTTTCCGGAAGCCGGCGATACCCGCGGCCGCCAGGGTCTTGATGGCGCCTGCCGATATGCCGTTCACCCGAATGCCACGCGGGCCGAGGTCTGCGGCAAGGAAACGCACGTTTGCTTCCAGACTTGCCTTGGCCAGACCCATGACGTTGTAGTTCGGTACAGCTCGAACAGCGCCGAGGTAGGACAAGGTCAGTATCGCCGAATTGCGGTTTTCCATCAGCGGCAAAGCGGCCTTTGCCAGGCCTGCCAGGCTGTAGCTTGAGATGTCGTGAGCGATCTGGAAACCTTCGCGGGTTACGCTTTCAATATAGGTGCCGGCGAGTTGATCGCGGGGCGCAAAGCCAACTGAGTGAACCAGCACTTCGAAGCCGTCCCACTCTTGTTTGATGGATTCCATCAGCGCGTCGATTTCTGAATCGTGGGCCACGTCCAGCGGGTAGACCAGTGACGAGCCGAGTTCCTTGGCCATATCTTCGACCCGAGGCTTCAGCTTCTCGTTCTGATACGTGAACGCCAGTTCGGCGCCTTCGCGTGCGAATGCCTGTGCGATGCCCCAGGCGATGGACCGTTTGCTGGCGAGCCCTACAATCAGAGCGCGTTTACCTGCCATGAACCCCATACTGATTCCCCGATAGTGCAATAGTGAGACGGTGATTCTAGTGCCGTGGCGCGGCGGCCACAATGCATGTCAGACGACGGGTATGCCGTCGCGTTAGCTGGATTGTGACCTGACGTCGACGTACATCGTCAGTCGCTGGCCAGGGCGCAAAATCTTATTCTTGTCGATCTTGTTCCAGCGCAACAAGTCCGCAACCGTGATACGAAACCGATTGGCGATAAGGTACAGAGAATCGCCATTGCGTACAGTGTAGTTCAGTTTTCGCGTTGTGGAGACATTGCTGGGGGCAGCGTTGGTGCCTGCAGAGGCTTTGTCGGTCCAGACAACCAGCTTCTGTCCGATGGATAACGTATCGCGCGGTGCCATGCCGTTCCAGCTCGCGAGGTTGCGCATCCCGACCCCGTACTTGCGGCTGATAGACCAGAAACTTTCGCCGGATGCGACAAAGTGTTCGATACGATTGCCGGCGCGTGGCTTCTCCTGTTTCGCGGCGCGACGTTCGCTGGCGCTCAGGTTGTAGCTACCCAGCGGCTTGCTGGCGACCGGGATCATTAAATACTGACCGGCGCGAATGGTATTGCCGCGGATGTTGTTGGCTTCGCGAATTGACGCGAGGGTCGTGTGGTATTTTTCCGCAATCCCGGACAGCGTTTCGCCGTTGCCGATCTTGTGCCGCTGCCAGCGCACACGTTCGTCGTCGGGCAGGGCAGCCAGTGCATTGGTGAATGTCTCGGCGGCGTCGATTGGCAGTAGCAGCCGGTGCGGACCGGCCGGGTCTGTTGCCCAGCGATTGTAGCCTGCATTCCAGGAGTAGAGTGTGTCCAGGTCAATACCGCCAAGCTCTGCGGCCAGCGCGAGATCAAGCTGGCCGCCAATGTCGACCGGTACGAACTGCTGATCGCTGACAACCGTCGGCAGCGTGAGCCCATACGCGCCAGGGTCACGGACGATTTCGACCAGCGCCATGAGCTTGGGCACGTAGCTGCTGGTTTCCCGCGATACGTTCAGATTCCAGAAATCGGTCGGCTTGGATTTTGCCCGGTTACGCTTGATGGCCTTCAGTATGTTGCCTTCGCCCGTGTTGTACGACGCCACAGCGAGCAGCCAGTCTCCGTCCATCAGGCCGTGCAGGTGATCCAGGTATTTCAGTGCGCCGTCCGTCGAGTCGACGACATCCCGCCGACCGTCATACCACCAGTTCTGGCGAATGCCGAAATGACGGCCGGTGCCGGGCACGATCTGCCACAGGCCGGAAGCGCGACCGTGCGAATAGGCGAACGGGTCGTAGGCACTTTCGACGATGGGGAGCAGGGCGAGCTCTGATGGCAGGCCGCGTTTGTCAATTTCGCGGCTGATGTACGGCAAATAGCGCTGCGCGCGGGTGAAGACGCGAGTGAGGTATTCCGGGTGACGGATGAACCAGTTGAGCTCGGCCTCAACCCGCGAGTTCATGACGGGCGGAATGCTGAAGTTCTGTCGCAAATGCTCCAGCAGGTCATTCCAGACAGCCGCTGGAGTGACGTTGGCAGCCTGATAGCCTTCGAGTTCCAGCTGCAGCTCGGGTTCCTGCCGCTCGCCATTTAGCCCGTCTGCATCGAGGGTCAGGCTGGTGGCGCCAGCCAGCGGGCCGGCAAGGCAGCTCAGAACCAGGGTTCGCCAATGGCGTTGAAACGTCGTCATTATGTTCGGCATCGCGCTATCCTACTGACCGGGCTACGCTATGCAAGTACGTAATTCACATCGGGTATGGCAGGCTGGCGTTCTAGCGACCGAGGCGAAATCTGTGACTGAAAGCCCACCGGAAAGACAGGACAAGATCGCAAGCTGGCTGGCCACGCCGGTGGGTGAGGCGCTGCTTGCCCAGGAAGCCCGGCTGATGGAGCGTGCGCTCGACAGCGTGTTCGGGGAATACTGCCTGCAGCTCGGCCAATGGGGTGGGCGGTCGGCATTCCAGCGCTACGCCCGGACGCAGCGTTCGCTGCTGGTCTCCGAGCCGGGCGGCGTCCTGGCCGCAACGGATCCCAGTGCGGTCGGCCATCTGCACCGCTTGCCGCTCTGCAGCGAGTCCGTGGATGCCGTGATTTTGCCGCATACCCTGGAGTACAGCGGGCGACCGCACGCCATACTGCGCGAGGTCCACCGGGTACTGCGGGCTGATGGCCATTTGATCATTCTCGGCTTCAAACCAGGCGGTCTGTGGGGATTGCGGAGGCTCATTCCCGGCGCGGGCATGCCGCCGGCCATGGACGCGCTGATTGCCGACCGGCAGTTGTGCGATTGGCTGAAGCTGCTGGACCTGCATATTCACGGGGTTACCCGTTATTTTTTCCGTTGGCCATTGCCCGGTAACCGGACGCTGGACACCCAGCTTTGGGAGCAGCGGGGGCGTCGCTGGTGGCCGGAGCTGGCAGCGTGCTATATGCTCTCGGCGCAGAAACGAGTGATACCTCTGACCACGGTGCGGATGCCATGGCGCGCCAAGCCGAAAGTGGTGGGTGGCCTCGTAAAACCGACAACTCGCAACCTGCCGGACCGGGATTCCTGAGTCGATACGGCGCCAACAGCAGCTAAGAACATTGACCGACGAAATAATTGAGATTTACACCGATGGCGCATGCCGAGGAAACCCGGGGCCTGGTGGCTGGGGCGCATTGTTAATCAGTGGCGGGCACAGGAAGACCTTGCACGGCGGAGAGCGGGAAACGACCAATAACCGTATGGAGCTGACCGCCGCCATCGAGGCGCTGAACGCCTTGCGCGGCAAACGGCAGGTGAAGCTGTACACGGATTCGAAGTACGTCATGGACGGAATTCGTGAATGGATGCCGAACTGGAAAAAGCGTGGCTGGAAAACGGCCAGCAAAAAACCGGTCAAGAATCAGGATTTGTGGCAGGCACTGGACGCGGCTGTGATGCAGCATGACGTTGTCTGGCAATGGGTCAGGGGCCACACCGGCAATGAGGGCAACGAAGCGGCGGACGCACTGGCGAATCGCGGTATCGATGAGCTCGGTCGGTAACCCGGGAGTCCGGACTTAATGAGTAAACGGCAGATTGTTCTCGATACCGAAACCACTGGTTTGACGCCAGCTGAGGGTCACCGGGTCATCGAAATCGGTTGTATGGAATTGGTCAACCGCCGCCTGACCGGTCGGGACTTCCATCGCTTTCTCAACCCTGATCGGGACATCGATGAGGGTGCAGAGCGCGTACACGGCATCAGTCGGGCGTTCTTGGCGGATAAGCCGCGGTTTACCGACGTGGTGGACGAATTCCTCGAGTTTATTCGTGGCAGTGAGCTCGTTATCCACAACGCCCCGTTCGATATCGGCTTTCTCGACCACGAACTGCGCCTGATGCGGCACCCGCAGCCAGCCATCGAGCAGCACGCAAGGATTTTGGACACCTTGACCCTGGCGAGGGACATGCACCCGGGGCAGCGCAATAGTCTGGATGCGTTGTGCAAGCGCTACGAAGTGGACGCGTCCGGTCGTGACGTCCACGGCGCGCTGATAGACGCTGATTTGCTGGCGCGGGTATACCTGGCCATGACCGGCGGTCAGACCGCGCTGTTTCAGGACGAAAAAAACGAAGAAGACAATGCCTCTGAGGCAGAAGTCGGTGGCTTTCAACGGGATAAGGACCTTGAACTGGTCGTGACCTGCGCAAGCGCCGAAGAAGTGGCTGAGCACGAGGCGATGCTGGAGCGGATGAGGGAGTCCGGAAAGTGCCTGTGGAGCTCACTGGAGCCGAAAGTTCACTAGGCCGCCCGCGCAGACGCTGACAAAGCAACGTTAAAGCCGCTAGAATCCTCGGGCGCGAATTGCCACCGGGGGGTGGCGGCGCGGTGCTTCAAATCGGGGGCTCAGGCCCGCAACATTTAAGACTAAATACCTGGAAGGGCTATGACACATACGATGGCGGAGGCGTTCCGCAAGAATTTTCTTGGGCAATCACCGGTCTGGTACAAGCTGACAATTATCGGTTTCCTGATCCTGAATCCGATACTGGTCCTGACGGTAGGGCCGTTTATTGCCGGTTGGATAATTGTCCTGCAATTCATTTTCACGCTTGCCATGGCATTGAAATGTTACCCATTGCAGCCCGGCGGATTGCTGGCGATTGAGGCCATTATTATTGGTCTTGCGACGCCGGAAATGGTGTTCCATGAAGCGGAACTCAATTTCACGGTGATCATGTTGCTGATGTTCATGGTCGCAGGTATCTATTTCCTTCGCGACATGCTGCTGTTTGTGTTTACCAAGGTGCTGCTGGGCGTTCGTTCCAAGGTCCTGTTGTCCGTGATCTTTTCGTTCATGGCGGCAGTGCTGTCTGCGTTTCTTGACGCGCTGACAGTCACGGCTGTGGTGATAACGGTGGCCGCCGGTTTCTACGGGGTTTACCACAAGGTGGCGTCCGGCAAATCTTTTGATACCAACCACGATGCCGGCACCGACAGCGATGTTACGGAACTGCACCGGGCCGATCTGGAGCAGTTTCGCGGATTCCTGCGCGACCTGATGATGCACGCTGCCGTTGGTACCGCGCTGGGTGGCGTGATGACCCTGGTTGGTGAGCCGCAGAATCTGCTGATCGGCGAGGTCATGGGCTGGGAGTTTGTTACCTTTTTCCTCGTAATGGCCCACATTTCGCTGCCAGTCTTCGCTGTAGGCTTAACGACCTGCGTATTGCTGGAGGTGACTGGCGCGTTCGGCTATGGAACGAAGCTGTCTGACCGCGTGCGTGAGGTGTTGACCGAGTACGACAAGGAAATGAGCGCGAAGCGCACCCGTGAAGAAAAGATGGCGATTGGCGTGCAGGCTGTGGTCGCGTTGCTGCTCTGTATTGCACTGGGCTTGCACCTGGCGGAACCTGGCATCGTCGGTCTGATGGTTATCGTTCTGGCAACCGCGTTTAACGGTGTGACGGAAGAGCACCGGATTGGCCACGCGTTCGAAGAAGCGTTGCCGTTCACCGCTCTGCTGGTTGTATTCTTTGCCATCGTAGCCGTCATTGACCATCAGGGTTTGTTCTCGCCAATTATCAACTGGGTAATGACTTACGAAGGCAAGACCCAGGAAGCGATGTTCTTCGCCGCCAATGGCGTGCTGTCAATGATCAGCGACAACGTCTTCGTCGCAACTGTGTATATCACAGAGTTGGCGAACATCTATGAGAGTGGCGCAATCACTCGGGAACAGTTCGATGCGCTGGCCATTGCCATCAACACCGGCACCAACATTCCCAGCGTGGCAACGCCAAACGGGCAGGCAGCGTTCCTGTTCCTGCTGACATCGGCATTGGCTCCACTGATCCGGTTGTCTTATGGCCGCATGGTGTACAAGGCATTGCCTTACACGTTCGCCATGAGTATTGCCGGCATGTTGTCGCTGATTTACCTGTAAAGAAAGCCGGGCTGCCCGCCGTAAGGCGGGCAGCCATTTTTCAAAGATTGGCCACTGGCAGCGCTGGAAGTTCCGGAATGTGCGCGGCATCCATGTTCCTGACGCCATAGCGTGCTATTTAAGGCGACCCAATAACAAGTTCCGGACACCCTAAATGTCATTTGATATCAGCAAGATCCGCATAGGCGTCATTGGCCTGGGTTACGTAGGCCTGCCGCTCGCCGTTGAGTTTGGACGGAAGTATCCGACCCTAGGTTTTGACGTCAAAGAAGCCCGAATAGCGGAATTGCGAAACGGCAAAGACTCGACGTTGGAAGTAAGCTCCGAGGAACTGGCATCGCTGGGGCAATTGAGCTTCACATCGAATGCCGATGATCTGAAAAGCTGCAATTTCTACATCGTCACCGTGCCTACCCCTGTTAGCAACGACAATCGACCACTTTTGTTGCCATTGCGACTTGCAAGCGAGACATTGGGGAAAGTGCTTTCGCCAAACGATATCGTGGTATACGAATCGACCGTATTTCCTGGTGCAACAGAAGAGTTTTGCGTACCAATCCTCGAACGTGATTCGGGTTTGACACTTAATAAGGACTTCTTCGCCGGCTACAGCCCGGAAAGAATAAATCCCGGAGACAAACAACATCGCCTGCCTTCGATCTTGAAGGTTACGTCCGGCTCAACTCCCGCAGCGGCTGACTATATTGACAGCGTTTATGCTTCGATTATTACGGCAGGCACTCACAAGACATCGAGTATCCGGGTCGCCGAAGCGGCAAAGGTTATTGAGAACACACAGCGCGATGTAAACATTGCGTTGGTCAACGAGTTGGCGATGATCTTTGAGCGAATGGGTATCGATACTGAAGAAGTATTATTGGCAGCTGGTACCAAATGGAACTTTCTGCCGTTTCGCCCAGGATTGGTGGGTGGCCACTGTATAGGCGTTGATCCTTATTACCTTACCTACAAGGCGCAACAACTTGGCTATCATCCGCAAATGATACTGGCGGGGCGCCGTATCAATGACAACATGGCATTGTACGTATCATCGCGAATTATCAAGAACATGATCGCCAAAGGTATACAACCGCTGGATAGCAAAATTCTTGTGCTTGGGTTGGCGTTCAAAGAAAACTGTCCAGATGTGCGGAATACCAAGGCGATAGATATAGTTCGTGAACTGGCATCATACGGCGCTGCTGTTGATGTACACGATCCTTGGATCGATTCGGGCGAAGCGCACGCCGAGTACGGCGTACAAATGACGGAGCAGCCTGAGTTTGGCACATATGATGTCGTTGTTGTCGCTGTTGCGCACAATCAGTTCAAAGAGATGGGCGCAGCAGGTGTCCGTGCATTTGGTAAAGAAACGTCGGTAATTTATGACGTGAAGTATTTACTGTCGGCGACCGAAAGCGATGACCGACTCTAATTCGGCGCGCGGAGTAATAGCATGAAAATTCTTGTAACTGGAGCTGCCGGATTTATCGGTTTCCATACGTCGAAGACGCTGCTTGAGCGGGGCGATACTGTCGTTGGGTTGGATAATTTCAACGACTATTACGACGTGTCATTAAAAGAAACGCGAGCAGGAATGCTCGACGAATTCGACAGCTTCCGCATGGTCCGAATGGAGCTGGCAGACCGCGATGGCATAGAAAAGCTATTCCGCGATGAGCGCTTTGACAAGGTTGTGCACCTTGCAGCCCAGGCTGGGGTGCGATACTCGATTGAAAATCCACATTCGTATATCGAAAGCAATATCGTGGGTACGCTACATATTCTTGAGGGTTGTAGGCACAACGGCGTCCAGCATCTAGTTTACGCGTCATCCAGTTCAGTCTACGGTGCGAACACGGCAATGCCGTTTTCTATACACCAGAATGTTGATCATCCGCTGGCGTTATACGGTGCTACGAAGAAGGCAAACGAGCTGATGGCCCATACGTACTCAAATTTGTACGGTTTGCCAACTACCGGACTGCGGTTTTTTACAGTTTACGGGCCGTACGGTCGGCCTGATATGGCATTGTTTTTATTCACCCGGGCAATAATTGCAGGTGAACCGATCGACGTATTTAACTACGGTAAACATCGGCGCGATTTCACTTACGTCGATGATATTGTCGAAGGTGTTATTCGAACGATGGATCATACCGCCGAGCCGAATGAAGAATGGAATGCAGCCGATCCTGATCCAGGAACGAGTAGTGCGCCGTACCGAATCTATAATATTGGTAACCAGCAGCCTGTTGAGCTGATGCACTACATCGAAGTCATCGAACATTGCCTTGGTCGCAAAGCGGAAAAGAACTTGTTGCCATTGCAGCCGGGCGACGTCCCTGATACGTATGCGGATGCTACCGATCTTGCGACCGACGTGGGGTACAAGCCAGCGACGCCAGTCGAAGAGGGTGTACGTCGTTTTGTAGAGTGGTACCTCGATTATTACAATATTGATGAGAATGAACGTGCCACAAACTAAATTAAGTGCACGATACCCGCTCGATTTGCCCGTCTGGCAAGAGCTCAAAGATCACTACCGGACCAAGATGAAGCGCGCCGATATGCGCGACATGTTCAAGTGTGACAAGCGAAGGGTCGAACGATTCACGCTCGATGCTGGGGATCTGCATCTCGACTACTCCAAGAATCTGATAAACGCGGAAACACAAAAGTTGCTAGCGCGGCTTACGTGTGAAGCGGGCGTACCCGCGGCGATCGAATCGATGTTCACAGGGAAGGAATTGAATATCACTGAAGAGCGCTCGGTTTTGCACGTTGCGCTGCGCTCGAAGATGTCTGATCAGATTGCACTGGAAGTTGACGGGGTTCGCGAAATCTGGGGTGTGCTGACGAAAATTGAGAGTTTCGTGGAAGCAGTGCACGCCGGAAAAATCGCTGGTGAAGGTGGTAAGCGCTTTACCGACATTGTGAATATAGGTATCGGCGGCTCTGATCTCGGATTGGTTATGGCCACGAATGCGCTGCGTCCGTATTGGCGGAAGGGCTTGCGCTTTCACGCTGTATCAAATATCGACGGTACTCAGCTTGCCGACTTGCATTCGGAGTTAGATCCGGCAACTACATTGTTTATTGTGTGTTCCAAGACGTTTACGACCCTAGAGACAATTACCAACGCGCAGGCGGCGCGAGCTTGGGTGAAAGATGTGCTTGGTGAGGAAGCGGTTGTACGGCATTTCGCTGCAGCCTCGACCAATCACGCGGCGATGGACGCATTCGGTATTAGCCCGGAGTTTAGATTCGGTTTTTGGGACTGGGTAGGCGGCCGATATTCTCTGTGGTCAGCAGTGGGATTGTCACTGGCGCTAATGGTTGGTATTGATCACTTTAAATCGGTGTTGGCTGGTGCGCGGCGGATGGATATGCACTTTCGAACGGCGCCTGCGACAGAAAACATGCCGGTTGTAATGGCATTACTGGCTGTTTGGTACAGCAACTTTTTTGGTGCGGAATCGCAGGCGATTTTGCCCTATACCAATCGCCTTGACCGATTGCCGGCGTATTTGCAACAGTTGCAAATGGAAAGCAATGGCAAAAGCGTACGTAGAGATGGTAGGCCGGTCAAAGTAAAGACGGGGCAGATTATTTGGGGCGAGCCGGGCTCGAACGCCCAGCACTCTTTTTACCAGTTGCTACATCAGGGGACACGTTTCGTTCCGATTGACTTTATTTTGCCGGTAGAAACTGTGGGTGAAGGGAATGGCCTACAGCAAAAGCTTGCGATTGCGAACTGCCTCGCACAAAGCGAGGCCCTTATGGAAGGCTATTCGGCAGACGACGCACGAGTTGAAATGCGCGCGGCTGGCGTGGCTGCGGGCAGGGCTAATAGTCTGGCAAGGCACAAGGAACACGCTGGAAATCGACCGAGCAGTACAATTCTGTTCCGAGCTCTAACTCCAGCAGTTTTGGGCCAGTTGATCGCTCTGTACGAACACAAAGTATTCGTTGAAGGAACGCTTTACGGGATCAACTCTTTTGACCAGTTTGGTGTCGAGCTCGGCAAGCACCTTGCTAATCAGTTGACGGCAGTCGTACAGCAAGATGAAGCTTATAACGGCAGGAACATTTCAACTACTGCATTGCTGAAGCGATCGCGTTAGCTGGCTGCCCGCAGCTCTGGCCGCATTTCGTTTGCCCGGATGTTGCGGGGCCATCGCGTGCTACTGCTATGACGCGCATTCGTAAGGTCAATTTTGACAATTCACACGAGAATTCGGTTCGTTCATTGCTCGATATTGCTACCGTCATGATGATCATGCGCTCGCTGCCCAAAATGACCGCGAAGGCGATGCTTTTATTCGTCTGCTGCTTGCAACAACTCAATGCGAGCCCTGCCATAGAGGCTGGTGACGCAGCTTTGCGGCATGACATTCAGCTGCTTGCCGATCGCGGAATCCTGACTGGCCCCGTAACAACTTGGCCGCTTTCGTGGGGACCGGTTCTGGCAGATCTTCGTCTGTACGAGCCAACAGGAAACGAGTCAAAGGGTGTTCTGGATTCGATCGCGCGTCTCAAAGTGCGGGCGGACTGGGAAACAGCGGTCAACCGCTTGACCTGGTCAGCCAGAGCCAGTGTCGCTGAGAACCCCATTGGCATCCGCGGCTACCAAAATACGCCACGTGAGCCCGGTGAAATTGGAGCTGGCGTTTCATGGACTGGCGAGCGCTTATCGGTAACCTTGAAGGGGCAACTGGTTGATAGTACTGATGACGATGCCAATGGCCGGGTAGACGGTTCATTTCTTGGCATTGCGGTTGGTAATTGGGTGATTTCTGCGAATACGCTAGATCGTTGGTGGGGGCCGGGCATGGATGGGGGCCTAATACTTTCCAACAATGCCCGACCAATTCCTGGGTTGAGTCTTGACCGCAATTTTACTCCGGCGTTTGAGTTGCCCTTACTTCATTGGCTCGGGCCCTGGGACCTGAATATGCTCTTTGGTAAGATGGAGAGCAGTCGGGAGATACCTAACACGCAGTTTTTCGGTTTGCGACTCAATTTTCGGCCCTTACCGTCGCTGGAGGTCGGGTTCTCGCGAACCGCGCAGTGGTGCGGCGATGGCCGACCCTGCGATGCCGGTACATTTTTTGACCTACTGGTCGGCAAAGACAACCTTGGCGATGGCGGTATTGATCGAGCGAATGAGCCTGGCAATCAGCTAGCGGGCGTGGACCTCCGTTGGGCGCCGCTGATCGCTGGCCGGCGGGTCGCTTTTTACGGCCAATTCATCGGTGAAGATGAAGCAGGTGGCTTGCCCAGTCGCTTCATCGGTCAGATCGGTATCGAAACGGGCGGCTACTCAGAGCATCTCGGCTCGTGGCGCTGGTTTGGGGAGTTTGCAGGCACGAGCTGCCGGTTTTACGAATCAGATGCAATATTCAACTGCGGCTATAACCACGGAATCTACCGGACAGGGTATCGTTATCGCGGCCGGTCTATTGGACACGGCGCGGACAACGATGCCGAATTATATTCCACGGGACTGCAATTGATCAGTGCCAACGATACTCACTGGGGGGTGCTGATCCGGTCGGGTGATCTAAACCGCGGCGGTAGTCCGGATATCAGCCATACACTGACACCGACACCATTGGATATTGTCAGCATCGATTTTAGTTACGGTCGGTTATTCAAATTCGGTACGGTTGAGATTGGAGTTGGTTATCAGGAGTTGGCCGAGCATCCCGGTGGAGATGTCAGTGATAGTCGGTTTTATATGCAATGGCGCAGCGGTTACTAAAAATAAAGATGATCAGAATACGCGTGTGGCCTGCGTTGCAGGCGCTTGTTTGTATACTCACCGCAGCAATGCCGGTGGACGCAGCAATGTTGGTCTCGCCCGGCAACTCCGTTTTACGTCACGACCTGAGGTTTCTTGACGACAGGGGCATCATTAGGATGCCACTTTCGGCTTGGCCGATCAGTCAGGCCGATATCGAACGTGCACTGAAGGCTGTTGACGACGCTAGTCTGAGTGTCGCTGAGTTAGCGGCGATGAACCGAATACGCGACAGGTTACATTTTGAGCGCCGGGGTGCACGTGTCTCATACGGACTAAGCCTGGCCAGCAATCCGCGCGAGATTCGTGCGTTCGCCGACACGCCGCGCGACGAAAGCAATGCCGTTGTGGGTTTGGAATGGAGCGGTGAACGGGTTGCCGTCAGTCTTCAGGCTGGCTACGCGGCGAATCCTGTCGATGAGGACGAATACCGGTTGGACGATAGTTGGGTAGGTTTTTTGCTCGGCAACTGGATTTTTTCTGCAGGCTGGCAACAACGCTGGTGGGGACCTGGTCACGATGGCAGTTTAATCATGTCGACGAATGCCCGGCCAATGCCGGCTCTGTCAATGCAACGCAACAGTAGCGAGGCCTTCGACAATCGCTGGTTTGGCTGGATTGGCCCTTGGACGGCAAGCGTATTCATGGCTGGGCTGGACGACGAGAGGGGCATCAACGATGCTCTGTTATTTGGCTTTCGCTTTACGTTTCGGCCAACTGAAAACGTTGAGATTGGCCTTTCGCGCAGTGCACAATGGTGCGGTATCGGCAGGCCCTGCGACGGTAGTACATTGCTGGATTTGTTGGCAGGCAAGGATAATCGCGGCGTCAACGTAGGGCCCGAGGACGAACCCGGGAATCAGCTGGCCGGTATCGACATGCGCTGGCGCCTGCCAACGGAGCAACCACTAGCGGTCTATATGCAATGGATCGCTGAGGATACCCGGCGCGGTGGGCCCGAGCTCGGCTCATGGTTGCGCTTGGCCGGCCTTGAATACCGCGGTAACGCGAGTAGCTGGCAGCACGTCAGTCATATCGAAATAGCCGAAACTAGTTGCCGTCGTGGCGGACTGGGCTTCAGCGACAACAATCCTGGTTGCGCCTATGAACACGGCATTTACCGAAGCGGCTATCGTTACCGAGGTCGTTCGATTGGTCACGGAGTGGATGGGGATGGATTAACGTACTCCCTCGGCACAACATTGTTACAATCCACGGATCGTTCGTGGGATGCAAAGATTCGTTACTCGGAGATCAATCGTCTCGGCGCAAATTCAGCAATGCATAGCATCAGCGCAACTGGGATTGAGCAGTTTGATCTGTTTATCCGGCACAATAGGCAAATTTCCTCCGGCGAAATCAGTCTGGGGCTGGGTTGGCTTAAGCGAATTGATTCGATCGATCAGGGACGAGAAGATGACCTGCAAGCATTTTTGCAATGGCAATCGAACTAACGGACACAAAGCTGGGCAGAACAGACAATTGGTATTCGGGCAAGCCGCTTAGAGCGAGCCCGTGAACCGCTAACAAGAAGGCAAAGGGGGCTCGGCGTTACTAAACGGGTAGGCAGGGACAGTTGCCGCTGATTTGGCGTGAGAGCCGACATCGGCAATGGCGAATCTTGGGAACGGACAAAATGACAGGCAATACGAGATATTTGATTCACGGGCTAATTGGGATCGTGATGCTCGGTTGGCTTTGGGCTGCACCCGTTGTGGCTCAAGTCGTGAATATCACTCCGGAGCAACAACGCTTGCTCGACAGTTTGCCAGCGGCTCAGCGCGAGAGTGCTCTCCGCCAGTTGCGCCAGCTCCGGAGTGGTTCGTCCGACAAACAGAACGAAAGTACTGATGTAGAACAAGTACGCGCCGAGAAGTCACAGGGTGACGAAGGCGTGCTACGCACGGCAATGGACGGGCCGCTACGATTTGTAGCTGGCGATACCGTCATAGTTGGTATTGACGACTCGCTGGTTGCGCGAACGGATTTCCGCGATGCTGAAGAGGAAATCGAATTTCGGGATCGCGTACAACGATTGCGCGACGGAAATCCTTATCAGCTTAATAGTCGCGGGCAACTGCAGCTGCCGGGCATAAGGGTGATCGGACTCGCCGGTCTGACCGAAGAGCAGGGTACACTGCGCTTGCAGGCAGAGCCTGTTCTCTCCGGCATGGAGATCAACATCACGCTGCTGCCATTGACGCCCATCGGAGAGCAGGCTCTCGAGCCTTTCGGTTACGAATTATTTTCCGGCGAGGTCGGGCAGAAGGGAGACGATACTCGTCGTATACCCGTACCGACGGACTACACCGTAGGTCCAGGCGACAATGTCAGAATTCGGTTCTTCGGCAATCGAAATGCTGAGTACGACGTCCAAGTCGAGCGTGACGGCACAATTGTAATTCCGGAAATCGGACCAGTTGCGATAGGCGGTCTGAGTTTTCTGGCAACTCGTCAGGCGGTAGAGAAAAGAGTTACCGAGCAGATGATCGGCACGCAAGTGAGTATTACACTTGGTGAGCTAAGAGCTGTGCAAGTTTTCCTGGTCGGGGATGTCAAGAAGCCGGGTTCCTATTCCGTTGGGGCATTGTCGACAATGACGACGGTACTGTCGACGGGTGGGGGCATTGCAAGGCAGGGCTCGTTGCGCCGCATTGAGTTGAAGCGGGCCGGCAAAACTGTTGGTGAACTCGACGTTTATGATCTGTTGTTGAACGGAGATACTAGGCAAGATTTGCGTATTCAGGAAGGTGACGTAATTTTTGTGCCGCCGGTCGGGAAACGCGTAAAAATTGTAGGAGAGGTAAACAGACCGGCCATTTATGAGATGCACGATTCGGCGAGTGTTCAGGACGTGATCCGGATGGCTGGTGGCATGACCGCAGAGGCGGTGGCCACCGACATTACAATTGAACGAGTCGTGCCCGACAAAGGGCTGGTTACAATTGAGCCTGATCTCGATCGCACCGGCGGCAATGTGACCGCAGCGTTGGACGGTGACCTTATCCGAATTCCGACAGCGATACGAGTCATTGACAAGGCCGTAACGGTTGTAGGAAACGTGCACTACCCTGTCTACGCTGAGTGGCGAAGCGGCTTGCGACTTTCCGACGTAATTCCAAGCGCAAGAATATTAAGGCCCAATAGTGACATTAACTATGTACTTATTCAGCGCGAACCGGTGCCAAATGTAGGTATGGACGCGTTATCGGCCGACCTTGAGAGTGCTTGGAAAAGCCCTGGCAGTGTTGCAGATCCACTATTGGAACCGCGTGATCGAATCTTCGTATTCGACTTGCAAGTCGGACGCGCCCACATCATGGGGCCGATACTGGAAGAAATGCAGTTACGTACGTCGCGTGATCGGAAGATGCGTGTGGTCACAATTGACGGCAGCGTAAATGCGCCAGGTGATGTGCCGCTTGAGCCGGGAATGCGAATTGCGGATCTGATCCGTGCGGGAGGTGGGTTGGCACAATCAGCCTATATAGAAGAAGCAGAGCTTACTCGATATGAACTGAATGACGCTGGCGAACGCGAGGCCAGACTCATTTCTGTGGACTTGGCTGCGGCGCTGGCTGGAGAAACGGCGGCGAACTTGTTGCTGCAGCCGTTTGACTTCATGAATATTCGTGAAACTCCGAACTGGACTAAACAATCCTTCATCGAGCTCAGGGGGGAGGTGCGTTTCCCAGGGCGCTACACAGTTAATAACGGCGAATCAATTTCCGATATCCTTGAGCGTGCAGGTGGTCTTACGAGCCGAGCATTTCCAAGTGGCAGTGTGTTTACGCGTGAAAGCCTAAAGAAGCGAGAGCGAGATCAAATACTCAAGCTCGCGTCCAGGATCGAGCTGGATCTGGCAAGCTTGTCATTGTCCGACTCGGGGCCCTCGAATGCCATTGGGGTCGGTCAGTCACTGCTGGGCCAGCTGCGTTCGACAGAGCCGACAGGTCGCTTGGTTATCGACTTGCCGAGTGTCACAGGGCGCGATCGATCCGCGGATATTCTGGTGGAGGATGGCGATTTTCTGCTGGTACCCAGGCAGCCTCAAGAAGTAACCGTTATCGGGGAAGTGCAGTTTTCAACGTCCCACGTTTGGCAACCCGGCTACAACCGCGGCGATTATCTGGCGCGTAGTGGAGGGATGACGAACAAAGCAGACGATAAGAGAATTTATATTGTCCGGGCAAATGGCGAAGTAATCTCAGGAAAGGAATCGAGGTTTTTTGCAGGCAGAGACCGGACCCAAATATTGGCAGGTGATACCATCGTGGTGCCACTCGATACCGAACGCGTGCGACCGTTGACCTTGTGGACAAGCGCGTCCCAAATTGTCTACAACCTTGCCATCGCGGCAACTGCAGTTTCGAGATTCTAGTCTTGACGAGGCTACGGATGCAGAGCGCGGCCTCTAAGAGGATCGGGAATCAGGAATGGGTGCCAGTTTGAAGGATAAGGCAGATCAGTATGACGATGAAATTCGCCTCGGTGAATTGATTCAGGCTATCTGGGAGGGCAAATGGATAGTGGGCTCGGTAACAGTGTTGTTTGCCGTTATGGCCGTCACCTATGCACTGCTATTGCCCAACATTTATCGAGCTGAAGCACTTCTTGCGCCAAATCGTGAAGAAGGCGCTGGCGGACTCGCAGCCCTTGCGGCGCAATATGGAGGCTTAGCAAGTCTGGCGGGAGTTAGTGTGACCGCGGGCAAAGGGGACAAGACCGATTTGGCCATTGAGACTTTGCAATCGCGCAAGTTTATTGTTGATTTCATAGAGCGAAACGATTTGCTTGTACCGCTGATTGCCGGATCAGGTTGGGACGAGAAAACCTCTGAATTGATAATCGATCAGGAAGTTTACGACTCATCACTCAGTGAGTGGGTTCGGGACGTAGGTTGGCCGAAGCAGACTGTACCTTCCAGCCAAGAAGCGTATAAGGCTTTTAAGGATCTGCTGTCCATCAGTGAGGACAAGAAGACAGGATTTATCCATGTATCTATTGAGCACTATTCGCCGCACGTGGCCAAACAATGGGTCGACAAGCTTGTCGAGGCTATCAATGCGGAAATAATGAATCGCGACGTCGCAGAAGCGGAGCGTGCCATAGATTACCTTCAGCAGCAGGTGCAATCGACATCTTTGTCGGAACTTCGGGCCGTATTCTTTCGACTGATTGAGGAGCAGTCAAAGACAGTCATGCTGGCAAATGTTTCGCCCGAGTATGTATTCCGAACTATTGATCCAGCTATCGCTCCGGAATTGAAAGCATCACCAAAGCGTGCGGCGATTGCCATCGTCGGCACAATTCTAGGGGGCTTGATTGGGCTGCTGCTGTTGCTGGTACGTAATATAGTCCGGACAGAAAGGACTGGCTGATGAACGGTATTCCTCGAATTACGAATGTCAGGACACGCGGCGGCTTCGACTCTCTTGTTCGGAAGCTGCAACTTTTAATTGCCGGACAGCAATGGTTGCACGGATTGCCCGCCAGGGCCGTGCTGTGACCTATTGCCGTACAATTTGATGATCGAAAAGGTGTTCCACCAAATCTGGATAAATGACGAGCAGCCAGATCTGTCCGATGAAGCAAAACGCTTGCGTGATACCTGGATCGAAAAGCACCCGTCCTGGGTTTACCGATTGTGGAATCTTGATAACCTGGATTTTGAACCTCGTTGCGCGGGTCTGCTGAAGCAGTGCCAACACCCTGCACAGATGGCTGACCTGCTGCGCATGGAAATTCTCCACAAGCACGGTGGTGTGTACTTCGATACAGACTTCGAATGTCTGAGGCCATTCGACGACATTTTGGAGGGCGTAGAGGACTTCACTTGTTCGGAAGATTCTGTGTATCTGTCAATTGGATTGCTCGGCGCTCGGCGCCAATCACCATTGTTTGAAAGTGTTATCAGGCAGTTTCCAGACAGACTTGGTCTCAAGCCAGTTAACGTTGAAACAGGGCCGGCGTTTTTCACGGGCTGCGTTTTGCGAGGCGGATTTAAGAATGACCTGACGGTGTTCCCCAGTCATTTGTTCTACCCGTTTAATTACCACACTCCCAATCGAGAGTCTGTCGATACAAGTAACAGCTACGCTGTCCATCACTACGCTGACTCTTGGAAAAAGCGCGTGCCTGATTGGCGCCGAGCTTTAAGCGTAGCGAAACGCATCCTGATCAGATAATTCTGCGGATGGCAATATGAAAGGGGAGATGGTCAAGCGAACTTTCATATTCGCGTATTTCACTGTCGGGATTGCACAGCTCTGCGAAATCGGGTTCAACTTCCTTCTGTACACGACGTTTGCCGTCAATGTTGTAGGCGTCTACGCGTGGGCCGCAGCAGTAATCGTCTTCTTCAATATGACCGTCGACCTCGGCGTCGAACCTGTCCTGACGAGGAAGTTCGGCACCAGCCGCCCCTCGCTAAAAAACGCCTACATCGCGACTTACATTCCAAGGCTGCCGATCTTGCTGGTTGGGCTATCAGTCATAGTTTTTTTGTTCGCGCAGGATTATCTGGATGCAGGCCGGTTTTGGTTGTTGCTGCTCATCGGCGGGCAGTCGATTTTCAACATGTCAGATGGCGTTTGCAAGGCATGGTTAAGGACCAATAGCCTGCAAACCCATGCAAATGCCATGGCGGCTGGTATTGGTGTACTTAAATTGCTCGCTATTCTTTTCCTGACACAAGGCGATAACGGTACAATTCTTGAGCTCATGGCTTTGCTGCTCGTCGTTAGGGCTTTGATTTCTGCGTCTGCATTCGCGACTGTTCAACGGCGAAGTCGTCGGACTGTGCAATCGGATGGAGAGTCACTGTCGCAATTGACTTGCGGCATGTTGAAGTCAGGCTTAGTAATAGGCGGGATTGGACTTCTAACTGCAGTTCAAAACCGATTCGACTGGTTATTGGTTTCCTATTTTGTATCGACAAACGCGCTTGCAGGCTACTCGTTGGCAAATAAATTTTATGAGGTGTCGCAAGTGATTGTGGGCGCAAGCATGACGACAGTGTATCCGTGGCTGTGCCGATTCCGGGAAAGCTCGCCGACGCTGAATGTTATCTTGCGAATGGTAGTGGCGATCGGGGCTTTGATGGGTGTCCTTGGAGCTGCATGCGGACCATGGTTGATCGGAGTGCTATTTGGCGATAAGTACGCAGACGCGGAGTTTGCAGCCATGATTCTCATGGTAGCTGTTGGCCTGATGACATCAAGCGGCGTGTTTTATCAGGTGTTGCTGGCGAACGGTCTCGAGAGCAGTCTCTTGAGAGTAACTGCGGTGACTACGGTATTGCAGGCGATTTGTAACGTGCTCTTGATTCAAGTTCTGGGCATAACCGGAGCGGCAATTGGAATGTTGTTGCTGGTTCTGATGACGACCAGTGGACTGTCTTATCTCGTGTTGAAGCGCCGTATCATGGAGAGGAGCGCTGTTCTCAGGATACTGGTGTTTATAACGATCTATCTCGGGTTGGCAGGGGTTTTGGCGTTCTGGATGCCATCCACGCTGATCAGTGCAACTTTAGGCGGCACGTTGGTCGTGTTCGTCGGGTGGCAAGTGCTTTTCACCAGAGACGAGCAGAAACTGTTGATTGAGAAGGGCGGTGAAATAGTCTGCAGCTTCAATAGAGAAAACTTACATTAATCGAATTTGAGGGATGGTAAATGAGGGAATATAAGGACCTTGAAGTACGAGCGGCACAAGGCCTGCACGAACAATGTTTCGGGCTGTTTACTAAGTATGTCGACAAGGGCGCGACCGTAATTGACCTTGCAGCCGGCGCGGGTGCTTTCTCGGAAAGGTTACACGAGTACGGATACAGCATTACGTCGAATGATATCGATCCGAAGACCTGGGAGCCGGCGCATATTCCGAAACTGTCGCTTGATCTCAATGCGCCGCTGGAGCCCTGTCTGGATGAATCATCTTTTGATGCAGTAGTCGCCATGGAGATCATTGAGCACTTAGAAAATCCTTCTAAGCTGTTGCGCGATTGTTTGCGGTTGGTAAAGCCCGGAGGTACTGTACTATTGTCTACGCCGAACGTTCTTGATATTGATTCGCGTCTAATATACTTGCGTAGCGGTTTTGTCTTTCATGTGAGCCCGCAAAGTTTGGAAGCGACGGGCCACCGGACTATGCTTCCGCGATGGCTTCTGGAGGCATTTATTGACGAGACTGGACTTGAGATTGTTGAGATGCATTGGGGAGGGGCAGTCCCTCCGGCTAAAAATGGAGGCTTTATGCGGCGTCTTGGTTGGCGTTTGTTTAAACGGCTGACATCGAAATTTGTTCGCAACCCGAACCCGATCGAATTGCGTTCCAACTATCTCGTGTATGTCTTGCGAAAAAAGAATGGGTGAATTCACGCCTGGTCCCGGAGCAAGGAGGCCTCGGACTTGACTGGAAGCGCGCTCACATTCGCGTTATTGGTTCAGGCGATCTGCGTGCTTGTTGTTGCTACAGTTATGCGTGTCGGTGTTCCTCTACGTCTCAATCTGATGTTGTCATCCGCATTTGTTACCGTTCCGGTATGGGTGTACTCGCCGCTCGCTGATGCTGGCATGGTATTCCTGTTCGATATTGTTGTACCGGTGGTGTTGCTGTGGTCGCTCTATCTGCGCGGCTTCAGCATTCCAAAAAGGACAACGGCACCGGTAGCGTTATTATTTCTAATAATCCCGTTGTTGTTTGTGCCGCTCGGCTACGTTTTTCTCGACGATACCTTCTTTGGGTATCACACTGTTATTCTCAGCAACGTACTTTTTAGGTCGTTTATTGTTGTTGCGGCTGTAGCGGTGCTCGCTTCGGAGCTGAGGCGGGTGGAAGGGCTTCCTATCGTCAGGCTGATGGCAGTTCAGTTTTCGGCACTCTTCGTATTGGGTGTTTTGCAGTATGCGGGCGGTGTTGATTTCGTCGTCTATGAAAGACTGAAGGACGTTGAAAATGCCGTTGATGCACTGATGGCGGCCGATGAGGCTGTGTTCTTCGGCTTCGGGTTTCTGGGTTTGTTCCGTGGAGCCGTTCCGCAAATGGCCGTTATAGCGATATTCTGGTGTCTTATTGTCACTAACCTTCGTGACCGGGTATCCGCGAATGGGCTGCTGCTCTTAACCGTTTCTCTAACAAGCCTTGTATGTGTCGCGGGTAGTCTGTCGCGGATTGGGCTGGGGGCATTGGCGGTCGTGCTCGTGTACTCATGCACAATAAACACTGCGCTTCGCAGGTGGGCTTTACTCCTCGTTCCGCTCGGGTTAGCGCTCTTGATGTACTCTGGCTACTGGGTTGTGCTCCAGTCCCTGACTATTGACTTCATGGCGGATCGGTTTTCCTTTGACGAACTTACCGGCGCATCCGGGTCTGGTAGTACGCGCATTGAATCTGCGCAGCTGTTTGTCAGAGATCTGGCGGATCGACCGGTAATGTGGTTTACCGGCATTGGCGGATTCAACCCGATAGCGACCAGTGAGCGTTATAGCGTTTTCGGAATGCATGGTGACTACCTTGACGTCATAGTCCGCTACGGTGTCGTCGTTGGCCTTGTTTATGGATTTGTTGTGCTTTCAGTGCTAACGCGGCCTCTGGCAGGTTTTTTTTCGCGATCACCATTTCGCCGTAGTTCGTCTCGCGCATATGGCGCAATTTGTTGCGGCATACCGGTGCTGGCTCTTACTCAGGGTGCCTTAATTTTTTCCGGTGCAGCGGGCTATCTTGCTGCCGCGCATGCTTGGCTGGCTATTGCTTTCATGTCGGCAACGTATGTGTCGCCGACTGATGCGGTGACTGAGCGTGAGTGATGCTGTGCCAGTGGATGATGAAGTGCCGTTAGTGAGTCTACTGGTAGCGACGATCGGGCGGCCGAATGAATTGCGGCGGCTGTTCGATTCACTGGTCAATCAGGTGTGTGGGCAGTTCGAGGTCATACTTGTTGATCAATCACGCGCCAGCAACACAGTGAAATTGCTTGCGAGGGAGTTTTCCGAGCGATTAAATATTACCTACCTGCGCGATGAGGGGACTGGGTTGTCACGTGCGAGAAATTTGGCTTTGTCTCAGGCTAAGGGTTCTCACCTCGGTTTTCCTGACGACGACTGCTGGTATGGTCCTGACGTGATAGCCGGAGTTCTTGAGCGGTTCGCCGACGCACCTGGCACGGGAATTGTCTCCGGCCTTTACACTGAGCCAGGTAAGTTCAACCCCGCATTTGCTTCTTCGGGAGGCCCGCTGAGCTTGTGGAACGTATTCGACCGTGCTTGTAGTGTGGGGTTGTTTCTGGACCGAAAATCTTTGCATGGGTGTAGCGTATTTTTCGACGAGAGGATCGGTGCTGGCACAAGTTGGCCGGTTGCCGAGGAGATTGATCTGGTTATGAGGCTTTTGCGGGCGGACGTGAGTGGGTCCTTTGATCCAACCCTTGTCGTGTATCACGCAATTGCTAGAGATAAGAGTCGTTCAATGGAAGAGTTTGTAGCAACACGACAGGCGTTTTGGTACGTGGTAGCCAAAAATTACCCTTTCCCGTTGAATGTCTTACGGTTCATGAGAGGGATTGCGGGAGTAGTGTTAAACCGTTCGCCCTATGGCCTCCGCTGTTCATTCGGGGCGCTTGTATCTGGCGTACGAGCGGGTATGCGGCAACGCGAGCGCAAACGGGTTTCTGAGTGAAACGAAATACTGCAACAGCTCATTGCTCTAAGGCTGAACTCAAGTGCGCAGTAAATTCTGCGAGAGAATTTCAAGCGAGAACGACAAGGTCAAAAGATGTATAGAGTACCAGTGGTCGTAGTGGTATTTAATCGACCGGATTGCGCCAGGCAATTAGTAGACGTATTGAGCCGAATAAAGCCCGGCAAACTTTATGTGATTTCCGATGGTCCGCGCGATTCTCGACCTGACGATATAGAAAAGGTTACTGCGTCCAGAGACGTGTTCGAAAACCTGTCGTGGAATTGCAGCGTCAAGCGCAACTATTCAGTAGAGAATCTCGGCTGCATGGAGCGTGTGTCATCAGGACTTGATTGGGTATTTAGTCAGGAATCCCGAGCAGTGATTCTCGAAGACGATTGCGTCCCGGATGAATCGTTCTTCCGATTCTGCGAAACTGCTTTGCAGTTTTATGAAAATATTGAGCGCGTGATGTCGGTGTCGGGCACGAGATTTGCGCCGTCGACGCCTGGGTCTCCAGATATCGAGTTTTCGCGCTATGCGTATTGTTGGGGATGGGCTACATGGGCGAATCGCTGGCAGAAGTTTCACAACGAACTGGATCAGGATGCCATGGGTCTGAAGCTCTCCTACTTGCAGCGCAAGCTTGGCGGGCTTCGCGCTGCGTTCTACTGGAAATGGCTGCTGGGGCAAGTTAGCAGCGGCAAAATCAATAGTTGGGCATACAAGTGGACCTATACGCATTGGGTTTGCGACGGTTTATCAGCTATTCCCAGTGTCAACCTGATCTCCAATATTGGTGCGGGCAAAGATGCAACAAACACGACTACGGACTCACGATGGCTCGGACGCCCGATTGGCCCTCTACGTTTTCCGCTCAATTGTCCAAATTCGGTTGCAGCGGCGGATGATCTCGACGACTGGGTTGAGGACCACATTTTCAGTAAATCGCTTGTGGAGCGATTTCGATGGATTTTCAGATGCGTAAGTCGAAAGTGATCGGGTAACCGAACCACGGTTGTTTACTGCCACTAAGGCAGTCGGTCAGGTGCGAAATTGGAAGGGTTGATCAGTACATGGATGAATTAAATTGCGAATGGTGTCTCGCTGAATGCAAATCGGGGGCGGGGCCACAAGCTCGTCCAGACTGGCTGCGAACGAAGTGTACTGCTTGTGGGTCGCTTTCCTTTGCCGAAACACCGGATTCGGGCGAGTTGGGTAAGGTGTATGACGAGTCTTGGCAATTGTCGGACGACATTAGCAGTCTCGCTACGGGATCGACGGATGCGCTTATCGGAAATTCGCTGCTGGATGCGTTCCAATGGCGGCCGATACCAGATGCTGTCTGTCTTGATTACGGCGCGGGCCATGGTCACTTCGCAAAGACCCTGATCGAACGCGGCTGTCAACATGTTTATGCGTTTGAACCGTATGGCACGAAGCCGAATTGGCTGGACAAGGACTGGATTCGCGATGCGGATGAGCTACCCACGCATAAGTTCGATTGGGTATTTCTCATAGAGGTTGTTGAACACATGTTGGACCCAGTTGCGGAATTGCAGCGGATAAGAACACTATTGGCACCCGGTGGCCAGCTCGTTCTGACGACACCGAATGCCGGCGGTATCAGGGCGCGGCTGCAGCAGTTCGAGTGGCGGGAAGCGCAGAACCCGACCCATATCAACTTGTTTTCACCTTCATCCCTAGAGATTTGCCTGCGACGTGCCGGCTTTACCGAGACTAGCCGCAACTTTCAGCCCGTGCGCTACCTTGCCAAGGGACTGCAGGCGCAAATTCTGTACCTGTTGCAACGTATCGGCATGGACGGTGGTCTTCGTTATATCGCCCGGAATTCATGAGAGTCCTCCTCGTCCACAATTATTATGGTTCCGCCGCGCCGTCGGGGGAGAATGTTGTTTTTGAGGCTGAGCTGCGTCTATTAAAGGAGCGTGGGCATGACGTCGCTTTGTTCACACGACACAGCGATCAAATTCGATCGAGCAACCTTTTTGCCGCAGCGGCTGGAGCTATTTACGGTGGGCTGGTTACGCCCTGGAACCCGCTATCTGTACGTGCGTTGGACCGCGCCATGAGCGATTTTCAACCGAATGTAGTGCACATACACAACACGTTTCCGCTTATTTCTCCCGGCGTATTTGGCAGGGCCCACCGGCATGCGGCTACTGTACTGACACTACACAATTATCGGCTCCAGTGTGCGGCGGGCATTCCTATGCGCAATGGAAAAGTTTGTACGCAGTGCATCGACAGACAAGCGAGTTGGCCCGCGGTCGTGCACGGTTGCTATCGCGGTAGCCGTCCAGCAAGTGTGCCAGTTGCCGCGAAGATTGCGCTGCACAGGCGGCTCGGAACCTGGTCAAATGAGATTGATGCGTACATCGCGTTGAGTGACTTTCAGCGGCAACGTATGACCGATGGAGGGCTGCCGGCTCGGAAAATGTTTGTAAAACCAAATTTCTTTCCTGGTTCGCCGGACGTTATTCCGTGGGAAGAACGTGAGGAGCGCGCGGTGTGTGTCGGCCGTGTGGGCGAAGAAAAAGGCGTCACAGAACTCGTAGATGCCTGGCTCGCCTGGGGGGCTGCGGCCCCGGAACTGGCAATTGTAGGTGATGGGCCGCTCAGACAAGTATTGGAGCAACGCGTAACGCGATCCGGAGTCAAGAATATACGCTTTGTCGGACAGGTTGATGCAGAGGCGGCACAACGTTGGGTTGCTACCAGCAAGCTTTTGTTACTGCCGTCGAAATGGTTCGAAGGTTTCCCCATGGCGCTGCGCGAAGCATTTGCTTACGGAACGCCGGCAATCGTTTCGAATCTGGGGCCACTTCCAGAGATTGTGGCCGATGGAATGGCCGGTGCCATAGTGGAAGCGGGCAATTCGCGAAACTTGATGGAGGTGGCTGCCACAGTCTGGCAGGATGAGCCACGATTGCGCGACCTGTCAATTGCAGCGAGGCGTGAGTACGAAACAAAGTATACGGAAGGCGTGAACTACCAGAGCCTGATGAATATATACAAGAATGCAATTAGCATTCGGGAGCACGAATGCACAGGCGAACGTGAGGTCGCATGAAGACGGAAAGTATTCTTGGCTATGACGTAACTGCCGATTCTAAGCATGACTTGTTGGATGAGATTGTCAATAGTGGGCTGGCTGGTCGCGATTGCACGAGCCTAGCTTGTTTTAATCCGCATTCTTACGCAGTAGCAAGGCGCGATAGAAGTTTTTCAAATGCTCTGTCGACCGCTACGTATCTCGTTCCGGACGGGGCAGGTGTTATTCTTGCGTCCTCGATATTTGGTGGGACCATTCGCCGACGCATTACCGGATTCGACATATTTGTCGGCCTGCATGAGAAGCTTAATAGGCGAGGCGGTGCTTGCGTGTTTTTTCTTGGCTCTACCGAACAAACGCTTGAGAAAATTAGGGTGAAGATGGCGTCAGACTATCCCAATATTAAGGTTGCGGGTACATATTCGCCGCCTTTCAAGGTGGAATTTGACGAGTCGGATATTGAGGAAATGGTGGCACGTGTAAACGCTTCGGGTGCAGATGTGCTGTGGGTTGGCATGACAGCACCAAAACAGGAAAAATGGACAGCGGCCGTTTGCGATAGATTAAATGTGAACTTCGTGGCCAGCATTGGCGCTGTCTTCGATTTTTACGTAGGCAATATTGAACGATCCCACATTGCATTTCAGAGACTAGGGTTGGAGTGGTTGCCACGACTTCTGAAAGAACCGCGTCGCTTGTGGCGTCGTATGTTTATTTCGGCCCCGGTATTTCTATGGCAAGTGATGTTGGCACGACTAGGCGGAAAATCTTGAGACGGCGGCAACGGCCGCACTTACGAATGGCGAGTTCAGAACGTTGGATATACAAACACGTAGCGAAGAACTGTGGCGCGCCAAAACAATAATGAGATAGCGAAGGCATATGAAAACAGCATTGATAACCGGCGTAACCGGACAAGATGGCACCTACCTTGCTGAGTTGCTGCTCGATAAAGGTTATGTTGTGCATGGCATTAAACGTCGCGCGTCATCCTTTAATACAAGCCGCATCGACCATCTGTATCAAGATCCCCATGATCCGGATATTCGGTTCCGTTTGCACTACGGTGATATGACCGATGCAACTAACCTGATCAGTATTATCCAGCAGGTACAGCCGGACGAGATCTATAATCTCGCTGCGCAGAGTCACGTGCAGGTGTCATTTGAAACCCCGGAGTACACGGCCAACTCAGACGCGCTGGGCACGCTTCGCATACTTGAGGCCGTTAGGCTGCTCGGATTGACGGAGAAAACGCGTATATACCAAGCGTCGACATCAGAGATGTTCGGTCAAGTCGCGGAAACTCCCCAGCGAGAATCGACGCCGTTTTATCCAAGGTCGCCGTACGGCGCTGCAAAAGTCTATGCATACTGGATAACAGTCAATTACCGTGAGGCTTACGGCATGCATGCCTCCAACGGTATTCTGTTTAATCATGAGTCACCGCTACGCGGCGAAACCTTCGTCACTCGCAAAATCACGAGAGCACTGTGTCGCATCAATCTGGGCCTTCAAGACGCACTTTACATTGGCAACCTTGATTCGCTGCGAGACTGGGGACATGCGCGGGACTACGTTCGCGCAATGTGGGAAATGCTGCAATTGGACGAACCGGAGGACTTCGTTATTGCGACTGGTGAACAACATTCCGTAAGGGAGTTCATTGAGAGAAGCGGACGGGAACTTGGAATGGAAATTGAGTGGTCGGGCGAAGGTGTGGACGAAATTGGTATAGAGAAAAACACTGGTAAGAAAATTGTCTATGTCGACCAGCGTTACTTCCGGCCTACTGAGGTGGATACCCTCCTTGGTGATCCGACGCTGGCACGGGAACGTCTTGGTTGGCAGGCCGAAATCACGTTCGAAGAATTGGTTCGTGAGATGGTCGCTGCTGATTTGCGTATTGCCAAAAAGGATACTTTGATCGAGAAAGCAGGGTATCGCAGTTTCAATTACAATGAATAAGTAGCGGATTACTATGCCCACAGTATATGTAGCGGGCCACAATGGCCTCGTCGGTTCGGCTATTTGCCGCCGCTTGAAGAGGGATGGCATTGAGCCACTTGTTGCCGATCGCGCAACGCTTGATCTTACGGATCAGGCGGCGGTTCGGGCCTGGTTTGAGAGCAATGCGATTGATCAGGTGTACTTTGCCGCTGCAAAGGTCGGAGGCATTCTTGCCAATAGCGAATTTCCTGCTGATTTTATTAATGACAACATCTTGATGCAATCAAATGTTATCGACTCAGCGTGGAGAAACGGCGTCAAAAAATTATTGTTTCTGGGTTCGTCTTGCATATATCCAAAGTTTGCAGAGCAACCTATTTCTGAACAAAGTCTTCTGACAGGGCCTCTCGAACCGACGAACGAATGGTATGCGATAGCCAAGATTGCCGGTATTAAGACATGTCAGGCCTACCGTAAGCAGCATGATTTCGACGCTATTTCATTGATGCCGACAAATCTGTACGGGCCCGGCGACAATTTTGATTTGCGTAGCTCTCATGTCTTGCCAGCGCTGCTACGGAAGTGCCATGAAGCACTGATGAATGGCGATGCCAATTTTGAAGTGTGGGGGAGCGGGGAGCCGAGGCGTGAATTTCTGCATGTCGATGATCTTGCCGACGCGAGCGTCTTTTTGATGGATACCTACAGCGCTGAGGAGATTATCAACGTAGGGTGTGGTGAGGATATCCGTATCCGGGACTTGGCCGAATGCATCAAACAGGTGGTTGGTTTTACTGGTGAGCTTATCTTCGATAGCTCAAAGCCCGACGGGACGCCGCGAAAGCGCCTCGACGTGGGCAAACTGCACGAACTGGGCTGGAACTCCAAGATTTCGCTCGGTGTTGGCTTAAAATCTACCTACGAGTGGTTTCTAAACAACGTGCAGCGCTCTTAGAGCAATAATTCAATCTTGCGTTTTTTCTGGATATTCGGGATCTGGTCGAGATAGTTGTCTCTTGCCCCTGAACTGTCGCTTCTGCTGTTTCGTTACCAAAATTAATGGATTTGGTGTAATTTACGCCCCCGTCGTCAACTGCAAATGACAAGGTGCGTTAGTTCTTCACTATTATTCTTGGCAGCTTGTTTTAGATTGTTCCACCGCCGTAGTGGGTGGTGCTGGAAAATCGTATTAGAAACAAAGGGTTGAGTGGGAAATGATCGCTGCGTCGATTTCTATATCTGTAGCAATAACTCTATTGTTCATGACGGTGCTGCGGCCGCTTGCGGTCAGTGTAGGTCTGGTTGACCGACCGGGTGGGCGCAAGTCACACGTCGGTGAAATACCGATAGTCGGCGGCATTGCCATGTTTGCAGGTATCTTTTTCGGACTTGCGCTATTGCCTGATTTGGCGTCAGGGTACTGGTATTTATTATTGTCAGGCGCGTTGTTGGTTATCGTAGGTGCGCTCGATGATCGCTACGACGTACCCGCTGAGATTCGATTGGTAGCGCAAACTTGCGCTGCAATTATCATGGTATACGGCGGCGGTCTCGTTGTTTGGGACGTCGGGAACCCGCTTGGATTGGGCACGATTTCATTGGGGCCGTTCGCGCTAATATTCACGATTCTCGTAACTTTGACAGTCATTAACGCATTCAACCTGGTTGACGGTGTTGACGGACTGGCAGGAAGCATGGCGATTATCTCCCTATTCAGTATCGTAGTCGCAGGTGGCATGGCGGTTGACACTACGGCGATTGCTTCTGTTGTTTGTGCTTCGGTCGCGGGCTTTTTGGTTTTTAATTACCCTGTTTATGCCAATCGTAGATTGCGTTCGTTCATGGGTGATGCAGGAAGTACCTTACTCGGGTTAATAGTAGTTTGGCTTACTATACGTGTGAGTCAGGGAGATTCGCGGTCAATGTCTCCAGTAACCGGGCTTTGGTTCGTCGCCGTCCCGCTATTCGATCTTTTTACTTGCTTCGTCAGGCGGATCTCAAAGGGACGTTCTCCGTTTCGACCGGGGCGTGAGCATTTCCACCACTTACTGTACAGGGCCGGCTTCTCGGTCCGTCAGACTTTGTGGGTGCTTACTGCCATTGCTGTTTTGTATGCAGCCTTTGGGCTTCTGGGGCATTGGGCGGAATTTGCAGAATCCGTGATGTTCATCATCTGGCTTGGATGTGCTTCCGTGCAGTATTTGATACTCAAGAAAGTTGCGACATTGTTCCGTTACAACCGCCGTTGCAGCCGTAGCGGAGGGATACAAACTATCTGATCCCCGGAACCTGGTCTCCTGACGGGGCATGAGTATCTGCAAGGAAGTTTCGATTCCGTCATAGGATCGACCTGTCGGTGCATATATACTTCGCGGCTGCGGAACACCGAAAAGATTTGATCAGGGACTCAAATTTCATGCGTATTACCATCTTCGGCTCGGGCTACGTAGGCCTTGTTACCGGCGCCTGCATGGCGGAAACGGGCAATCACGTTGTATGCGTGGATATTGATCAGGACAAGATAGACCGGCTGAATGCGGGTGACGTCCCTATTTACGAACCTGGTCTCGATCAGTACATCGAACGCAATCGTGCCGCTGGACGTCTGGAGTTCACCACCGATATCGAGTATGGGGTCAAGCATGGACTGTTTCAGTTCATTGCTGTTGGAACGCCACCGGATGAAGACGGTTCGGCGGATTTGCGGCACGTTTTGGCCGTTGCTCGCAGCATCGGTGAGCATATCGATGATTATCGAATCATTGTTGATAAGTCGACAGTGCCAGTCGGTACCGCCGATCAGGTGAAATCGGCGATTCAGGAACAAATCAGTGCTCGCGGCGCCGCAGCAGAGTTCGATGTTGTGTCCAACCCGGAATTCCTGAAAGAAGGCGCGGCGATCAACGACTTCATGAAGCCGGACCGAATTATTATCGGTACTGACAATCCGCGTACGACAGAATTATTGCGTGCACTTTACGAGCCTTTCAATCGTAATCACGATCGCCTGATCACCATGGATATCCGTTCCGCTGAACTCACGAAGTACGCGGCGAACGCCATGCTCGCGACAAAAATCAGCTTCATGAATGAGCTTGCGAATATTGCGGAACGACTGGGCGCCGATATCGAGAAAGTAAGAATAGGTATTGGTTCGGATCCGCGCATTGGTTACCACTTCATTTATCCTGGTGCCGGCTACGGTGGATCTTGTTTTCCCAAGGACGTCCGTGCTCTGGCGCGGTCTGCGTCGGACATAGGTTATGACGCCGAGTTAATGAACGCTGTCGAAGCCGTCAATGATCGCCAGAAACAACGGATGTATACGAAGATTTCAGAATTCTTCGGTGGTGAGTTAGCAGGCCGCACAGTTGCTGTCTGGGGTTTGTCATTTAAGCCGAAAACCGATGATATGCGTGAGGCATCCAGTCGTACCTTGATGGAAGCGCTCTGGGCCGAAGGCGCGAAGGTGCGTGCTTACGATCCGGAAGCAATGGAGGAAGCGCGGCGTTTGTACCCGAATGAACCGCGGCTTGCCCTTTGCGAGAATGCCAAGGAAACGTTGCTTGGCGCCGATGCCCTCGCAATAGTTACCGAATGGCAAGAATTCCGTAGCCCCGATTTCCAGTTGATCAAAGACAGCCTGACTCACCCGGTTATTTTCGACGGCCGAAATCTCTACGATCCGGATACATTGGTGTCACTCGGTCTGAATTACTTCGCTATCGGCCGCAGCGGTGTCGTCGCGAACTGAGCTGGAAAAACCTGAACCAGGTCCGTGGCACGGTTAGGTTCGATGCAGTAAAGTCGGCTCACTTTGGAGCTTGCAGGGAACCGAGACAACACATGTCCTTGATTCAACCCGTAATTCTTTCCGGTGGCGCCGGCACACGGCTGTGGCCCGCGTCACGCGCCATGTACCCCAAACAGCTCCTGTCGTTGACCGGTGAGCACACCATGTTGCAGCAAACGGCATTGCGCCTGGGTGCCAGTGCAGGGATTGCGGATGAAACGCTCGTGGTTTGCAATGAGGCACACCGTTTTCTGGTTGCCGAGCAGTTACTAAGGATAGGTGCGAAATCCCGTGTGGTACTGGAGCCGGAGGGCCGTAATACGGCGCCTGCGGTTGCGCTTGCGGCGCTGGTCGCGCTGGCCGGGAAGTCTGCCTCCGACACGCCGTTGTTGCTGGTCATGCCTGCTGACCATGTTATTCGTGATGTCGAACGTTTTCGTGCGGCAGTGGCCCAGGGGCGGATAGCGGCAGCGGCAGGGCAGCTCGTTACCTTCGGTATCGTGCCGACCTCTGCACACACCGGCTACGGTTACATCGAGGCAGATGTCGACGGTGCCGAGACAGCCGTCATCCAATCGTTCGTTGAAAAGCCGGATGAAGTCACTGCCGAACGCTTGCTTGCCGGTGGCCGGCACTACTGGAACAGCGGCATCTTCCTGTTTCGCGCGGACACGTACCTCGATGAGCTCCAATCGTTTGCGCCGGACATTGTCAGCGCCTGCCGCGAGAGCATTGAAAAGGCGGTTCACGACGCCGAATTCCTCCGACCTGATGCTGCTGCCTTCAAAGCGTCCCCCGCGGATTCCATCGATTACGCCGTGATGGAAAAAACTACGTGCGCGGCGATGGTGCCTTTGGATGCCGGCTGGAGCGACGTCGGTTCCTGGGCCGCGTTGCACGAAGTGAGTGAGCAGGATGGAAACGGCAACGCCTTGTTTGGCGACGTGGTTGCGCACGCTTGCCGTTCGAGCTACATCAGCAGCCAAAGCCGTTTGGTGACTGCGGTCGGCATCGACAACGTCGTTATCGTCGAAGACAAGGACTCCGTTCTGGTCGTGCATCGCGACCGTAGCCAGGACGTGAAAGCGCTGGTGGACGAGTTGAAACGCAACGAACGTGCAGAAGTGAATCTGCACCGCCAGGTGTTCCGACCATGGGGCAGTTACGACAGCATCGACAGCGACGATGGCTTTCAGGCTAAGCGACTGATCGTCAATCCTGGTGCCGTCTTGTCGTTACAGAAACATGCGCACCGCGCTGAACATTGGGTGGTTGTTCGTGGCATGGCTACGATCACGCGCGACGACGAAGTATTCGAAATGGGTGTCAACGAACACATCGAAATTCCGATCGGTGCTGTTCATCGCATCGCGAACAACGGCACCGAGCCCGTGCACATCATCGAAGTGCAATGCGGTGATTACCTCGGCGAGGATGACATAGTCCGGCTCGAGGACAATTACGGCCGCCAGGGCACCAATACCTGAGGGAACGGCACAGCCCCGGGCGGCCCGCCAACTCGCGACAACTTGCCAGGGCTGTGATGCAGGAATTGGCGCAGTCGATCCTGCGGCCGATATGTCCCATAATCGGCGTTCAGAACACTCACCTTGCGGACCACCAATGCCCATCTCGATTGAATGCTTCAAAGCCTATGACATCCGCGGTCAGATTCCTGGCCAGTTGAATACCGACATTGCCTATCGTATCGGTAACGCTACCGGCGCATTTCTAGGCGGCAGTGGCAATGTGGTTCTCGGCCGCGATATGCGCCTGTCCAGCGAGGAAATTGCCGATGCTGTGGCTCGCGGCCTGATGGACGCGGGCATGACGGTGCTGGATATAGGTCTCTGCGGCACTGAAATGGTTTATTTCGCGACCGGTCAGCTGGGCGCGGATGGCGGCATCATGGTCACTGCCAGCCACAATCCGGCTGACTACAATGGCATGAAGCTGGTGCGGGAACAGGCCCGACCTATCAGCGCCGATACCGGCCTTGCAGATATCCGCCGCCTGGCCGAACAGGACGAACGCGCTTTGGCCGCCTCCAAAGGGGAACGGCGGACTGTCGACGTGTTCGACGAATACATTCGTCACATGCTGAGCTATGTTGATGTCGAGGCGCTCAAGCCGCTGAAACTGGTGGTCAATGCCGGTAACGGCTGCGCCGGTATTGCGGTCGATGGCCTCGAGCCGCTCCTGCCATTTGAGTTGATCAAAATTCACCACGAACCGGACGGCACGTTTCCGAACGGCGTGCCCAACCCTCTGTTGCCGGAAAACCGCGAGTCGACGATCCAGGCCATCCACGCGCACGGCGCCGACATAGGCATCGCCTGGGATGGTGACTTTGATCGCTGTTTCCTGTTCGACGAGCAGGGCGGATTCATAGAGGGCTACTACATTGTCGGCTTGCTCGCCGAGAGTATTCTGGCCAAACACCCAGGCGGCAAGGTTGTCCACGATCCCCGCCTGACCTGGAATACGCTCGACATGGTTGAGCAGGCCGGTGGTACGGCGGTGCAAAGCAAGTCCGGGCACTCGTTCATCAAGGAAACCATGCGCGCAGTGGACGGCGTATACGGTGGCGAAATGAGTGCTCATCACTACTTTCGCGAGTTTTCCTACGCTGACAGCGGCATGATCCCATGGCTGCTGGTCGCTGAGCTCGTCTCGCAGAGCGGCAAACCGTTGTCGGCACTCGTCGGCGAGCGTATTGCACGCTACCCGGCGAGTGGTGAGATCAATCGAAAGGTTGCGGACGCCCCGGCGGTATTGGCCATGCTGCTCGCGGCCTACGGTTCCGAGGCCCAGGATGTCGATGATCTTGACGGTTACAGTTTTGAGTTTGCAGACTGGCGGTTCAACATCCGTATGTCCAATACCGAACCGGTAATTCGGCTCAATGTTGAGAGCCGCGGCGACATTGAGCTCATGCAGAAAAAGACTGCGGAAATCCTGGAGAAGATCGAACGGTTTGGCTGATTCGCCCGGCCGCAGGGGCAAGCGCAAACATGTCGGCCGGTTTTACAAACGGGCTGCGGTCTGGCCAGAATGCCAGTCAAGAATTCTTGTTAAGTAATTGAATATAAAATAAAAAAAGGAATCTGGCATTATCTTTGCTTTCTATACAGCTAAATACACACGCTTTAGCAACGGAGCGAGATAGAGACATGAAATCCCCGATTCGTACCATCCTTGGTTCAATTGCCGCAACGCTGGTGCTTGCAAGCGCCGCCAACGCTGACCCGATTCTGGTCGATCCCGTCACGGAAGGCTCGTCTGCCGAAGTCACCATCAATTCGAGCGATTGCGTTTTTCGTTGTACGGCCAGCACCGTTGTTTCCGGCGATCTGACCGGGATGTCTAACTCGTTAGACATCGGCGATGAATGGACCTTCGATTTCTTCGACATCATTGTCGGCGGTCTCGGCCTTGTGTCTGACGCGACGGTCAGTGCAACACTGGCATTCAATTCGCCGGAGTTCAGTGCTTCTGCAAATGGCAGCGGCAGCTACTTCACGTTTTTCGGCCTTGTTAGCGGTGGTTCGCTGACCTGGGATCAGCCGGAACACCTGGCGCTGGAAGACGGTTCCGTGCTGGTCATTACGTTTGAGGACGTATATACCGGTGGCTTGGGAGGCCGCACCACCATTTCGGCTACCGTAGGTCATTACGCAGCCTCTGTACCGGAACCAAGCACACTGGCATTGCTGGGGCTGGGTCTGCTGGGTGTGGGCGTGGCACGTCGACGTAAACAGACCGTCTGAGCCAGACCGCGCGACAGCGCCGGACAGACAGAACCAGAAAAGGGGCCTTCCGGCCCCTTTTTTGTGCGTGTAATCTGGGCATTCCCTCGACAATCGTCATGCACGCGCCCCCGTTGCTTGATTGCCGGAATGGCCAATGCAAAAAGCGCGTGGTTGCGCGCCGGCGATCAGCAGTGCAGGCATGCCAAGCCCGGGTGCTCGCACTGAATCGATACCGGGTTGTCTGCCTGGCGCCGCTGTTGCCGAGCTGACAAGCAGCGTTCCGGCGATAGCTGTAGCCCGTCCCGTTGCACCAAAGCGGCGCAAACTATCTTGGTCAGTGAGAGGAATATCACAACGTTGTAATTTCACAACCATTACAATACGCCCCGTTGCCGCTTCAGGCTGGTGACACGGGGTGGATTTCGGGGTGACTGCAAGTCGCCCGGAATTTTCGGCAATATGCGTCGGCTTGGGCGCAATTCTAACCAATAATAAAATGCAAATTCGCATATTAAACAGTGTCATACGTGCACCTTTGCTCCTGCTTGCCTGCGTGGAGTTCTTGCTGTTGTGCGCGTCAGTGTATGCCGGCTCCTACATCGTCTACGGCGACCTGGCGCTTGCCGCCACCGTCGGCGGCTCGATATTGCCCAAAGCAATCATCATGTCACTCGTGATTCTGATCAGCCTGATTTCCATGGGCTTGTATCAGTTCAATCAGCGCATGAGTTTTCGCGAAACGCTGTTGCGGGTAATCGCAGGTGTTGGCGCCGGTGAATTGGTCATGTGGGCGATTTTTTACGTCGTGCCAATGATCACGCTGTCCCGGCTGGTGGTGCTCTGGTCGACAGTGTGCGCCCTCGTCGGGCTCGGTATCGTGCGTTGGTATTTTCGTCGCAACGTCGATGAGAACATCTTTCGCCGCAAAGTGCTCGTGTACGGCGCGGGTGTGCGCGCGGCCAGTATCGGTGATATGCGTCGGCGTGCCGATCGTCGTGGCTTTCGTATCGTCGGTCAGATTCGTGCGTCGGGCGACAAGCCGTCCGAAAGCGGTGCGGCGTTGTCGACCAATGGAAAGACAATCTGCCAGATTGCCGAAGAACTGGATGCAGACGAGATTGTCGTCGCCATGGATGATCGGCGCGGCAATCTGCCGATTCGCGAACTGCTGGATTGTCGCCTGAAAGGCTTTGAAGTTATTGATTTACTTGAGTTTCTTGAGCGAGAAACCGGGAAGATCCGGGTTGACCTAGTTAACCCCGGCTGGCTGATTTTTTCCTCAGGATTTCGGGTGTCACCGTTGCGCCTGTTCAATAAACGAATGCTGGACCTCGTTGTCAGCATCGCGCTGTTCCTGGTTAGCTGGCCGATAATGCTGTTGGTGGCAATCGCCATCAAGCTTGAGGATGGGCTGTCGGCACCGATACTGTATCGGCAATGCCGGCTCGGCGAAGGTGCGGTCCCGTTTAACGTCTTGAAGTTTCGCAGCATGCGCGAGGATGCGGAAACCGACGGCAAAGCCGTCTGGGCAACGGAAGAAGACACCCGTATCACGAAAGTCGGGAACGTCTTACGCAAGTACCGGCTGGACGAGTTGCCACAGATCATCAACGTCCTGCGTGGCGAAATGAGCCTGGTCGGCCCTCGTCCGGAACGGCCGGAATTCGTAACGCAGCTGCAAGAGAAAATCCCGTACTATTCCGAGCGCCATGCGGTCAAACCCGGGTTAACCGGCTGGGCGCAATTGCGTTACTCGTACGGTTCAACGGAAGAAGAGACGGTCGAGAAGTTGCAGTACGATCTTTACTACATCAAGGATCAGAGCTTTCTGCTCGATCTGGTCATCATTCTGCAGACCGTCGAAGTTGTACTCTGGGGCAAAGGCGCACGCTAGGAACGCGGGCTACGGTTCCAGGCGCAGGTCCTGCACACGAAAAACCCGGCCGGCGTCTTGCTGGCGACCAAACAGAATGATTCCTTCCACCTGGGCAAGCGCCATTTCCCGGTCACGCGGTGCGGTCTTGACGTCGTCCAGGTTAATGCGCAGGACGTGTGTGCCGGGTGTGAGGCGGAACTGCCTGTTGAAACGGTCACTGTAATTTTGTTCGCCCGCTTGATGAGATTGATCGTGAACGCGGACATTCAGGTCGAACGGGGTGGTACCGTCGACAGCGACTTGTAGCACCAGTGTTGAATAGTCCCGCCAGTCAGGCCACAGGTTGTGAAAGGTTATGCCGGGCCATGCGCCGTCCAGCAGCTGAACTTGTATGGCGGTTCCTTCTTGTAATGGCACCCGGCTGATCGAAGCAAACTGGCGGCGTATGAATACGTCCGAGAGTGTTGAGTCGAAGTGTACCAATTGCGGCAACTGTCGGTATCGTTCCAGATACGCCAGCGAGGTTCTGGCGAGAGGCCACAATGCCCAGCTCAGCACGCCCAATGCCAGCACCAGTATCGCGGTTATCTGCGTGCGCGTGAAGGCAGGCGATGCGCTTACGACAACCGCAATGCCGATAAATGCGGCAGCACCAAACCAATCCGACATTAAGTCATGCCATGATGCATCGCGAGCGATCGGAATCTGTGCCGCTTCGCTAAGCGCACCCAACACCATGCATATCAGCAGCGCTTTGCCGGCACGGGAAAGCGGACTGAGTTGCTTCGACAAACTGGCGAATATGCAGAGTGCTATTACGCCAAATGCCAGCACGTGGCCGGTGTCGAATGCGACTTGCATCCACAATCCGTTGGTCGGTGGCGCATAGAGTTGTATCGTCAGCAGCAAGGCAGCGGCGATCAATATCAACGCGAGTCTTGATTTAGGCACAGATTGCTTCACGTGGCGGGTGTTCGGTCCGGGTCCATTGGTGTGAACTGAGTTGTTCCTGAAAAGACGGCAAGCGTTACAATTCTAAACGAGAGCGTATCAAGGCTACAGTTCAATGATTGCATTCGGTGCGATAAGTTACGGTTTGGTTGGCGCAATGTACCTCGTGCTGGCCATCCTGTTGTTTACCAACTGGCGTGGGCACCGTGCCGGAGCCTATCTGGCGATAGCCAGTTTGGTGAGTACACTGTGGGCCAGCTCACTCGCGTTGCAGTTTGCGAGTGACTCCGTAGCGCCCATGTTGTTGTTCCTGGCTGAGGTTGCACGTGGTGCGGCATGGCTGGCATTTCTTGCTTACCTGGCAGGGCAGGCCGGTATCAGTCCTGGTACCCGACGAACGGCGCACTTCGTCTGGCTCGCCGTTCTTTGCGCGGGTTTGTATGTCTGGATTGAATCCATTGCCCTGAGTCGCGCCGGCAATATCAGCTTCGTACTCAATTATGGTGGGCTCGCCATCAGCCTTGTTGGTCTGATATTGCTCGAGCAGCTTTTTCGCAATGCGACACCGGCATCGCGCAACTACCTCAAGATGCTGGTGCTCGGCGTAGGCGGCATATTCGCCTATGACATGTTTCTGTATTCGCAAGGCGTGTTGTTTGCGGTAAACGACACGGCGACCTGGATCGCCCGGGGTGCGGTAAACCTGCTTTTTGTCCCATTGATAGCCATGGCAGTAAGGCGCAGTCGCGAGTGGGGTCTGCAGATTTTCGTTTCGCGACAAGTTGTGTTTTATACGACGACGCTCACGACCGTTGGTCTGTACCTGCTGTTGATGAGTTTCGGTGGCTATCTGCTGCTGGAGTTTGGCGGGACCTGGGGCAGTGTGGCCCGTATCATGTTCTTTGCTGGTGCCGCGCTCGTCCTGTTCGTCCTGCTGTTCTCGAGCACGATGCGTGCCCGCCTGAAAGTCATACTCAACAAGCATTTCTATCGGAACAAGTACGATTACCGTGAAGAGTGGATGCGTCTCGTATCGACCCTCGCAAATTTCGAAGACAGTTCAACGCGGCAGATCGTCGTCAAAGCTATGGCTCAAATCGTCGACAGCCCTGCCGGGGTGTTGTGGATGCTGGACGATGATGAGCGGGTTTATCGGCGAGCGGCCAGTCTTGACTACGATGGGCCGGTATCGGATATCGCTGTTGATGACCCGTTGATCCAGTTTATAAAGAAGGACGGTTGGTTGATCGACTTCGGTGAGTTTCGCCGCATTCCCGAAATGTATTCCGGACTCGAATTGCCAGAGTGGTTGGCGCCGCACAGCCGTGCGTGGCTGATTGTGCCGCTTGTGTCGCGTCAGCAATTGCTGGGCATGATCATGTTGTGCGAGCCGCAAGTTGTGCCGACATTGAACTACGAAGATCGCGACTTGTTAAAGACCGTGGGTAGTCATATCGGCGTACACCTGGCGCAGGAAAAGTCGGACAGCTTGCTCGTGCAGGCAGTGCAGTTTGCGGCCTACAATCGCCTTACGGCGTTTCTGATGCACGACCTGAATAACCTGATCGCGCAGCAGTCGCTGATTGTTGAGAATGCGAAACGGTATCGGGACAACCCGGACTTTGTTAACGATGCCTTCGAAACGATTGCCAGCGGCGTAACTCGCATGCGCAAGGTTATCGATCATCTTAATCAGCGTTCGGCGGATAACCCAAAAGAGAAAATCGAACTCGGCAAATTGATCATGCAGGTTACCTCGCACTGTGAGGACCGCCAGCCCGTTCCGGTTGCCCGGGTCGGCGATCGTCCGGTGTGGATTTCCGGTGACAGAGATAGGGTGTTCATGGCTCTGACACATGCCATAAGGAACGCTCAGGACGCGACGCCGGACGATGGCGAAATTACGGCTACGCTGGAATCCACCGACGGAAAGGCCGTCATCACCATCACTGACACTGGCTGCGGAATGGATGAACAGTTCATTCGCGAGCGCCTCTTCAAGCCGTTCGACAGCACCAAAGGCACGCGCGGCATGGGCATCGGGGCGTACCAGATTCGCGAAACCATTCGTGCCCTGGGGGGCGACGTGGCCGTCAGGTCAGCCCCGAATGAGGGTTCCAGCTTCGTTTTCTCGCTGGTACGTTCAAACTAGGTCGAATTGTCCGCACACGATTAGTTCTTGCGACACGTTTCAGCCGGGCATCGCGGAGTCTGATGCGGTGCCTCGAATGGGTGTCACCAAAGTGCAGATTTGTGACGCGCAGGCTATCTCGACTGTGACGTGCCTCACACTATTGGCTAAGGCTATGTCGCTGTTTCTATGGAAAAAGTCTATACTTTGCGGCACCCGTCGCGGTAGCGCAGACAGCAACAATTTGTACACGCATGGACTGCCGCGAGCGATGGCAGGGCAATGATTGCGTGCGGCAGTTTTTCACAAACCGGCAGCCTCCATACATGACAATTCGTACCGCCCGCAAGACTGTACTTTTCCTGCTGACTTTTGCCTTGCTGGCTGCCTGTCAGCCCTCGCCGGAAGAGCGCATGCAGCAGGCCCAGCAGTATTTCGATACTGCCAATTACCGCGCAGCAACCATCGAGTTGCGCAATGTGCTGCAAGCCGAACCTGAAAATGCAGAAGCCAGATTGCTGATGGCGCGCAGTTCGTGGCAACTGGGTGACGCTCCGACGGCCGAAACGCACTATGCACGGGCACTGGGAGCGGGCGCCAGCGGTGTGAATGTCTGGGTCGGCTACGGGCGCGCAATGCTGGCTCAAGGCAAGGCGACCGAAGCATTTGAAACGGTCGTACCTAACTTGCCCGAGGACACGGCCGATGAAGACATGCAGGCATTTCTGGGCGATTTGTATTTTTCGTTGGGCAATGTGGACTCCGCAGAGGAGCGCTACCTGCAAGCTTTGGCTGTCAATCAGTCGTCGCCTCGCGGGCTTGTCGGCACAGGCATGGTTGCGGCAGTACGTGGCGAGTTGGACATGGCCGCCGAGTCGTTCCGCCGCGCCACGGATCTCAATGCTGACACGGCGCTGGTCTGGCTGGCACGAGGCAACTTTGAACGCGCGCAGAATCAGCTGGACGCGGCAATCGTCTCCTACGAAAACGCCCTGTCGGCCGAGGACAAAGATTCGACCCCGCCGGACAAAATTGCCGCCCGCGGCAATCTGATTTCGGCGCTCATTGATGCGTCTCGTTACGATGACGCCAGCGAACTGCTGGAAAAAACGCGCAGCGAATTCCCGCAGCTCCCGCAGCTTGAATACCAAAGCGGGCGTCTGGCATTCGCCCGCAACGACTACGATAAAGCGCGCGAAATTCTGCAGCAGTATTCCGGCAAATTCCCTGAGGATCCACGCGCACATGCAATGCTGGGCATCATCAGTTTTTCGCGCGGTAATCTTCGGCAAGCCGAGTTTCACCTGATGCAAGCCGTACGCGGCGATGCAGGCAATGCCAACATGCGCCGCTTGCTGGCGGAGACCCAGTTGCGCCTCAATGAACCGGATGCGGCATTGCAGCTGCTTGAATCCACTGAGGGCAGTGATTCTTTGTCACTGGCGATGCTCGGCCGTGCACAAATGGCGGCGGGCGATGCCGACGAGGCTATTCGATATTTCGAACGTAGCGTTGAAATGGACCCGCAAAACTCACTTGTCGGGCTGGCGCTGGCAACAACGTATATCACGGCCGGCAGGAACGAAAGCGCTGTTGAGTTGCTGCAATCCATGCCGGAATCGGCCGACAGCGAACTACGCCGGCAAACGCTGCTGATCACCGCATTACTGCGGGATGGCAGGGTGAATGAAGCCGTCAGTGAAGGCGAACGCCTGTTGCGCGAGAACCCGGATTCCGCCGATGTGCGTGTTGCGGTCGGTGCATTGCGTTATTCATTGCAAGATCAGGACGGTGCACGCCAGCATTTCGAAGATGCGCTACAAATCGAGCCAACAAATATTGCGGCATTGTTCAGCCTCAGCCGACTGAATCAGGCGGCAGGTGACTTGCCCGGCGCGCAAAAATACCTGGTCGATTTGCTCACTGCATACCCGGCCCACGTGCCGGCGCTAATGTCGCTGGCGGCAGTGCTTGAAGCTCAGGACCAGTTGGCCGAAATGCCCGCCTACCTGCGTCGCGCGATAGAGGCTGCACCACATTCGGTGGCACCGCTTACCATTCTGGCCCGTACGGAGCTGGCGCTGGGGCGACCGGACGCGGCCCTTGCCGTGGTCGATGGTGCGAACCAGGAATTTGCCGATGCGCCCGAGTTCAGCCATGTCCGGGGGCTGGTGCACCTTGCCCGCAATGAGCCGGAACAGGCTTTGCTGCAGCTGAATCAGGCGGTGTCAGCTGACCCCCGTAACGCGGCATTTCGATTTGATCTGGCGCTCGCCCAACTGGCGGGTGAGCAGTTTACCTCGGCATTCGATACCGGCCGGGCGTTCATCGCTATGCGGCCTGCCGATCTGCGGGGGCTGTCGCTGGTCGTGAACGCCGCCATTCGTGCCGGCGTTCCGGAGCGGGCGCGAGCCAGCGTCAATGCCTTTGCTGAGGCGAACCCGAATCAGCGGGGCGTTGAGGGCTTGCGCGGTGACCTGGAACTGGCGGCTGGCAATACCGATAAAGCCATCGGGCATTTTGAGCGTGCTGCCGCGGCCGGCTGGTCGCGGTCGTTGGCACTGCGACTGTCCAATGCCTACCGCGTTGCGGGCAGCGAAAAGACGGCCGAGCCGCTGGCGCGCTGGCTGAACGAGCACCCGGACGATGCCGAGATACGCCTGGCGTATGCCCAGACCCTGACCGCCGCCGGTGAAGGGGCTGCTGCACGGGCGCAATACGAAAACCTGATGGAACGCGGGGAATTGAACGCCATTGGTCTTAACAATCTGGCCTGGCAGTACTCGGAAGAGGGCGACCCGCGTGCGGTTGAGTTGGCCGAAAAGGCGCATGCAATGGCGCCTGATAATCCGCAGATTGCTGACACGTTGGGCTGGATACTCGCCCGCGAAGGTGAGACTGCGCGTGCCGTTGAATTGTTGCGGGATGCCGCACGCAAGATGCCGGGCAATGCGGAGATCGCCTACCACCTCGCGAGCGTTTTGGTCGATGCTGGCGAAACGGACGAGGCCAGACAGATTCTCGAGCGTTTGCTTGCTTCGACAGCCGAGTTTTCCAGCCGGTCCGCGGCCGAACAACTGGCCGCACGCCTGTAATGGCCCGCAGTTCGGAGAACGAGCAGTGAGTTCGGCGATGGCGGCAAGCGAGCAGCGCACCGACACGGCGTACGGGAGCGCCTCGTGGCCAACGCCGTGGGCGGTGTTGCTGGCAGTCTTCGCGGTCAGTGTGTTGGCCCTGTGGCCGACCTGGTTGTCACTGCATGGCTTCTGGCTCGAATCGTCCCGCTATTCGCACGGCTACCTTATCGTCGCCATCATTGCTTACATGGTGTATCGCCTGCGCCCGCAGTTTGCCGGGGCACAGGCGTCACCCAGTTTGCTCGGTCTGGCGGCGCTCGCAGTACTCTTGTCGGTGTGGAGTATTGCCAATCTCGGCAGCATCCAGGCGATACATCAGATTCTCCTTCCCGCCATCTTGTGGCTTGCCTGTTTGTCGGTGCTGGGCTGGCGATTGGCCGGCATACTGGTCATGCCGATCGGCTATCTATACCTGGCTGTACCGATCTGGGAAAGCGGCAATTTCGTTCTGCAGTTTCTTACTGTGCACGCGGTCGAGTTTGCGCTCGCCGTCGTCGGGATTCCTGCCTTCATCAGTGGCAATTTTGTCAGCTTGCCAGCAGGAACGTTTGAGATTGCCAGTGGCTGCAGCGGGCTGCACTACCTGATCATCAGCTTTGCCATTGCGACGCTGTACGCGTGGCTCTACGTAAAGCGCGTTCGTACGTCGATTCTGCTGGTTGGTCTCGTCGTCTTTATTGCCTTGCTGACAAACTGGGTCAGGGTGTTTCTGGTGATCGTGGCGGGTCATGTCACCGACATGCAGCACTATTTGGTAACAGAAGATCACTACACTTTCGGCTGGATATTGTACGGCATTGCCATGCTGCCGCTGCTGTGGGTATCCCGCCGGATGGACTGGCAGACGCCTGACGATTCTGACACGGAGTTCACGACCGCGCCGCCAAGACGTACCAGTGCAGCGGCTTTGGGTATGTTCGCTTGTGTGGTCGGACTTCTGTTGGCGTCTTCGGCGGTCATCTATGCGAAAATGCCATCCCTTGACGATGTGGCGGCAGAGTTACGGTTGCCCGGCGACCGGAACGGCTGGGTTAGAGACGATGCCGCGGCGGACTGGCAGCCGCTGTACACCGGTAACAGCGGGGAAGTGCTGGCCAGCTATATTCGGGGTGAACAGCTGGTCAGTGTCTATGCCAATGTCTATTTGGCACAGAGTCAGGGTAGGGAATTGATTGGCTACGAGAACCGTATGGAAGGTCAGGAGGGGAGCTGGCGTTCTGTCGAGTCTGGGGTTCTGGAACTGGGGTTCGGCGAGGATGGCAGCAGGCCGTTTCGGAAGTTACGTCTCGTAGCGCGGAATGGCGCACAGCGCGTGATGTATTTTCGCTATAACGTAGGTGGTCGTTTTTTTACCAGTGACCTGCAAGCGAAATTGTACTACGGCCTGGCCGTATTTGCGGGACGGCCGGAAGCAGGCATCGAGATTGTGTCGACAGATTGCCTGGACGATTGCTCCGATGCGCAGGACGTAGTGCAGGAATGGTTGAATTCTTACGCTACAGGCCACCAGCTGGTGGTCGGCAGTAACAACGAATAACGTGCTCGGAACGAGCTCGGGCGGAGATTAGAGATGCGAAAAGCTATGCGGAACATCACAGTGCGAATGCCATTGGCGACGCTGTTACTGGCGGTGTTCATGATCAGCGGTTGTGCGAGCAGTGGCGGCGGCGTACCGCCGGTTTGTCCGCAGCCTGACGCTCGGTTACAGGATTACGTTATCGGCGCGGGCGATACGCTGGAAATCTTCGTTTGGCGGAACCAGGAATTGTCCGGCACCGTGCCGGTGCGGCCGGATGGCAAGATCTCAATCTCGCTGGTTGAGGACATGGTTGCCGTTGGTAAGACGCCAACTGAACTCGCACGCGACATGGAAGAGGTCCTGTCGGAATACCTGCGCATACCGAAGGTGAATATTCTGGTTGCGGCGGAAGGATCGTCCAATCAAATTCAGGTCATTGGCAGCGTCGTAACGCCGCAGTCCATTGCCTATCGTGACGGCATTAAGGTTCTGGACGTCGTCGTGGCCGTTGGCGGTCTGGACGAGTTTGCGGCGGGCAACCGCTCGCACATTGTCCGGCAAATTGACGACAGGTCCACCGAGTGCAGGGTTCGACTTGATAACCTGCTGAAAGACGGTGATATGAGTCAGAATATCAACATGTACCCGGGCGATGTACTGATCGTGCCGGAATCGAGATTCTAGAGTAACTATGAACGATCTGATCATATTCCTCCGCCGGGAAATAGTCGGCGCATGGCGTTACCGCTGGTGGGCCATGGGCGTCGCCTGGGGCATTTGCGTAATCGGCTGGCTCTTTGTCTATTCGCTACAGGATGTCTATGAAGCGAATGCGAAGTTCTTCGTCGAGACGCGCTCACGTCTGGATCGGGTCATCGGTGAGGTGACGACGCCGGACCAGGTAGGCGACCAGGTCAATCTGGTAAAACAGGCGATGCTCGGCAGGCCCGTACTGGAAAAAGTGGCGCGGGAAACGGACCTGGACTTGCGCGCGAGTACCCCCATGGGCAAGAACGAGCTCATTAGTTCGCTGCAACAAAAGATTGTTATTACCGGTTCACCGGGGATGGAGCGTGCGCCGCGACCGACAGACGGCATTTACACGATTGCTTTCCGCGACAAAGATCGTGCGATGAGTCTGGCCGTCGTCGAGGCACTACTCAACGAATTCATGGTCGACGTGGTGCGTGGTCGTCAGGACAGTTCCAAAGAAACGATTGAGTTCCTGCGTGAGGAAATAACCAAGTACTCCGAACAGCTTAAGGCCCGTGAAAGGGCGCTTGCAGACTTCAAACAGCAGAACGTAGGTTTGCTGCCTAGCGACAGCGGTGGCTACTTCAATCGCCTGCAAGACGAGCTTACAAACCTGAGCGGTCTGGAGGTCCAGCTGGAAAATGCATTGAGCCGCAAGGCGACGCTGGAAGCGCAATTACGCGGAGAAAACCCGTTTGTCGATGAACCAGCGACCGCGACCAGCAGTTCAGCCGCCGCCGCACGAGTGGCTGGCAGCGGGCCGCGTACTGAGTTTGATACGCGGATTGCCGAACTGGAGGCGCAGCTCAGTGAGCTGCTGCTGAGATTCACGGACCGGCACCCGGACGTCATTTCCGTTCAGGAACAAATCGATCAGTTGCGTGACAGACGTGCAGCCCGGATTGAGGAAATTCAACAGAACGGCGGTGCGACTTCCAGTGCGCTGGCGAACAACCCTGTGCACCAGCAACTGCAAATTGCATTGAACGAAATTAACGTGGAAGTGGCGGGTCTGCGCAGCCAATTGTCGCGAGACCGTGCACGAATAGCCGATTTGCGTAACAAAGTGGACATCATTCCGGCCATTGAAGCGCAGCTGACTGAATTAACGCGTGACTATGACCAGGTCAAAAGTACCTACGATGAATTGCGCACATTGCTGGAGCAGGAAGTGATCGCGTCCCGCAAGCAGGAGGCGGCGGTCGTGAACTTCCGGCTTATAGACCCGCCGTACGTGGGCAATGAGCCGGTATCGCCAATACGCAGTCTGTTCCTGTTCGCGGTCCTGGTTTTTGCACTGGGTGCGGGTGGTGGCATCGCGTGGTTGTTGCACATGCTCAACCCGGTGTTCCACGATGTATCCAACCTGCGTGACATCACCGGTTTGCCAGTACTGGGGGCGGTCAGTATGACCTGGCTCGATCGGCATCACGCACACCGCAAGGTAGAGTTGTCCTCGTTTGCGGTGGCAGGGGGTATGTTGGTAGTGACTTTCGTTTTGGCTTTACTGGCGCAAGAGCCGGGCGGCCTGTTTATTCGTCAACTGGTTGGCTGAGGCGCACAATGAGTAAGATTGTAGATGCATTACGCAAGATCCAGGACGAACGTGGTGGTCGGCCACCGGAAGCGACAGAACGCCCGCACAAGATCGGCCGCATCGAAGCGACCAGTGTTGATACACCGGTGTTGCTGGTGGATGAAGCCGCGCAATCGGCGTCGGCTTCCCTGCCTGCGAGGATAGTCCAGATTGACCGCGCTGCGATGCGCGACGCCGGTCTGATTCCGCCAGCCGAAGACACACGCAAGTTCGACGAGGAATACCGGGTCATCAAGCGGCCGATCATCAAGAACGCCTTTGGCGCCAATGCCAAAGATATCAAGCAGGGTCACGTGGTGCTGGTTAGCAGCGCGTTGTCCGGCGACGGCAAGACCTTCACCTGCCTTAACCTTGCGCTCAGTCTGGCACAGGAGAAGGACACTGCCGTAATACTGATTGATGCGGACATACCGAAACCGCATATTTCGACATTGTTGGATGCTCAGGATGAACCCGGCTTGCTGGACTATCTGGACGACACCTCGGTCAAACTCGAGGAACTGGAGTTGGCAACCAGCGCCGACGGATTGACCTTCTTGCCGGCCGGCAAATTCCGCCACAACGCAACAGAATTGCTGTCCAGCAAACGAATGCAGAAGTTGATTGATTACCTGTCACGGCGAAACCCGCGGCAGATAGTCCTTATTGATTCCTCGCCATTGTTGCAGACCACTGAATCCCGTGCGCTTACGGCTATTGCCGGTCAGATGGTTGTCGTTGTTCGGGCAGGGGTTACGCCGCGCGAAGCCGTCATGGATGCGCTGGCCACGCTGGATACCAGCAAACCGACCAACCTGATCTTGAATCAGGTTCGGTTTGGCAAGAATCGTGGCTACTATGGCGGTTACTATGGCAGCGACAGCTCGACCTACACGGATGATGGCATGCCATCATCAAGTTCATCATCGGCTAGCCAGGCCAACAACCGCTAGTACTCCGAACCGGATTTCACCATGAACAAGAAAATGACAGTGATTGCGCGAATTGGACTGCTGTTGATCAGTACCAGTTTCGGCGCCGCCGTGGCCGCGGATTTCGGCCTTGAGCTGGAAGCCGGCATCGGGCATTCAGACAACATCGGGCGTCTGCCGGATAATGGCATTGATCCGCAGATGGACGAAATTGTCTACAACGCCGGGCTGAATATTACCTATACCGATGAAAGTGCGCGCGCGCAGGTCGATATACGCGGCTCTCTCAACTACCTTGGCTATGACGGCAATTCGTTTGGCAGTGAAGTGTTGCCTGCGCTCGACGCCGGGGCCATTTTTCAACTGATCGACCGCAATCTTCAATGGTTGTTTCAAGGCAATGTCGGCCAGCAGTCGATCGATCCGTTTTCTCCGGTAACGCCGGGGAATCGCCAGAACGTAAGTTATTTTACAACCGGACCCATACTGCAAATTCCCTTGAGCGCGCGGTTCGCCGCGACGGTGTCGGCTACGTACTCCGATGTAAACTACGAAGAGCAGCCGTTTGACAATGGCCGCTACGGTGCACAGGTAGGCCTGGTCCGGCAGATCAGCCAGAACCGCTCAGTGTCGTTTAATGTGCGCGGCGAGCGAACCGAGTTTGATCAGGAAATCCTGAATCCGCCTATCGAACGGTATGACGCATTCGCCCGTTTTGAAACGGAAGGCGCGCGCAATGAACTGGCTGTTGATCTGGGCTGGTCGCGCGCGGACAGGGATGGTGTTGAAACCAAAGAGCCGTTGGCCGTTGTCGAATGGCGCCGCCGTGTTTCCGAGATCAGCACGTTTTCACTCGAGGCGGGTACACGGGTATCGGATGCGGCTCAGAATTTCCGTGGCAACCAGGCAAACAGCCCGCAACTTGGGCAAGTGCAGAATCAGACCAATATCAGTGCGCCGTTCCGCGAAAATTTCACCACCGCAAGTTTCGTGTACGACCGTCCACGAACCGATGTCTATGTGGCGATCGACTGGAGCGATGACCAGTACGAAGATGGCGGTCAGTTTGATCGCACCTCAACCGGCGCGAACTTCAACGTGACGCGCCGACTCGGGAGCCGCTGGGATGGCAGTGTCTTCGGACGCATTTCCCGCCGCGATTACAGCAATCTGGATCGTGATGACGAAGATCAGTCTTACGGCATCAGCTTCGGCTGGCGGGAGCTGGAAACGCTGGACATCGATTTACGCTTCGAACGCAGTACGCGCGACAGCAGCGATCCGGGCAGTGACGTTACCGAGAATCGCGTGCAACTTCTGTTCCGCTATCGTCCGCGACTAGGACGCTAGTTTGGCTTGACGACATATTGTTTGTCGTATCACCCAGCGGCTGTGTGCTGTCTGGCCGCAACAAAAGCAGTACCCCGGAAAACCGATGACCAGAACAACCGCCCAGCCGTTGAATGCGTTCAGCGTAGATGTTGAGGATTACTTCCATGCTTCGGCGCTCGCCGACGGCGTGCGCCGTATCGGCCGCGACAATCTGGAATTCCGGGTGTGCGAAAATACGGAACGTATTCTGGGTGTGCTCGACGATGCCGGTGTCAAGGGCACCTTTTTCGTGCTGGGCTGGGTCGTCGAGCGTTTCGCACCCTTAATTCGGCAAATTCGCGATGCCGGCCATGAAGTGGCTTGCCACGGATACTCACACGCGTTGATCTACAATCAGTCGCAAGCGGAGTTTCGCGAAGAAACCGTCAAGGCCAAAGGTCTGCTGGAGGACGCGACCGGCGCTGCGGTTGTTGGCTACCGCGCAGCCAGCTTCTCGATTCGCAAAGACACCTTGTGGGCCCTGGAGGTGTTGCAAGAGGCGGGTTTTGAATACGACTCGAGCATATTCCCGGTACACCATGACCGCTACGGCATTGCGGATGCGGTCCTGGAGCCGCACCGGCGCGAGTTGCCGAACGGTGGCAGTATCGTTGAAGTGCCGATGACGGTATTGCCCTTTGGCGGCGTCCGCATTCCGGTCTCGGGAGGCGGCTATTTCCGTCTCTACCCCTATGCCTTCACCCGTGCTGCGGCACGGCGGGTCAACGCGGCTGGCCGGCCCTGGGTGTTTTATATCCATCCGTGGGAAGTGGACCCCGAACAGCCCAGGCTGGACGTCAAAGGGTTCTCGAAGTTCAGGCATTACAACAACCTCGAGAAGACTGAACCGAGGCTGCGCCGTATGCTCGATGATTTTTCGTTCGGCTCCATGACCGAACTGGTGCAGGCCAGCGGATTGCAATCAGAGCAAATTCAATGTGATAGCGATCACGCTGCCTGATTCGTTATTCGGTGATAATAACTACTTTGTGATCGCGGAAAGCTGAATTCCTATGTGTGGTATTGCTGGCATAGCGCCTCTGAGTGGGCGCGCGGTTCCCGAGCGTGCACCGCTGGAACGTATGGTATCCGCGATTCGCCACCGCGGGCCGGACGGTCGCGGCTATTACTTGTCGCCAGGTATCGGTCTTGGCCATGCCCGCCTCAGCATCATCGACGTTGACGGCGGCAAGCAGCCGATCCACAACGAAGACCAGACCGTCTGGGTCAGCTACAACGGCGAAATATTCAATTACAAAGAACTGCGGGCGGATCTGTTGCACCGTGGCCATCGTTTCTACACGGAAACCGATACCGAGGTCATCGTTCACCTGTATGAGGAGTACGGTGACAATTTTGTCGATCATCTGAACGGTCAGTTCGCGATCTCCCTGTGGGACGAATCCAAGCGACGCTTGATTCTGGTGCGCGACAGAGTCGGCATTTTGCCGCTGTTCTATACCGTCAAAGACGGGCAGCTGCTTTTCTGTTCCGAAGTCAAAGGCATGCTGAAGAGCGGCCTGTTGGATGCGCGGCTCAGTCCGGCAGCACTCGATGAGGTATTTACGTTCTGGTGCCCGGTCGCGCCACGAACGCTGTTCGAAGGTGTCCATCAGTTGCGGCCCGGCGAAATGCTGGTGCTGCAAAATGGCGAGGTACATCAGCGTCAGTACTGGAACTGGAGTTACCCAGCGGACGGTGAGTTCCATAAGGCCAGCGAGGCCGATCTGACGGCGGAGTTACGCTCCTTGCTCGACGATGCAACCCGTATCCGGCTGCGCGCCGATGTGCCGGTTGGTGCATACCTGTCGGGTGGGCTGGATTCCTCGTCACTGGTTGCCATGATCAAACAGCAGAACGTGACGGACCTGCGCACCTTTTCGATCGGCTTCGAGAGCAAGCAACTCGACGAGAGTGCGCATCAGAATGAGATGTCCGCTTTCCTGCAGACCGATCACAGCAGTGTGACCTGTCGGCAGGGGGATATAGCGGAACGCTTCGTTCAGTCCTTGTGGCATGCGGAAGTACCCGTTTTGAGAACCGCGCCCGTGCCAATGGGCATGTTGTCCGGCCTGGTTCGCGAGAATGATTTCAAAGTGGTACTGACCGGCGAAGGTGCTGACGAGGTACTCGGTGGTTACGATATTTTCAAGGAAGCCAAGGTTCGGGAGTTCTGGGCCCGAAATCCCGACTCATCCTGGCGACCAGCCCTGTTGAAGCGCTTGTACCCGTACCTTGATTTCGGCAATACGCAGAACGAGTCGTATCTGAAAGCGTTCTTTGGTGGCAGCTTTGACCAGATTGATACGCTGGCGTTTTCGCACATACCGCGCTGGAACATGACATCGCAGATCAAGATGTTCTACTCGAACGACTTCCGGGACAGCGTTGTTGAGGATGTACGTGAGACTTTTGCAGCGACCCCGGCACCGTGGCGCGAATGGCAGCGGTTCAACCGCTGGGAGTTTGTCGAGGCCAGCACCATACTTCCGGGCTACATTCTGTCATCTCAAGGTGACCGGATGCTGATGTCGAACTCCGTTGAGGGCCGTTTCCCGTTCCTCGATCACCGGGTGATTGAGTTTGCGGAAAAGCTGCCGCCGAAGCTCAAGATGCGCGCGATGCGGGAAAAATACCTGTTAAAGCAAGCCATGCGCGACGATTTGCCTGAGTCGATTGTACGGCGCAGCAAGCAGCCTTACCGGGCTCCCAATGTTGAGGCCTTTGTCGCGGAAGCCGCCAGTTCCGGCATGCTCGATTTTCTGCACAGCGATGCCGTCAGCCGGGCAGGCTATTTTGATTCACGCAAGGTCGATCGACTGCTTAACAAAGCGCGCCGGTCGAGCGGTCTTGGTGAGCGCGACAACATGGCTTTTGTAGGCATCTTGTCAACGCAGGTCTGGCATCACCTGTTCGTCGACGGTGCCGGATCACAATTTTCGGAAAATACCCCTAAGTGCGATGCACTAAATTTGAACCCACAGGAAGGCAATCAGCATGGCTTCAGAGCTGCAAAAGAAAGTTAAGGACTTCATTCTCGAGAACTACTTGTTCACCGACGATCAATCGGCCATTGGCGAGGACGATTCGTTGCTGGAACGCGGTATCGTCGATTCCACTGGCATGCTTGAGATCATCATGTTCATCGAAGAAGAGCTGGGCGTAAAAGTCGAAGATGAAGAGATGGTTCCGGAAAATCTCGACTCAGTAAACAGAATTGCCGCATTCGTAGCGCGTAAGCAGTAACGACGGAATCCGCATGCCGCAAAGCATCGCACAATCGTTTCTTCGGTCTGTCGAACGCCAGCTCTCGTCTGACGCTGTCATAGCTCCGCGCGGAACCTGGAGTTACGAGGCGCTGGCCGGATTGGCAGGCGCAGTTGCGAATTATCTGGCGGCGCTGAATCTTGAACGTGGCGACAGAGTTGGCCTGTTGTTGCAAAACAGTGCGGAATACGTAGGCGTGTTCTATGGCACACAGGTGTCGGGTCGAGTGACCGTTCCGCTCAATTTTCAGGAACCAGCCACCGTCATTGCCCACCTTCTTGAGCATTGCGAAGCCCGTGTCCTGTTTGTGCAACGAACTTACCGTGACCTCAAAGCATTGCAGGCCATATTGCAGGAGCGAGGGGTTGAAGTCGTGGTCATACAGCGCGGCGACGTTGAGGCCAATGATCGCAGCACCTGGGCGGATATCCGGCGGGCAGCGACGACGGATTGTCAGCAATACTTTGTTGATACACGCAGCGGTGATCTCGCATCGATCATGTACACCTCCGGCACCACCGGAAACCCGAAAGGGGTGATGTTGAGTCAACGCAACCTGTTTGCGAACACGGCCTCCATTCTGGATTATCTCGACCTTAGCTGGATCGATCGTGGCTTTAACATTCTGCCGTTTCACTATTCGTTCGGAAATTCCGTTCTGCACACCCACATGACAGCAGGTGCCTGTCTTGTGTTGCAGGATAATGTCGCGTTTCCACGGGTCGTGCTCGCGGCATTACAAGAGCATCGTGCAAGCGGTTTCTACGGCGTTCCAACAACATTCAGTTTGTTGTTCGGTGCAGGTAGCCTCGCGGAATACGACTTCTCCTCGTTGCGGTACGTGGCACAAGCAGGCGGTCCGATGTCCGTCGAGCAGACTCGCTACTTGCAGGAGGTATTGCCAGGGGTCGATATATTTGTGATGTACGGTCAGACCGAGGCAACGGCCAGGCTGACCTGTTTGCCGCCCGGATTTCTGGAGTCAAAAATTGGTTCGGTGGGTACTCCGATTGCTGGCGTCAAGCTGCGGCTCGGTCCCGACGACTCCAATCGTGGCTCGGCAGACGCACCGCTCGACGTTTATGTGAGCGGCGACAACATCATGTTGGGGTATTGGAAAGACCCGATCGGAACGGCGGCAGTTCTTCGGGACGGCTGGTTGCGGACCGGCGATCTCGGTTACATGGATGAGGATGGTTTTCTCTATCTGACGGGTCGCTCTTCGGAGATGATCAAAACAGGTGCGAACCGCGTCAGCCCACAGGAGATCGAGGAAGTCATTGCCGGATTTGAGGAAGTAGAGGCCGTTGCCGCGTATCCGGTTCCGGATGTAACGCTGGGCCAGGCGATTGCGGTTGCCATCGTTTGTAAACCAGGCGTGGACTTGCCTGCAAAATTGGTACAGCGCCGCTGCAGAGCAGCGTTGTCGCCGTACAAAGTACCGAAACATCTAAGATTTGTTGATGCGCTGCCGCGCACGAGTTCAGGAAAAATAAAGCGGCTCGCTCTTGCCAGGGAATTTGAGGAGAACAAGCAGTGAATGACAAGAAACCTACGTTAACGACCGAGTCCCTGAGCATGGACATGGACGCCGAGATCGAGAAGATCACGGCAAGACTTCGCGAAATTCTCGCGAAGACACTGCGCAAGCGCGGTCTCATCATCGCGATGTCTGGCGGCATCGACAGTTCAGTCTCGGCCGCACTGTGCGTGCGTGCACTCGGCAAGAAGAAGGTTTATGGCCTGCTGTTGCCTGAGCAGGATTCGGCCGATTCCAGTACATCACGCGGCGATATCCTCGCGAAACACCTCGGCATTGACTACGAGTTGTTCAATATTGCGCCGACATTGGCCGCAATCGGTTGCTACCAGCAACGCGACGAAGCCATCAGAAGCGTCTTTCCCGATTACGGTGATGGCTGGGCCAACAAAATTGTCATATCGGGTGGCCTGGAAGGCCGGGTCAATCACTTCATGCTGGTAGTGCGTTCACCGGATGGGCAAATGCACGAGAAGCGTTTGCCGCTCACCGAATACCTCAAAATTGTCGCAGCGACCAATTACAAACAACGTATTCGCAAGACCGTTGAGTACTTCCATGCTGATCGCCTGAATTATGCCGTCGTTGGGACGCCGAATCGCCTTGAGTACGATCAGGGCTTTTTCGTCAAGAATGGCGACGGCTCGGCGGATGTGAAACCCATTGCGCATCTCTACAAAACGCAAGTCTATGCGTTGGCAAGGCACATGGGATTACCCGAGGAAATTTGTTCTGCGACCCCGACAACCGATACTTACAGTCTGGATCAGGGCCAGGATGAATTCTATTTTGCCTTGCCGTATCAGCAGATGGACCTGGCATTGTACGCGTTGAACAATGGATACAGTGCCGCAGAACTCGGACAGGCGCTGGGTATCGATGAGCAACATGCCGCTCATGTTTACAAAGACATTGAGAACAAGCGCTCAACGACGAGCTACCTGCACGCGGCAGGGGTTCTCGTCGAGAATGTTCCGGAGATCGTCAAATAGCAGGGCAGGCTTTCGGCAAGTGATAGTTCGTATCGCACGCTCACTGCAACGTCGGTGGCGCCATCGGCGCTACCGACGGCAGGCGGTGGAGGAAAGTCGGCGCAATCTCGCGGCGGCGTCAGGCCGTAATGTGCTGGTGATGTGTTACGGCAATATTTACCGCAGTCCGTACATTGGTGAAAAGCTGCGGTCACGGCTGCTTGAATCGGAATGGAAGGTGCGCTCGGCTGGTTTTCACGACCGGGTCGGCCGGCCTTGCAGTAGCAACCACATTGCGATGGCCGCGGAATTCGGCGTCGATCTTACCCAGCATCGCTCAGCTCGTATTGATCAGTCGCTTGCTGACTGGGCAGATCTCATCGTGATCATGGACGGTTTTAATCGCGATGCTTTGCGAGCCTACGCTGCCACTGACAACAAGGTGATCTGGGCCGGAGCGTTTAACGAGGACGAGCAAGCGGACATCGATGATCCTTACGGGCGCTCTCCCGCGCGCATCCGGCAAATTGTTGAACAACTGGACCGATCGGCCGAAACGCTGGCCGCAGCCTTGCTGGGGCGTTAGCGACGAAACCAGTTAAGTGATTCGTGCAGCCAGGGCTTGATGTCACCAAGTCTCAAGATCTCGAGTTTTTGACCGGGTACCCAGGGACAGAGAACTGTCAATATCGAGATCAGGCGGTTCGGGTGTCCCGCGGGCAGCTGCAGTTCCTCGCGGGACTTCAGCAAAAACATCAACAGCAAATCCACGTCGCCCCACAGCCATCTTGAACGTACGCCGTAGCGGTATTGCTCGATTGGAGCGACCGTTTCGCCACTGGCGATGCGCACCAGTATGGCCGGGAAGTCCACCCCCGCGTCGATTGCCAGCTGCAGCGACCCCCAAAAGCGCCCATTGATCTCCATCAGTTTGGGCGTATTGTCACGTTCGTCCAGTTTGAACTCGACCATCGCAACGCCATGCCAGTTCAATGCACCAAGCAACTTCAAACTGTATTCATGTGCCTGCGGATTCAATGGGACGCTTTCACGAAGTACGCTGACACCGCCGGACGGTGGTTTCTCGCGCAGCCGCCGATGTGCAAAACTGGCAACTGGCCGACCATTGTCGAAACAGTAGAACAAGCCGATGCCGGGGCCGCTGACCCGTTCCTGCAGTAGAACCGGATAGGCTGCGGCAGGTATGCCATCCAACTTCCGTTTCAATGACCTGGCTGAGTCCGCATAGTCAACGCCGGTGTAGAGCCAGCCTTCGGCGGTTCTGACCCGTGAGCGGGCGGGTTTCAGCACAACCGGGTAAGGGATTTGCAAGCTGTCGATATCGAGCTGGCCGGGTTCCGCAACGGTGAGCGATACCGGTGTTGCAACGCCAAGCTCGGCGGCCAGCGTGGTTATCGCTTGTTTGTCGGCAGCCCGGTCCAGCGAGTCGGCGGCCGGCAATGGCAAGTGGCAAAGTGCCTCGAAACGCTGGCGTTGTTCCGCGACGGGCAGGACACAAACATCAGTGACCGGCAGCAACACATCAATCTTCAACTGTTCGACGAGCGATACCAGTGAATCGACAAACTCGGCGCGCGACAGCGCCGGGTCGGGGTAGGTGTGATGTTCGTGGCAGTAACGCGAACACGCTGCAATTGACTTCGGTGCCTTGCTGGTGACGATTACTTCGTGCCCGGCCTGGCCGAGCGAGCGGGTAATAGCGAGGGTTGAGCGACTATTCCCGTCAGTAACAAGTATTCTCATAGCGGATTCAGGTACCGGCTAAAGCAGGTTGATGGTCGCGCAAAGAAACAAGGCCTTGTCGCGTGAATTGTTCTCATGGACGTTCATGCGCGGTATCGATAACGGCTCGTCAGCCTGGCTGTACAAGCCGCTGGTCGTGGCGAAGGCCAGAGTGTACCCGGCTTCGCGGGTCTTGCGCATGACCCGTTCGTCGTGATCGCCGTTGGGATAGGCTATTGCGCGTACCGGCTCGCCCAGTTGCTGCTCGAGCAGAGTACGGCTCTGCTGCAATTCCTCGCGGCAGCGCTCGTCCGACATCCGGCAGAGGATACGGTGACTCAAAGCATGTGACGCAAAGTCGATACCAGCGGTACGCATTTCCTTTACCTGTTGCCAGTTCAGGTAGCGATTGTAATGTGCCGGCTCGCCATTCTTGCCCAGCTCCTGGCGCAGGGATTGCAGTGCTTCGGTGATCACGTCATCGCTGGAATCTTTCATGGCCACAACGTGTGCCCGTATATCGTGGATTGTTATCGACGCGGCGGATTCGTGCTTGTTCAGCAGGGAGGCGAGCCGTTGCAGACTGTCGGCATCGCCAGCCGACAGCAAGGTAGTCAGCCACATGAGCATTTCTTCCTGCCAGAACATAATGTTGTTGTCTATGTAGTCCAGCGGTATGAAGACTACGGCGGGAATCTTGTACTTCTGCAGTATGGGAAAGGCGACTTCGTAGTTGTCGAGCCAGCCATCATCAAAAGTGACGAGACAGCTTTTCGGCGGCAGTGGTTTGCCGTGTTCAACGTGAGCGTGAAAATCAGCCAGCGAGACGGGGTTCAGGTGGTCACGAAGCGCGCGCATCTGCATATCAAACGTGTCCGCCGATACGATGATTCCGGGGTTTGAATCCGGTCGCGGTCTTCGTTGTTCATCGATTACCCGGTGATAGGTCAGTACGACCGCCTGATCGCCCAGGCGTCGGCGGGCAAACACCGCCCAGAGGCCGCTGTGGAACAAGCCTCTGGCTAGTAGTATTTTTATTGTTTTCAGTATCTTACGCATCTTCGGTGTCAGGCTTCCTGGTTGTCGGAGGTTAGCCGGCTGCGTAGCACGCGCACAGCATCGTTAAGCAGGAGGGCCGCCCCTGTCAGGTTCTGTGGATAGTGCACAAACGTCGCGTGTGCCCGGACGCGGCTGGTCCAGGCAGCGAGCCAGGGCTCGAATGACCCCAGGTGTTCGATCCGTGAGGTGCCGTTGTTACAGCAGTGTTCGATGATATACATGAGCTGCAGGATGCCGGGAGAACATTTCGCGTACGTGTCGTCATAGCCGATTTTGAGAAACCACAGTGCATCGTATTTTTCCACGCACAGCGCCATAGAAATAGCGACCTCGTCCACGACCAGGAAAAAAACCCGCAAAGTGCCTTCGGCTGCTGCTGCCGAACTGTAGCCACGAAAAAATGACTCGAGCTGCGGGCGTTTCAGCACCGACGAACCCTGCTTGCCTTTCCAGCTCCGGTTTTCAATGGCAAACGCTCGCTCGAGCAACCCGGAGACTTCGTCGACTGTTGGCTGGTACGCCTGGAATTGCAGTGTGCCGAAATTGGCAGCTCGTTTTTGCGCCCGGCGATGGTCATAGCGTCGCCTTGACGACAGCGTGGCATAGAATGCATCCCAGCCGTCTTGCAGGTCGAGAACGGCTGTGGGTGCAGTCATGGCCCGCATCCACAGGCCTGACTGCCAGCGTCGTTGGGGCGCGAGACTCTTGTGGTCGGGGTCCGCTGACAAGCGACGCAGCTGCACGGGCCAGCGTGTCCCGGCGACAGCCTTGTAAAGTGCGGGTAGCGTGGCCGGGTCCCGGTACAGCATGCCCGATGGTTCATAGAGTTGCGCTGAACCCAGGAACTCCAGCCAGCTGCGGCGCTCGCGCTCGATTCTCACCAACGGCGCGATAGCCGTGACGGTGTTACTGGCGTCGTACTGCACCAATACATGCAGCGTATCGTTCGCATGCAGGTATTTGGCGCAGGCGTCAAACCACGCATGGTCCAGCAGGGGAGAACGCGCGACATCGGCCAGTGCCTGCCAGTCGCTGCGTAGCTCTCGCAGTGAGTCGTGGTCCGCGCACAGGCGCGTACTTAATGCGCTGGGAATGGTCACGGCTAGAGTCGCAGGCGCCGTTTCAGCGCGCGTGCCAGGCTGAGCAAATGACCGGTTCCAGGAATGGCCGAAGCTGCAATCAACAACCGTTCGCGGCGGCCGAGCGGCACGTCGAGCCTCTTCAGCCGCACGGAGGTTTCTACGGCAGCGTCCTGGTCTTCTTCCAGAAGCTGCAGTTTGCAGAGTTCGGATAGTCTCGTTTGATGGACACGGTCAACCCGCACTCTGTTCTCCTTGTAAAATTTCTCATCTTTACGGTAGACACGTTCCAAAAAGTCGATTCGCAGCTCGATCTGCTGACGCATTCGTGTTTGGGTCAGGCGGCTTTCATCAATGTGACTGCGGTTGTAAGCAAGCTCGGTGTCGACGAAACACAATGGAGCTAATCGCGAGATGCGGGCGAAAAAATCCCAGTCGCCGCAAATGGGATCGTGTACCGGGAAAAGGCCATCCTCCGGGAGCATGGATTTTCTGAATACAGCTGTCGACGGCAACACAAAATAGTGTTCAAGCGACGCCGAGTACAAAGAGCCGACATACGCCATTGTGTCGGCTGGCGCGGGACTGATGTCGTCCAGAATCTTACGCAATGGTACTTTCCGGTCGAAAACTTTTGACCAGTCCATAGGGTTGTCGTACCAGGTCTGAACACCATTGGGCGTTGTGTCGTCGTCAGAGCGATAGATAGTAAAGTTGCTATAGGTGCCGGAGACGTCTGGCAGCGCATCCAGCAGCGCCAGCTGCAACCGCAGTTTGCCGGGCATGAACCAGTCGTCATTGTCGAGCAGGGCAATGTACTCTCCTCGCGCGAGTGCGATGCCATTGTTACGGGCTGTGCTTAGCCCCTGATTCTCCTGGTAAACGTAACGAATCCGGTCGCCGTATTGCCGCACTCGCACACGAGTGTCGTCAGTGGAGCCATCATCAATGACAATTAATTCCATGTCGTCGATATCTTGCGACAACACACTGTCTATGGCTTCGCACAGCATCGGTGCCCGAAGGTAACTTGGGATGATCACCGACAGTTTCACAGCGTGCATTCCTGATCTTGAGTGTTGCATCGGTTCTTTGCCGACATCACTTTTTTCCTTTAATCAGTGTTTTTATCCAAGCGCGCGTGCGCCAGTACCCCGCATCGCGCAGATAGCGCAACCTTGAGCGGTGTATCCGATAGGTGTCTACGTAGCGAACGCCATTGGAAAAACGTTCTTTAAAGGGTTCTGCGCCGATCGTGAAATCCAGTTCGGTGAGGTTGTGCTCCAAGGCGTAGTTCGCAAGGCAGCGAATAAGCACAATTCCCGGGGAGCCTTTGGTCAGGGAAGTGTCGAAACTGGGCTTGTACCAAAGCAGACGCTGATTCGAAATGAAGCCGAGATGGTAGGCAACGGCTCGGCCGTTGAGCAAAACTGCCGAAAAGTGCAGCGCGTCGCGCAGGTCAGGTGCATCAAATATCGCACGCAGAAAGGCGGCATAATTCGGCTCCTCAAAGGGTGACTTGCGATGATCGGCGCGGCAACGTTTTATGTGCTGAGCGGTGAAGTCGTTCCAAAGCTCATCAGTATGTTGTGTTTCGGAGAACACTTCGTAACGCAGTTCTCCCTGATCAGTCAGTTGACGTTCGGCGCGGCGCACACTGTATTTATTGAGCAGTTTCTCCGCTTTTGCCCGGTCGGTGCTAAGCGCAAGGTAGGGAGCGACAACTGAATAGTTGCGCCAGGGGATAAGCCCGGCCGCTTCGCAGGCTGCCTTCAACTGTCCGTTGCTCTCTGCTCTTGGCAGATTTCGCAAATGCAGCACGCGCCAGGATTTCTGCGCAGCGAGGAATTTCATCAAGTGGCCTGTGACGGCGGTGTCGCCGGCACGAATAACGAAACCCAGATAGTCGGAGTTTTCGTCCGCGATGAATCTCAAAGTTCGTGAACGGTCCAACATAAGCGGTGCGAAGCCGACGATGTCTCCTTTCGAATGAATGGTTATGAAGAACAGTTCTTTGTTGCCGGCGAGATGTTGCCACCACGTATGTATCCACGCGTGGCGGAGAAAAACACCGCCAATGCCGGAGTCCTCTACCAGTTGATCCCAGGCCGCCGAACTCAGCGGTATGTCAGACAGTCGCTTGTGTATGGCGAACTGCAAGCTCAGCTACTCCGGGTGGCGCAGGCTGGACTGGCAGACAACAGCGTCAGTCCGTCGCAGATGCGTGCAATATCGTTGTCATTGACGTAGCCATGGGTAGGCAAGGTGACGATTTGGCCAGCAATCGTTCTTCCGCCGTGACTGGTCCCGTTCTGGACGACGATGCGATCACGAATCTCTGGTACGTCAGCGATGGATAATGGGTATGACGCGCTGCAACCGTTCTTGCGGTTCTTGCTGAGAAAGTCCGTGCGCGCAGCAGCATCGCGTATGCGCAGCGGAAACCGCAGCCAGACCGGTTCACTGTTCGCGACAGGGGAGATGGTTGCGAGCAACGGCATACGTGGCAGTTGAGCTTCGTAGATTGCGGCACAGGCCCGTCGGCTTGCGTTGATCTCCGCCATGCGGCGAAATTGCGCCAGTGCCAGCGGTGCGAGTCCGTCGAAATAACGCTGCAATGGATAGTCATCTTCGTAGCGGGTAGCGCCCAGCTTCAGAAACGGCAGATTGGCCGGTATGCCATAGAGCCACGGGTTCAGCATTGTGAAATAGACGCCCAGCTTGATGAGCTCGGTAACGCGGGTTGCCAATGGCAATGGCTGCAGTTCGCCGAGTGCCGCGGCCAGTTTTGCAGCCAGCGCGTCATTGTTGGTAACGATGACGCCACCGTTGATCGAGGTGATGATCTTGCCCTTGTCGAAGCTCAGTATTCCGGCATCACCAAAAGTGCCGACCCGGCGACCGGCGACGGTAGCGCCCAAGCACTGGGCAGCGTCGTCAAGCAGGAATACGCCGTGTCGTTGTGCCAGCGTTTCGAGTTCCGGGAGCCGATCCGGGATGCCGTAAAGGTTGGCGCTGACGATGGCCAGTACGCGACTGAAGTCAATCGACTCCAGTTGTTCGCGGTTGTAGCACAGCGTGTCTTCGTCGATGTCGCAAACGAGTACTTCCAGACCTGCCATCAGCGCAGAGGCGGCAACCGAGTAGCAGGTATAGGAGGGCACGACGACGTAGCGCCGTTCACGATCAGCTTGCTGACTGGCCAGGCTGCGTAACAGCAGCGACATCGCGCCGCGACCATTGGCCATAAGGAAGGCATGTTTCACACCCAGCTCGGCACACAGCGCCTGCCGTAACGTATCTGCCGCCGGTTTGCCGACGGCGGTCGCACAGGCCAGCAGTTCGCGCAGGCGAATCGGGCTACCACTGGGCGCTAGCGTTCTCATATGATGTCGAAGTCTCGTGACGGTGCGGTTGGCGGTTGCAGCCGGGACTGGCGTTGTTTGCCGGGGAAGGCGCATTATACCTGCATTATCAGTGAGATAGACAGCATCTGGCAGGTCGGGGAACGTGCTTGTGGCGGGTATCCGCAATTCGTGCAGGAATTTGCTGGCCGCCCGCCCTGTCCGGCCACTACGGGTATGGGGCGGTCGGCATTATGTTGGGCGAGCTGCGCCGGATCACAGCCGAGTGATGAGTGCATGCATTGCCCGGTTCCGGACTGACCCGGCAGCGTCGTCAACGGAGGCCCGTCACTAACAAGATTGCCGCAGATTACAGAGCAACCAGATGATCGAAATATTCAAGGACATGATGCTGCCGTCTCACGTAATAGCCTTGCTGCTCCTGCTTGGCAGCGTGTTGCTGTTCATGGCGCAACAGCGGCGCCGGGCGGTATACCCGTATTTGCTGGCAGCAATCCTGTACCTGTTTTTTTCCAACGGCATCGTCGCGTCGATGCTGATCAGTCCCCTTGAGTACCGATACCCCCCGGTACTGGACGGCGACCGTTACCCGGCGCTGGCTACCGCGGTGGTTTTGACGGCATACGCCGCCGACGATCCACGCATGCCGCTCAGCAGCCGCGCGGGCAGTTCGGCGCTGTACCGCGTTCTGGAGGCGGGGCGCCTTTTTGCCGAGGGCCGGATCCGGCGCATAGTCATTTCCGGGGATGCGACGGCCACAGCGATCATGGCGGATCTGCTGGAAAGTGCCGGAGTTCCGGCCACGGCGGTTACCGCGGACGGCGGCGCGGTGCACACCTCGGACAGTGCGCAACGGGTCGCGCGCATGCTGGGTGAGCAACGCTTCTATCTGATCACGTCTGCCGGGCACATGCCGCGTGCTATGGGGGTATTCGAGGCACAGGGCAGCCGCCCGATACCCGCGCCTACGGATTACCAGTTGCCGCAGGACTCCGGGTCGGCGTCATTGATGCCCAGCCCGTTTCACTTGCTCGTGTCAGATCTTGCCGTCAACGAATACGCGGCCCTTGCCTGGTATCGGCTGAGCGGCAAGACCGAGCGCTACTGGTAGCGGTAGCTCAAGGTATGCTGCGCGCCAGCAATGGACCGGCTTGCTGGGTCACCCATAACGGCAGCTTGCGCCACACCTTGATGGCGAGTGCGTATTTCGGGTTGTCCGGATTGAGGCCCGGCAGGTCGCCGCCGTTGGGCAAATAGTATTGCCAGTACAATTGACGCGCTTCGGCGCCCCATTTCTGTTTGAATACCTCGCCACCGGAGTCTGCCGTTGAGCGCCCGAGGTGATAGTCACGGAAGCCGGCTTCACAGGCGTCCTTGATCATCTCCCAGTACAGAACGTAGTTCACCTGCACCTTGCGGAAGTCCGGGTCCATGCCTGCCCACATACCCTCAACAGTGCCACCAAACTGACCGTTGAAAGCGGTGGCCACGGGCTGACCGTTCTGGCTGGCTACGTAAATTCGGATCTGATCACCCAGTGATTCGATAATCGATTGAAAATACTGCTTCCGGTATATCGGTGTGCCAAGTGCACGCCAGGAACGGCTCATGATGGCGTAGAAGGTGTCCAACAGCTCCATGCCACCGGATTGGACGGTTACGCCGTCCTTGTAGACCCGGCGGATGTTGGTGCGGTGTTTGGACTTGTACGAGTTCCAGATTTCGTCAGGGTCGTTTGCGAGCGCAATGGTCATGGAAACCTTGTGTTCGGACCGGGGCAGGCTCTGGTCGCAGACGCCAAGGCCGCGGATCTCGAGGAAGTCGGCCTTCTGCTCTCTGGCAATCTCACAGGCGCGGGCGACCAGCGCATCGTTCGCAGCGCTGTTCACTGCCGACGGACCACCGTAGTTGACGAATGGCATCGAGCAAAGAATTCGGCCGAAAATACGGCTCTCTATCAGAACCAGCGGAAATACCCCGTCGATGGCCCCATCGTTGAGCGAGGCAAGGTACCAGGTGCGGTGGCCGAATTCGGTTTGGTTGATCTCTTGCCACTCAAACTGATGGTAGAAACCGGCAGTTTCGCTGGTTGCAACAAAGTGGTTCCAGGAATCGCGATTTTCAGCACTGGGGTCGAAATGGTGAACGCCGTTTTCTAACAACTTGCTCATAGATGGGTCTGGGTCTTGTGGGTGGTGGCCGATATCGGACGCCAATGGTGCCGTATCTGGCAATGCCTCGGTGGGTGAGCGGTCACAGTACGCCGATTCCGTATCAAATCTGCCCGCATTTTCAACCGGCGGCATTGTACCTGAGCGCGGCACCGGCAGTGAGCAACGGCAGACAATTCCGGCGTCTGCCGGGTTGCTACCAGGAAAACCGGAAAGCGCAATGGAATTCCGCTAAAGTGGCGCCGGTGGTCATGCACCGGTGCTCGTAACTGTGAAGCAATGCCTAGAATTATCAACACTAAATCAATAGTTTAAGCCGCCATGGAAGCCTTGTTCTGGGTCAGTTTTCTGGCCGTCTTTTACACGTATTTCGGTTATCCGCTAATCCTCATGCTGCTGGGCGCTGTACTGCGTCGCGGTGCTGATGATGCGGGCGCCGATGCAGCTGCTGTGGGCGGGTTTTCGATCACGGTACTCATCCCGGCACACAACGAAGCGTCTGTCATTGGCGCGAAAATCGAAAATACTCTCGCGACCCGGTACCCCGGTCCTATGCAGCTTGTCGTGGTTTCGGACGGCTCGGTGGACGGTACCGGCGACATCGTTCGACAGTTCGAGACGGATTCGCGGCTGTGCTTCATCGACTTGCCCGAGCGTAAAGGCAAAGGCAATGCGCTCAACCAGGGTATCGCGGCTGCCACCGGCGACATCGTGGTGTTCTCTGACGCATCAATCATGCTGGACGATGATGCATTGATTGAAATCGTCCGGCCGTTCGCCGATGAGCAGATTGGTTGCGTGTCCGGTGAGGACATGATCGAAGGCGGAGCAGGCGAGGGGCTTTACGGCAGGTACGAATTGTACTTGCGTAATCAGGAGTCGCGGGTCGGCTCGATTGTTGGCGCAAGCGGCTCATTTTACGCGCAACGACGCAGCATTGTTCCGGAGTTTCCGGAGGGCATCGCACCGGATCTGTTGTCGGTCCTGCACACTGTAACTCAAGGCTATCGGGCGATTTCCTGTCCTGCTGCTCGCGGTTACATGACTGCCGTTGCCGATTCACGTGACGAGTTTCAACGCAAGGTTCGCACGGTCATTCGAGGCATGACAGCAATATTCAAGCGCAAGGCATTGCTGAACCCGCTGCGTTACCCGGTTTTTTCACTGTTTTTGCTGTCACACAAAGTAATGCGCTGGTGCGTACCCTTTTTTCTGCTCGGCATGTTGCTTGCGAGTGCATTATTGTTGCCGTCACCGATATATATGGTAGCGCTGGTCGGGCAATTGATATTCTATGCTGTCGCGTTCATTGCGTGGCAACGCGAAGGCAAGGTTGAACCGTCGATGCTGAGCAAAGTGGCGCTGTTCTTTACTATTTCCAACGTTGCTATTTTCATAGCATGGGTACGTTACCTGCGCGGTGTACGTCAGGAAATATGGACGCCATCGAGGCGCACCTGAGGTGCAAGGACCATCGTTTACTCACCGCTTGTACGGCCGTGAGACGGAGCTTTTTCCGGCTACCTGTACCCACGGTATTCCCTGCTCAATCCGGATCACCTGCGTTTTGTTTCAGTATGCATAGACCGATCAATATTCTCGATTTGCGTGATTCGCCCTGGGTTGATGGGCCGGGTCGTACTGTGCTGCAAACTGCAGAGAGCCTGGATAGTGAGCGCTTCAAACTGATTGTTGGCGGCTTTTGCGGTGATGACGTCAACGCCAATATTTACTTGAGTGATGCAAGCCAGCGCGGACTCGATACCTGCGCGATTGTTGAGCAAGCCGCGTTCGATCTCAATGTGGTTCGGCAGCTCATGGCGACGATTGAAGAGCTGGATATTGATATGCTGCATACTCATGATTTCCGCTCGAATCTCGCCGGTCTTTATTGCGCTTGGCGGAAGCAAATCCCGATAGTCTCAACCTGTCACGGCTGGATCGCCAATAATTTCAAACGGTCGGTCTACAAGTCGGTGGACATCCGGTTGCTGCGGCGTTTTGACCGGGTAATCACGGTTAGTGAACTAATGAAGCGGCAATTGCTGGCGGAAGGAGTTCAGGCTCAGAATATAGATGTTGTCGTTAATGCGCTGGTTATTAACGATTACCAACCAAACCACGATGACCGGCGTTTCCGGAGTGAGCTCGGCATCGCTGACGATTGCGTGCTGCTGCTCAACATTGGCCGTTTGAGCCTTGAGAAAGGGCAAGCCTTGTTGCTGGAAGCGTATGCTGAGATCAACAGGACCAACTCAAATACCCGTTTGGCGTTCGTCGGTATCGGGCCGGAAGAATCATCGCTACGGACTCTGACAGCCGAACTCGGGTTGCAGGATCGGATCCTTTTTGCGGGCTATCAAAGTGACATGCTCGCTGTGTACAACAGTGCGGATCTGGTGATACAGAGCTCGTTTACCGAAGGCATGCCCAACGTAATTCTGGAATCGCTGTTGATGGAGACCCCAGTCGTTGCCACAGATGTAGGTGGCACCGGTGAAGTTTTCGTGCACAACGTTAGCGGCACATTGATTGACGCGCATTCAAAGCAACAGCTGGTTGACGGTGTTGCCGATTATCTTGCTGACCCAGACCGTCATCTGGCAATGGCCCGCCGTGGCAGGCAGACAATTGCCGAGAAGTTTGATCACGACTCCCGCGTTAAGAAATTTGAAGCGATTTACTCGTCGCTGATGTCAGGGCGGGTCGGCTAATGCTGTTTGCGGGACTCCTGCTGTCCATTTTCCTGGAGTACGTTTCTCCTGGCAGTTTTATCCCCATTATTGCCGCCATCAAGATTGGCACCATTGTTCCATTGCTGACTTTTGTCTTTGCGGCTTCATTATCTGAACCGATCAGCAACGGCCGGATGTTCGGCAACGTTACGACAAAATGGTTGTTCTTCTACCTCTTTTTGCTGGCGTTCTCGGTGCTGATTGCCGATGTTACGCTCTATTCCTGGACGGTTTTCAAGTTCGCGCTGGGCTACGTCTTTTGGTACGTGATGATCGTCAAGTTAGCAACGGACGTTGCGAAACTTAAACGCTTGTTTGCGGTTCTGATTTTTGTCCACATACTCCTGTTGGGGCTGAACCCGGCCGTTATTCTTCAGCCAGAAACACGTTCCTACTTGCGTGGCGCTTTTTTCCTGGGTGATGGCAATGATTTTTCGTTGTCGGTGTGCGTTATTTTACCGATGTGCCTCTATCTTCTGCTTGAGGCCAGTTCGAAGATTGCTAAAGGCGTCTGGCTGGCCGCACTCGGGTTACTGATTCTTGCAATCATTGGAACTCAATCGCGTGGCGCTTCATTGGCGTTGGCGGGTTCGCTGGGCTTTCTTTGGTGGACCGGCAAACACAAAGTCTTGGGCGTGGTATTACTTGCAATCGTGGGTGTCGTGGTCATGGCTTTCGCACCGCCAGAATACTTCAATCGTATGCAGACGATCGCGAACTACGAGCAAGAAGGGTCTGCGATGGGTCGGATCATGGCCTGGAAGTCGGGTGTGCGGATGGCGGCGGCGCATCCCTTGACCGGCGTAGGTAGCGGACATTTTCCGGTCGCCTTGGGCACCGAGTTCAGGCCGCCGGAGTTTGGTGATCAGAACCTGCCCTGGCTGACTGCACATTCCATGTATTTTCTGGTGATCGGTGAACTGGGTATCCCCGGTTTTGTTTGCCTGATGGCGTTGCTGGTCGGCAATTACCGCCGGTTGAACCGCCTGCGACTCCGGGCACGGGGCAGTCCCCACCCGGAAGTTGCGTCATTCGAGCGTTTGTTCCTGATGTTGAATGCGGCGCTGGTCAGCTTTTGTATCGGTGGGGCGTTTCTTTCTGTGGCGTACTACCCACATATCTTTGTGCTATCCGGCATCATCGTGGCGGCGACGTTCGCCTATGAGAACAAGTTTGAAGAGCTTCGGCAGCATGCGACTGTCAACGCCGATGGTGCGACTGATGATCGTCCCCTGACTGGAAAAAACGGAGTGAAAAGCCGCAGTGCCTGATAAGAAGAAAGTATTGTTGGTTCATTCGACGCTGCATATTGGCGGTGCCGAAGAAGTATCGGCCAATATCTGTCGCCGCATAGACCGCGATCGGTTCGACGTGCACGTCTGTTTTTTGAAAGAAAAAGGTGTGGTTGCCGAGAAGATCGAGGGGGAGGGGACCGTTGTCCACGCAGTGGCAAGGCCCAATCGCGACAAGCCTGATTATTTTACCTCATGGCGATTGCGGCGTCTGATTGCCCGCGAGAAGTTTGATCTAATACACTCGCACGACGTGCATTCATTGATGGACGGTTCCGTTTGTCGACTGACCACGCCGGGTCTTCGTCATGTTCACACGTTTCACTACGGGAACTACCCGGAACGGGCAGCCAACTTCCAACGAATAGAGCGGGCGACGTGGCGCATTCCTGACCGATTGGTCTCCGTGTCGGAGCATCAGCGCGAAGGCGTTTTGCAGTTGTACGGAATGCCGCCGGATCGGGTGCAGACAGTCTGGAACGGAGTGGATGTGCTGGCCGAACTGCCGGCCGAGCCGACTATCGGCAAGTACAGAGCCCAAGGCCGGGTCGTCATTGGCAGCGTTAACACCCTGATTGAGCAAAAGGGTATGCCGGATCTGATCAAGGTCGCGGCGAAGCTGAAAAGCATGGACGTACCACCGTTCGTCTTTCTGATTGCTGGCGGCGGTCCACTGCAAGAGGAACTGGAACGAGAGGTTGAACGACTGGGTTTGCAGGATGTGGTGGAATTCCTGGGCTGGGTCAAACAGGCACCGCAGTCCGTTATTCCGCATATCGATGTCTTTTTCCAGCCATCGTTGTGGGAGGCAATGTCGATGGTGTTGCTGGAGTCGATGGCACTCGGTCGCGCGATCGTCGCCACCGCTGTCGGCGAGACACCGCGAATCCTGGACGATGGGCGCCATGGGCGGATGCTCCAGCCGCGCGATATCGACGGTATGACTGCCGCCATGGCATCCCTGTTGCGGGACAAAGAGTTGCGTGAACGACTGGGCGCGGAAGCCCGGCAGCACTATCACGATAACTTCACAGCGCGACGGCTCGCGGAACGGCACGAAATTCTTTACGAGGAAGTGTGTTCATAAGTTGGCTATAGAGGCCGAACAGACGGTGAACCGAAAATAACAATGAAGATTCTATTTTTATCCCAGATTGTTCCGTACCCGCCTCATGGCGGAGTACTGCAACGTGGTTACAACATCGTTCGCGAAATTGCCAAAGAGCATGAGGTTCATCTGCTGGCGTACATTCATCCGGAGATCCTCACGGATCAGACGATGATCGATGAGAGTCGGCGCGTGCTTGAAGGTATGTGCACATCGGTACACTACTTCGACCTGTGGCCCAAGAAGTCAAAGCTGCACAAGCTCCTGGCACTGAGCATCGGCACGGTTTATCCCGGCCCGTTCAGCGCCCTCGCGCATACATCGGCGGCATATCGAAAATGCATGCAGAAGTTATTGACCGAACACGATTTCGACGTTGTTCACTACGACACGATTGGCCTCGCGCGCTACCTGAAATACGCGCCAAAGGTGCCGTCAGTGTTAACCCATCACAATATAGAATCGAACTTGATGGAGCGGCGATCAAAAGTTGAGCGCACGGCGTTCGGCCGTTGGTATGTAGCCCGACAAGCGCGATTGTTGCGTGACTACGAAGCCAGCCAGAGCCCGAAGTTCGACGTCAATGTGATGATGTCCAGCACGGACGAAAAAGATCTGCTCGCGATGGCACCGGCGGTTCGCACCGCAATTGTTCCGAATGGTGTGGATATCGAATACTTCAAACCGCTGGAGGCCGTTGTCGAGCCGGCCATTATCTACACCGGCGGCATGAACATGTTCGCCAACGAAGATGCTGTCATGTACATGCTTCGTGACATGTGGTCCGAGATCAAGGCGGCAGTTCCTGATGTGAAGTTTTACGTAATTGGGCAAGATCCGACCCGGGAAATACTGGACATCGCGAAACAGGATGCATCGGTAATCGTGACGGGCTTCGTCGATGACATTCGTCCCTACGTGGCAAAGTCGGCGGTTTATGTCGTGCCGATTCGGGTCGGCGGCGGTACACGGCTGAAGGTGCTTGATGCGCTGGCACAAGGAAAAGCGATCGTATCGACATCAGTGGGTTGTGAGGGAATCGAAGTGACCAACGGTCTCGATATATGTATTGAAAATGACAGCAAGGGCTTCATTCGTCGAACTGTCGAATTGCTCAAGAGTCGTGACAGACGCGAGGAGCTTGGCAAGTCAGCGCGTCGACTCGCTGTAGAGCGCTATTCCTGGGCAGGTATTGGTCAGGTGCTTGACGGTGTGTATGAGGAAGTTGGCAAGCGCGACATGCATTCGGCACGCGGAGAGCAAGGCAGCTAACTATGGAGACGCCGTACAAAAAACTGTATGACCGCCTGCCGGCCACGCTGCAGAATCTGGCGGTTACCGCGTTCAGTGTGCTGCTTGACCGTCAGCGTTACGGTGGTCGCTTTCGGGAATTTCAGGCTTTGCTTGAGAAGAGTCAATGGTACGACGAGCGGCAGCTCGAGGCGTACCAGAACAAGCAATTACAGAGAATTGTCGCCTACGCTTATCAGCATGTTCCGTATTATCGGCAAGTCATGGATGAGCGTGGACTCAAGGTGGCGGACATCGCGACCAGTGCGGACCTGCATAAACTGCCCGTATTGACCAAGGACATTATTCGGACACGCTTCGCGGACCTCTTGTCAGACGAATTCGACCTCAAAACAGTCGCACGTGGCAATACGAGTGGTACGACCGGTTCGCCGCTCGAAGTGTGTTATGACGAAGACATGATCCGCATCAACTACGCGATGCTGGATCGTCAGTATCGTTGGGCGGATACGCGCCTAGGTCGCTCCGGCGATAAAGTCGCTGTGATTCGCGGCAATGTCATTGTGCCTCTCAATCAGAGCAAACCACCGTACTGGCGCTATAATTATTTGCACCGGCAGATGCTGTTATCGTCTTTCCATTTGTCGCAGGACAACCTGCCAGCCTACGTCGCTGAGCTACGGAAGTTTAACCCACGCGTGCTCGATGGCTACCCGTCAACACTCTATGTGTTGGCGAAGTACCTCAAGAATAAAGGCGAGACCTTGCCGCTGCATGCGGTATTGTCATCTTCCGAGACGCTTTATGACTTCCAGCGGGAAACAATAGAGGAAAGCTTCGCTTGCAAGGTGTTTGACTACTTTGGGGCGGCGGAGCGGGTCTTGTTTGCGACCGAATGCGATCAGCATATGGGGCATCACGTGTGTGCGGAATACGGCATTACCGAACTCCTGGACCGCGACCTGAAACCGGTTGCAACAGGTGAGACCGGGACTCTGGTAGCGACATCGCTGCACAATATCGCGATGCCGCTGATACGTTACGTTACCAATGACATGTCGGCCCTCAAGGCGGAAAAATGCAGTTGCGGGCGGGGCTTGCCGTTGATGGAAGATGTCGCGACCAAAGCGGAAGATTCTTTGACGCTCAAAGATGGCAGGATCATCTCCCCGTCGGTTCTGACCCACCCGTTTAAACCGCTGACCACGATTGAAGAATCGCAGATCATTCAGGAATCACTGGACCTGGTTGTAGTGAAGCTGGTGCCCGGCAAGGGGTTTAGTGAAGAACACACGGATGCGCTGGTGCACGGCTTGCAGGACCGGCTGGGAGCGGGCATAGAAATTCGTATAGAGATCGTCGATGAGCTTGAGCGATCGGCATCCGGGAAATTCAAATGGGTGATTTCCCGAGTGGCGCTCGGAATCTGAGGAACAAGTAACGCATGTGTGGCATTAACGGAATATTTCATAGGGATCGCGATCGGGCCGTGGACGAACGTGCAGTGCTGGCCATGCGTGATTGCATGGTGTATCGCGGGCCGGATGAAGAAGGCGTGTACGTAGATCGAGACCTCGGGCTCGGGCATCGCCGATTGAGCATCATTGGCTTGACCACGGGTCAACAACCCATGACCGATGCGACCGGGAACCTCTGTATCGTCTACAACGGCGAAACCTACAACTATGCGGCGTTGCGCGCGTCGCTGCAAAGCAAGGGCTATTCGTTTCGTACCGATTCGGACACGGAGGTAGTCCTCAACCTCTACGCAGAGTACGGCGCCGATTGCGTTACGCACATGAACGGACTGTTCGCCTTTGCCGTGTGGGACAAGCGCAAGCGTGAACTGTTTATCGCGCGTGACCGACTGGGTATCAAACCTCTCTATTACACAAATACGGACAAGGGTTTTGTCTTCGCCTCGGAAATCAAGTCGGTATTGGCCAGTGGACTGCACGAACCCCGAATCAATACTCAGGCGGTCTATGAGTACTTCATGTTTCGCGCGGTATGCGGCGAGCAAACCTTGTTCGACGGTGTTCAATCCTTGCTGCCAGGTCACCACATGCTGGTCAGTGACGAGGGCGTCACGATTCAACAGTACTGGAATGAGCACTCCGGTAGCGATACCGGCATTCATACGATGGATGCCGCGGTTGATCGCCTGGATGAACTGCTGACCGATGCGGTCAATGTGCGGTTGATGAGTGAAGTGCCGCTTGGTACGTTCTGCAGCGGCGGCGTGGACTCAAGCCTGGTGACGGCCCTTGCGGCGCGTGCGCGTGGCAGTGCGATCAATACCTTCTCGGTAGGCTTTGACGAAGTAGCTTTCGACGAATCCGAGTACGCCCGCAAGGTGTCCGCCAAGTACGGCACAACGCACCATGAAATCCGGATTACCAGCAAGGATTTTGCGGACTATGTTCCACAGCTGGTTCATTTGAATGATGAACCGCTAAATTTCGCAAATTCCGTCCACATCTATGCAGTCAGTAAACTGGCGAAGGATTTTGTGACCGTCGTATTGACCGGAGAGGGCGCTGACGAATTGTTCCTTGGCTATCCGCGCTACCATTTGCCGCGATTCGCCGCGACTTTGGATCGTGTCAGCTGGTTAAGCAAGCCGTTGCTGTCAACAGCGGCAACCGTGCTGCGGGATCACCGTTTCGCCAAACTGCGCCGTTACCTCGATATTTCACGGGAAGATCGCGTGTTGCTGAATGCGGCAAGTGGACAGGATGAAGAAGTGCGGGCGGTACTCGATAACGTCATACCGTCAAGTCTCGACTACCGCCGGAAGATCGCTCACGAGCTGGCCGATGGCGGCGATATTATGGCGAGATTGTCTGTAAATGATCAGAAAACCTATCTGGTGTCGATCCTGAACCGGCAGGACAAGATGAGCATGGGGGCGAGCATCGAAGCGCGTGTCCCGTTCCTTGATTATCGCGTCGTGGAGTTCGCCAATCACTTGCAGTCTTCGTGCAAGACCCGTGGCTGGGATACCAAACAGGTGGTCAAGAAGGTCGCGAGTCGGTATCTGCCGGATGATGTCGTGCATCGGCGGAAATCCGGGTTCGGCGTACCGCTGGCGCAATACTTCCGTGAATCGGACGGACTGGGTGCAACGATCGAACGGCTGATCAACGACACCGACTACGAAGGACTGCTGGATAAGTCCACGCTACAGGACAGGCTGGCGCAACATCGGGATGGCAAAGCGGATCATTCGGAAATTTTGTGGACCACACTGAATTTCCTGACATGGAAAGAACAATACGAACTCTGAGCGCAGTGCAATTCGCGCGGGAACCATCAACGGAGCAGAACGGTGGAAAAAGACGGATCAAAGGCAGCAGAAAGTACGCTGAGCAAACGCGATATTCATGAGGAATGGCGGGATAACTACCGGACTCCTGACAATGAGCATTTCTACCGCATGGCGTTCTCACATATTGTTAAGGAATTCGGAGCGCCTCCCGGCGCTCAGGTTATGGATGCCGGTTGCGGCAGTTGCGCGAAGTCCAAGCACCTTGTCGATCAGGGCCTGACAGTACTGGGTACTGACTTGTCCCAGCACGCGCTGGATATGGCAGGAGACGCTTTACGCGGGACCAGGTACGAACAGGCTATCGAACTCCGGCAGGCGAATCTGACGGCGATAACAATGGATGACGGCGCGATGCAGTATATCGTTTGCTGGGGCGTGCTCATGCATGTTCCGGATGTCACGACCGCTATTGCAGAGCTGAGCCGGATTCTTGCACCGGGCGGCCGTCTGGCGATTAGTGAAGGCAATAAACGTTCGCTGCAGTCGGTTGTCCTGCGCTTCCTGAAGAAAGTATTGCGTCGCGAACGAGCCGAGGTAATAGATACACCCGCTGGTATTGAGAACTGGGAAGAGACGGATGAAGGTCGGTTAATGACCCGGCAGGCGGACATTCCGTGGCTGGTGCGTGAATTCGACAAACACGGTTTGAAGCTGATCAGTCGTCGCGCAGGTCAGTTCTCGGAAATGTACTGGGTCGTGCCGACGCCGGTACTGAAGAAATTAATTCACTGGTTTAACTGGTTGTGGTTCCGGGTGTTTCGCTGGGGTGGACCGGCCTTTGGCAATATTCTGGTATTCGAAAAACGCAAGTAACGAACGTTAGTCGGCGAGAATATCAGCATACAGTTCCTGGGTGCGTTGAACATTGATGTCGATGTGGAACTTCTGGTGCAGCAAGTCGTAGCCGCGCTTGGCCATTGCGCTGGCGGCGGCCGGGTCATCCAGCATTCGGATCACTTTATCGGCAAGGTCTTCGCTATTGCCGGGATCGAAGGTATAGCCGGAGACGCCATTGTCTATGATTTCCGGTACAGCGCCGGCGGCGGCACCAATCAGTGGCTTGCGCAATGACATGGCTTCGATAAGGACCCGCCCGAACGGCTCCGGGTCGATGGATGTATGCAGCATGATATCCAGCGCATTCAGGTATTCCGGTACGCGGTTGGTGTAACCCGTGAACACTATTCGGTCGCCGAGTTCTAGTTCCTCGATCAAGGCTTGCAGCCGCTCATAATAGTAGCTGTCACTCGGGGAAACATCGCCGACCAGCATGCAAACCGTATCCGGATGTTGCCGGAGGATCAATGGCATGGCACGAACCGCCGTTTCCTGACCTTTCCACTCTTTAATGTTCCCGAGCACGCCGATGAGTTTTGCGTTGGGATCAACCTGATGTGCCGCCCGGATCTCGGCCGGATCACTCGTGGCTTGCATGATGTCGGGATCAATGCCGTTATAAATGGTTTCCGCACGCCGGATGATCACACCCTTGTCCAGCAAGTTGTCGCGCACGGCATCTGATATGCACACGACGCACGACAGACGACGAGCGTAGTAACGGGAAAGTCGGTGGTAACTGTTGTTAATTCCACGCTCATGGGTGATCGCTGGAACACCCGCGATTTGAGCGCCGAGCATCCACTCGTTATTGCGAATGATCGAATTGTTCAGGTGTAGTAGATCGATACGCTCTCGCCGTAACAGCCGTGCAAGCTTCAAAGCGGCGAAGGGCAGGAAACGAAAAAAATTCACAGCTTTCTGAACGATACGCAGGGCGGGGTAGCTCAGACGATAGAGCAGCGATGACTTTTCACCGGGCGGATCGAAACTCATTGGCGATGGATGTGGAATCACCATGGTTTGTACACCTGCCTCGTTATAGCGGGCAATGAGTCCATTGTCTTTGCGGAATACAACGACAGGCTCGTACTTCGAGCGGTCCAGTCCTGCTGTAAGGAACAGCAAGCTGTAGTAGGAACCACCGATGGTTCCGTCGATATTGCCTTCGCAGTACATGATGCGGACTTTTTTCATTGTTATTTGATCGCCTGTTTTGCGGGGTTCAGGAGAGGGCAGGGAGGTAACTCCGGAGGACCTGTCCGTACTGTCGTCTTTCCCGGGTATGCAATGCAATGAACCAGGCACCAGCCAGATAGACAGGGCCGAGCAACGCAAATTGCACCATGAGTGTCAGCAAGGACGACGCTGGAATATAAGTATTGACCGCGTAACAGGCGGCAGCAAACGGTGCGGTTGCGGCAACGGGACGGACGTAGGTTTCGAGTACGTATTTGCCGACAGGTAGTTTGAGCAAACGCAGGACCATGAGCGGCAGCACGATCGTCATTATGACAATCTGCGGAATGGCCGTACCGAGGGCGACGCCTATTATGCCGAGCGATTGCACCAGTACAATGCTAATGGCGAAATTGGCAATAGCTTCTACAATGCGCAGGTTCGCAATTATTTTGTGTCGACTGATACCGTAGAGAATACTGCTGATGGTGTTCTGCGGTGTGGATAGGGCAACAGACACCGCCAGAATAAAGAGGACGTCGCCAGATAGTGCGGCGTATTCGTAACCCATCCAGTGACCAATGAATTGCCGTCCCATCGTCAGATAGATCGCCGCAATGGGCAATGCCATCAACATGGAAAGCCTGCCACCCTGCATAAGAACGGTCTGAATGGCCGCTGTGTCCTTCTTGGTTTCCAGCTCGCTGACCAGCGGGTTCAATACCGTATTGGAGATCAGGATCAGGCGCCGAAGGTACTCTATCAGGTTGCCGGCAATGGCATAGAAGGTAACCGACGCGGCATTCATGAATACACCAATGATCAGTGCATCCGTATAGAAAATGGCTTTCTGCCCCAGATTGTTGACGACTACGTGAACGCTGTAATTGTAGAGTGAACGGAATACGGGGATCTGCTCACGCAATGGCCGGTGTTTGTAGCGTAGCTGGTAGCCGTGTTCGCCCAGCAGTATCTTGGAAGCCCGGTAAATCAGCAGGTTGTTGCCGAGGCCGATCACCAGTTGAATAATGGCCAGCGCCAGTATTCCGTAACCCAGATTGAGAAATACGAGTATCAGTGCAAGACGTATGAAGGCAAAGACAATGCCGATCTTGTTAAAGATATCGTAGCGCTGCAGACCCATAACTACGCCGGTATAGACGTTGAATGCGAGAGTCTGGCCAATGGTCAGCCCGGCGAGGACAATGACGATTTTTGCAACTGGCACAACGTCGGGATCAACGTTGAAAATGCTGGAGAAGCCGAACGCCAGTGCGGTGGATACTGCCAAGGCAATAAAGCCTATTCCGCTGTAAAAGAGCAGACTGGCACTGAGGATTTCGTCGAGACTTTCGCTTTCTTTGCTGGCAAGGAATTTCGATACATAGCGTATGACCGATTCCCTCACGCCGAAATCGAGCAGGTACAAATACCCGGTAAACTGCATCATGATGACCCAGATGCCATACCAGGTATTGCCGAGCGATTTCACAATGAACGGCGCAAGGAAGAACGAGATGACGATATTGACTGCCAGATTCGCCCAGTTGGAGAAAACGTTCTTGGCGACTCTCTTACCGATTGACATGGTCAGACTCAGTTCCGCAAAGGAGCGGCGGAGAACAGGTCGCGGATCCCAGGCCGATCAGGCTTTCCATGGGCAGTAAGCGGCAGCGATTTGAGAATTAATATTTCATCAGGTTGCATGTACGGTGGCAGTTCCCGTGCACACACATGGCGGATAGCGAAATCATTGTCCTCATGCAGTGATTTGGGAACGATAGCTACCGCGATTCGTTGACCGACCCGCTCGTCCGGCAGGCCAACGGCAATGACATGTTCAACGAGGTCGCTCGCATGAATGACCTCTTCGACTTCGGCAGGGCTGATCCGGTAGCCCGAGCTCTTGAGCATATGATCCGCGCGGTCAACGAAAAACAGGTATCCGTCCTCATCGCGTCTGACCAGGTCGCCAGACCATACGGCGAGCCGATGTGGACTGCCATTGCTGAGCGCCTTCGGCAAGGGTTTAAATCGTTCAGCAGTCGCCGCAGCGTTCTTCCAGTAACCCATGCTGATGAGTGCGCCACTGTGTACCAGCTCGCCAGGCTCACCCGGCGCGCAGCTTTCGCCGTTGGCGTTGACGACGTCGATGGTCACACCGGGAATTGCCTTGCCGATTGAGTCCGAGCGGGTATCAAGTTGCGCCGGATCAAGGTAGGTGGATCGAAATGATTCCGTCAGTCCGTACATCAGGAAAAGCTTAGCGCTGCCGGCTCGCGAGCGCAGGCGTTGCAATACGGACGAGGGAATGCGCCCGCCGGAGTTGGTCATGTACCGCAAGTGTTCGGTGATTTCTTCCGGCCAGACGACAGTCACCAGCTGGGCCCACATCGTGGGGACGCCGGCCAGACCAGTGATCCGGTACTTGCGCAGTTCTCCAAGCAGCTGCTGGGGCATTGAATAGTTGGTCAGTACCACCTCTGCATTGGCATAAAACGCAGTGGTGATCTGGCTGAAGCCGTAGTCGAAGCTCATCGGCAGCGTTGCGAGTATTCGATCCTGTGCCGAGTTATTGAGATAGCCTGAGACGATGCGCACACCGTCCAGCAAATTTCTGTGGGATACGAGAACGCCCTTTGCCCGACCGGTACTGCCGGAGGTGTAAAAGATCAGCGCGGGATCGTCGAGAGTGGGCGTGTGCGGAGAAGCGCTGGCCTCACCAGGGCGGCCAGCCAGGGCCTCCTGCCACGTGAGCATTTCGAATTTCGCAGGCGTTTGCACGGCGGCTTCGGTTGCGTCAGACAGTATCACCGTGTCTATGTTTGGCAGGGCTTCAAGTACGCCTGCGATCGATTGAAACAGGTAGCTCGTGCTAATCAGCACCGAAGCACCGCTGTCTTTCAATACGTGTTCGATCTGGCGAGGACGCAATAACGGATTGACCGGTACGTAGATGCCGCCTGTGAGCATGGTAGCGAATGCCGCAATCACTGCTTCCGGGCAATTGGGCAACAAGACAGCGACCCTCGTTTGTGACGCGGACTGGCGGGCCGCCAATTGTGCGGCAAGTGCCGCAACGGTGACCGATAAATCGGCGTACGAATACCTGTCATCTTTGAATGTCAGCGCGACTTTGTCGGGGGTCCGTTCGGCTCCGCGGGTCAATATGTCAGGCAACTTCTGCAACGATGATGCCTGATCGGATGTGCTGCTCATGAGAGCACCAGCAGGAGGTAAGCGGGCAAGCGTGAGCTATTCATAGTTGAATTTCGCATCAGCTTAGAACTGGAAGTACACGAATACTTGCGGCGTTAGTGGTGGGAAGACCAGCAACATGAACACGAAATAGGCATAGATGGCGGCCCGGACCATTCGCGGCAGACTCAGTACGTGCAGCAGGTTTCGCGATCGTTCTATCCAGAATTCCAGCAGCATCATGGGCAAGGCGAAGAAAGCGAGCATACCGAGGATATACGCGGAAAAATCCGTTACGCCAACATTTTGGAACAATCCGATGACCATTTCGTTCGCCTGAGTCAGTGACTCGGCGCGGAAGTAGATCCAGGTGATGCAAACGATATGGAAAAATATAATAACGCTGAATAGTCGCTTCACTCCCGACAGGGCCGTTAGCGCCCGGCCACGGGCTTCCAGGATGTGATAGGCGATCAGGACAGAACCGTGAATGACGCCCCAGACGATGAAGGTCCAGTTGGCACCGTGCCACAGGCCGCCAAGGGCCATGGTCAGCATCAGGTTTCTGAAAGTGCCGTACACACCGCTGCGGTTGCCGCCCAATGGGATGTAGAGGTAGTCGCGCAGCCAGGACGACAGCGTGATGTGCCAACGTTGCCAGAACTCGCTAGGTGTTCTGGAAAAGTACGGCATCTTGAAATTCCAGGAAAGATTAATGCCTAGCCACTTGGCAATGCCCTGTGCAATCGATGAATAGCCCGAGAAGTCGCAATAGATCTGTATTGCGAACGCGTAGATTCCGAACAGGATCTCTGTATTGGCGAGTTCTGCAGTCGGTGTCGAGAAAATCCGGTCCACTACGGGAGCCAGGTTGTCTGCAATCACCACCTTCTTGAACATGCCGAAGAGCACGTGGTACAGGCCTTCGGCAAACGCGCCTTGTGCCAGTACGCGTGGTTTCAGGATCTGCGGCATCAGGTCTTTCGAGCGTTCGATCGGTCCGGCGACAAGCTGCGGAAAGAACGACACATAGACAGCGAAATCGAGTAAGCCGCGGGTAGGGCGAGTTACCCGCCGGTATACGTCAATCGTGTAGCTGAGCGTCTGGAAGGTATAGAAGGAGATGCCGACTGGCAGAATGATATTAAGTGTGGGTATTGATGCGCTGAAACCAGCCGCTTCCAACAGTAGTGCGAATTCATTAACAAAAAAGCCAAAGTATTTGAAAAAGCCCAGCAGGCCAAGATTGGTGCAGATCGATAGCAGCAGCCAGCGCTTCCGTCGCCCAGGGTCTTCATTGGCATCCACTTTCTGCGCGACGACGAAGTCGATCGCAGTAGACAGGAGAATCAGCGAAAGAAAACGCCAGTCCCAGTAGCCGTAAAACGTGTAGCTTGCCACGAGGAGCAGGACGTTCTGACCACGGAGATTCAGCCGCCAGTAAACCGCAATAACGATGGCGAAGAACGCCCAGAATATGAAACTGTTAAACAGCATGGATGCGTTCGCCCTTTATCGTTCTGCTGCGGGTATTAGTCCGACGAGATCATTCGCCAATCGGGTGGTCAGTACCGTGGCTCCGTCGGGATCCAGGTGCATATCGTCGAGAAACGAGTCTTCGGCAATACCGCTGAGGTGTCGGTAGTCCAGCAGCGGAACCTGCATGTCGCGCAGCAGGCGCGCAAGGCTATCATCGATCTCGTAGGGGAGATCGCGCACCGGCATTGCCATGACAACCAATTGCGTACCATTTTGTGACAGGTCGGTAATCAAGTCCTGCAGAACGGTGTAACTGAAAACCTGCGATCCGGCCGCATCTGCCGCGTTTCGCAACCGGCGGTTGTTTTCCTGAGTCATCTGCTGATAGTGCGGAATCAGAATGCTCAGGACACGGTTGCGAACAGTTTCACGGTGCGCATAGGTGCGGAGTGTTCGTGCTGTCAGGAACTCACCAATTTCGGCGCTCGTCAATGTCTTGTGTTCGCGAATATTCAACAGGTCATCCGCTGAACAGAAGAATGCACCGAGGCGGGTAGGCAAAATTCGGGACTGATCGCTGAGCTGGTTCCAACCGAACCCGAGAACGATAGTGGCCGGATAAACATCCCGATCGAGAAACTGGTTGTCAGCAATACAGGACCAGGACCAGATCGTCGTTGCGTCAGGCACGATCTTGTTCATCGTGGTCACGTTGTGCCCACTTTCGTTCAGGAGCTTGCGCGCAATGTCGGCGTTGACGCCGTTATTGGTGAGCGAATTGCCCATGAACAAGATGGATTCCGGGTCGTCAGCTTTGTAGTCAGCGGCCAGGTCGTCGATCTCGTTAATGTGCTCGATATTGCCAGACAGGCGGTCCTCTACGGTTCGTAGAACGACATCACTGAACAGGAGGGCACCAAGCACGGCAAGTACGGTCAGGAATTCGCCGCGGCGCTGGCGAAGAGGCTGACTTATTTGGTCCATAGGCTACTTATCTTATTGTTTGTTCGATAAATGATAGCGCCTGCAGGCTCGCTGACGGTATCACGGGGTCCCGGCGTTGTGATCCGGTTCACGAAATTTCGCTGCGCGTTCGTCTCTCGCCGCCGACAAGTCGGCAGGTCATGATGGCGGTGTTATTTCGGCACGCCGTGCATCCGTGTCGATAACTTCTATGTTCAAGCCAAAACCGCAGAAAAGAAAGGCGATCGGGTTGTCGTCGAATGCTTCACCGGGCTGCGGCTTGGTTATCAGTCGAGCGCCGGAATTAGTCAGGTGCTGTATCGCTTCGGTGCCATCGTCGGCGCGAAAGCACAAATGGTGCAGGCCACCGCCTTTCTTGACGAAATCGACAAGTGGTGAATGCATATCGACAGGTTCAATTAACTTGAGGTTTATTGAGCCGGCTTTCTCCAGAAACTGCACTACCACCTGTTGCCGGGTGTTGGTGACTTTTTCAGTTCGCGCGCGGTAGCCAAACATCTGGCAGAGCTTTTCGCGAGCCGGGTCGATTTTCCTGACAGCGATGCAAACGTGATCCAGATTCATGTGGCTGTGCCTTTTGATCGTGCGCGGGTGCGGCTATCAAGCCGCTTCATGGGTCGTTGCTTGCTGGAAGTGCCTGTCGAGCCAGTCGGCTGATACTTGCAGCATGTCCGCTTCCCATTCGCGGAACGAGAATACGTGATTGGCATTCTCCACGACGTGCAATTCGTAGGCATCGGCAACGTTTCTCAATTCGTTGGCGTAAGGCTGTGCAAATTTTTCGTCAAAATCCCAGTACAGCCGGTCCGCGCCGCTGAAGACCAGCAGAATCTTGCGCCCGCTGTTCGCCATCTTAAAGAAAGCTTCTGGAAACAGTGGGTTAGCATTTGAATCCGGCTGTTTGGCCGGTTCAACGGCAGTCGCTGCCGGTGTCGCCTTTTTGCGGGTAAACAGTTGGGCCAGTGCTCGTCCGATGCTGCGGAAGTCACTCTGAAAGGTGAGCAGGCGAAGCCATGATTTCGGATTGAGCAAGCGTTGCACATAGCCTTTGCGCAGTGCGGCGAGCTCGCCCTGGCTGGCGAAGCGAGTTCTGTCAGCAGCGCCCATGGCCAGCGTTACGGTCATGCCCAGCGACAGCAGGCCGACGACACGTTGCTCGTTCTGGGCGAGCAATATACTGCTGATTGCGCCACCACACAGGCCGCCGAGAATAAAGGTGTCAACACCGCGTTCGTTCTGCAGCCAGTCCAGCGCGTCGATACCGTCATTAACGAACGCGCCGTTCTCGGTATCGTTGTAGACTTCGGCGAGTAATTCCTTCCCCAGTTCGCCTTCGGAATCACCCAGCCCATAGAAGTCGAACTTGAATACGGCATAGCCCTGCTTGAGGAATGCCTCGGTCATGCGGTTGTACAGCCGGTGTGGACCAACCCGCATTTTTACTCCCGGCGACAAGAGCACGATCATTGGCCGCTCAGGGTTCTGGCTGACGGGGGAATGCAAGGTTCCAAAGAGGAGCTTGCCATCGCGGTTACGAAAGGTGACTGCTTCAGCGCTAACTGCCATTGTGTTGCTCCAGCCAACTCAGTGTTTCGGGGACGAGGGTGGTCGTGGTTGAAGTATAGGGCTTAATTTCCCGCCAGAACGCCGGTTCTTCGACCTTCAGGAAATCACTGGAAGTAAAGTGCTCGCTGAGTTGGACAAACTCAGGCCGGTCTTTCTGCTTGATGTTGGGTGCTATCTGCACGACGAGCGCCTTGCCAGACAGCCTGGATTTTGCCGATGTCAGCAGGTCGATTTTTCCGCATTGATCGTAGAAATCGTGCGAGATCAGGTAGCCATCTACGTTGGCAGGTTCGCCGGCAGCGAGCTTTTCGACCAGCTTTTCACGGTTGTCACGGACCTTGCCGTACACCGCAAGCTGCGTACTCAGGTTTATGCGCAGCAATTCCTGCATGTATTTCTCGCCGGAGACGATCGGCTCCCACAGCATTAAGTGGCGGATGCCATCGTGCCGGGCAGCATACTGGCTGGCGAGCGCGGCGCCGAAGCGCAAGCCGAGCAGGTCGATACTCTCCAGAGTAGGGCAATCAAGACGCAGTTGCGCTACGGCGGTGTGGATGTCCTCCAGATAACATTCAGCACCGTAGTCTTCCGAATGGCCGGCGCTATCGCCGTGCCCCCGAAAGTCGAAACGAAGGACTGCCATGCCGAGTTCGGCGGCACGGCGGGCGAAATTGACATAGACCCGGTGGCTCCAAAGTTTCTCCTCGCCAAATGGATGGCACAGGACGATGCCTTGCCTGGGTTTGGCGTTTTTCGGCATGTGCAGAACCGCAAACAGTGCTTCATCCGCGTCAGCAAAGAAAAAAGGTCGTTCAGTATTTTGCATGTTGTTGATTTTATTGGGGTAGAAGACGGTCTGGTCGGAAAGCCAGCAATTCTTGCAGAACCCGGGATATCTGCAAGTGCACAGGCCGCAATTTTCGTCTTGACGCAGTTCACAACTGCCGTCGCCGCCGTACGCCTGTGGCCGGAATCAGAGCCGGTTCAACGCCTGGTCGACAGCGTTGCGGAACGCTTTGTTCATGGAATCCAGGCGGTATTTTGAGTTGGCGGTGAGTTTCGCCTGGGCACCGAGCGTCGTCGCGAGTTCCGGAGATTCGGCGAGGGTCCGTACTTTGTCGGCAGCATCGGCGACATCACCTGGACGGTAATAGAAGCCGCTCTGCGCATCGTCGATAGCCTGCGTGACAGAGGCAATGTCCGGCACCAGCGTCGCCAGCCCGGAATTCATGAATTCCAGAATGGCTAACGAGAAGGCTTCGCTGGCGGATGCGTGAATGGCGAAGGAGCTCGATCGCAAAATATCCGGCACATCGGAGCGTCTGCCGATAAGCCTGAACCACTCGCTGAGGCCCTTGCTTGCCACGAGTTCGGTCAGTCTTTGGAGGTCTGGCCCATCGCCACAATGCACGAATACCACGTTCTTGCCCTGGAGCTCGTGCACATAGTAATTGGCTACCTCAATCAGGAAATCGATGCGCTTGCGCCGATCAGCTCGGCCGGACGACACGCAAACCCGGGTGGCCGGGTCTATGCCAAGTAGCTCGTGAATGTAATTCGGGTTCGCGGCTGGTACAGCAATGGGTTCGACGCCGTTCTGAATGGTGACCAGCTTGTTGGCCGGTATTCTTGCACTAAGCTCAGCTTTCTCGCTCATGTACGGCGAGACACAGAACTGCAAATCACAATTGAACGGCGGAATTTTCCGGAGTATCGATTTGACCATCCCCCTGATGCCCGCTGTATTGCGGTTCTCGCCGCCGGAATGAGCATGGTTGATGAGGGTCTTGGCGCCGGCCAGCCTAAGTGCGACGTATCGCCAATTGCTGAACGTTCTGTCACTGAAGTAAAGCAAATGCACGCGCTGCTGGCGGATGAAGCGGCAGGCGCGCCAGAGTTCACTGAAGGTTCTCCCCGGCACACGAAGGAGTACGGGGGTCAATTGAGAAGAGCTTTTGATGTGAGGCGGCAACTTTCCCTGTACAGGATAAGCGAGCAGGGTGCGCACTCCTCGCTGCTCGGCCAGTTCGCCGAACTGCAGCCAGAAATTCTCCATGAGCCACCACGAGAAGCCTTCGTCCGGCGCGTAGTTGCCTACCAGCAATACGCTGTTGCCAGCATTATTCGGGTCGACGTTGTTAATGTCTTCTGGGAAATCCTCGTAACCGTGCTCAGGGTTCTGATCAGTTGGTCCGGGGAGTGGAGGTTGAATGCTTGTATTCAGCACGCGGGATTTGGTGACCACTCGTTCATTCTGAATTGTTACTTATGCCAGCTGATACTTGGCAAGAGGCGCCGAATATACAGTGGCGACGGTCCTGCTGATACAGCAAGCTGCTGATTTTACGTACTATTATCTACAAGGATGCGTGTGTTATGTCTGGTTTGGTGTTTGTAGCTGCATGAACCCTGTCGATGCCACTACCACCCTGCCTGCAAATGACACGCCGCCCTCCCGGGCGGCGTGTCGATGCTTATTGCAGTGTGGGCGGCATTGGGATCTTTGGGGGATCGACAAGCTCCGACGTGACGCCGATGACTTCGTCACCTGTGACGTACGCGCCAAGGTTAATTGCGCCGCCACCGAACATGTTCAGAATATCAAGGCCCGCGTTCAATGCCGGTGAAGCTCCGCTCAGACGGAAATTGCCGCCCGCTGCATTTACCAGCATTGGATCGGATTGCATGCTGCCGACCAGATCCTGATTGAAGTTGCTTTGCCAGCTGGAAAGCGAGTGGTTTGCGTAGGCAATTCTGGCGAGCGTGCCGACGGATGAATAGATGTTATTCGAGAAGGTGATGTTACTTACGTCAGTAACGTCTTCACCCTGGATACCGTAAGAACTGTCCAGAATAATGTTGTTGCGAATTACGACATCGCGGTAACCACTCGTGCCCGGCTTGACATGAATGCCAAGGTTGTTCGCGTACAGGGTGTTGTTGGTAACATCAATGTTGGCAGGGCTTGAGCCGTTATAGCCTATAAATACAATGCCGGACCCGGAATTGTGGACGATGTTCTGATATGTCCGGGCGCCGAACGCAGTGCCAGCGTCATTGACAATGCCGTGCGTAATGCCAACACCGAGGTTGTACAGCAGGTTATAGCGCACGGTAATTCTATGGTTCGCGGTTCCGCCGTACGCGCCTTTAATAAAGATGCCGCCCTGTGAGTCATGGATTTCATTGTGCTCCATGACGATACCGCTTGAATCATAAAGAATGATTGCTGAGCCATTGTACTGGTTCGATGCACCGCGGTTCTCAAACAGGTGGTTGCTGCGAATCAATGAGTCAGTGGAGTACTCGATTCGAATAGCACTGTGATTGTCACCCCAGTTGACCGTCTTGCCGCGCACAGTCAGGTTCTGAATCGTAATGTTGCTGGACCCCCAGACAACGACCGGGCCGGTGTCGGCTTTGGTGTCTACATTGATCTCATCAATATAGAAGCCGTCCCAAACAATGTACTGACGGTTCAAAGTACCGATAATTGGTTCGCCGATAGTGCTCGTGTTCGATTGCAGACTAACTACGCCTTCTGCCCGAATAGTAATCGGGTCACCAGGACGACCGTCGTTGACCGGATTGTAGATCGGTTCGTAACGTTCGCCGGTTCCCTGGGTCGTTGCATAGACGCCAGCTCTGACGATGACGGTATCACCGGCCTGTGCAGCTTGTCCGGCGTTCGGGCTGTTGATGTTTGTGCTGCCCCACATCGCGCGGCCAAGTGTCGACCAAGGACTGCTGGCACTGTTCTGTGCATAGCTCACACTGTCGTCGCCATTGGCGCCATCGACATAGAGTTCCTTGGATTGAATGCCAGTTGCTCCCAGCATCATTGCGACAAACAGTGCAAATGCGTGGCTGCCGCGGCGTTTGATACGTCCTGTATCCCCGTGTTTGCGGGTCCATATCCGAGTAGTCATTTCCTATTTAACCTCGTTAGCCGTCCGTCCGGCTTGTAATGCATCTTGTGTGTACTTGCTCATGGTCGCGTATGCCGCTGCCGTGAGATGACTGCCGTCGTCGACAGCAAACTCGCTCTTCCGTGTTCCATCTGAGTCCGCGAGTAGTGATTCAAAATCGAGAACCGTTATGCCTTTGGAGCGAGCGAAGTCTTTGAGCCAGATATTGACCTCTTTCACGTGCCCATTGATCATGCTCTGATAACTGGTCTTGCCCAGAATGTCGCCGATAACGCTGGCAGCCCAGTTCGCAAACCCGGCTTCACCACGAATTGACACTTCTGTTGCAAGTATGACTTCAATTCCTTCCTTTTCTGCAGCGGCAACCATTGCTTTGTAACCGCTTTGAATGCGTTGTTTCGTTTCCTCCATCTTCCCTGGTTCTGCACGGAAGATGTCATTGATAAAACCCCAGATTAAGACCTTGGCAGGTTCGAGCGCGACAACGTCCTCGTCGAATCGCTCGTGCATGTCAAAAGACTCATTGCCTCCTATCCCTCTGTTGACCACCGGGTGACCGGCCAGTTGTTCAATTGGCCAATGGGCCGCGTACGAGGCTCCAAGTATTACCGCTGGAGCATTCTTGCTTGTCATTGTTTCCTGCTGAGCTCCAACCGTCGCTGAAAAGAAAAGTACGGCTAATAATAGGTGTCGGACGTGTAATCGCATTGTCAGTGTGCCGTTGTCGTTCGTTGTCGTGTCTCAGGTCTGGTCAACTTCAATGGCATATGTTCACAGCTCCTTGATGCCTTTGACCCGCAAATGCAGGGCAGGTTTAGTTTACGACTCGCATGACGTCGTTGGAAAAGCTGCTTTCTATGCCGTACTGATTCACGGCGGTAGCGACAAAGTAATAAGTGCCAGGTGCCAGATTCTCAACTTGATAAGACGACAGGCCCGGATTGTCGATGTAAACGTCGTTCGGATACTGGCCGCGCGTCATGCCATAGTAGATTTTGAAGGCGGCGTGATCGGTAAACGGTGTACCGTCGGTGTTTACCGACGGGGCAGCCAGCGACAAAGTTGCGGAGCCCAGGCCTGATTGGGTAACGGTAATCGAGAACTGGCGAAGTACGACGGTTGCCGTGCCATCCGATACGCTAATGGTGATGTTGCTGTAGGTGCCTTCATTGCCCAGCAATGGCTGTCCCGTTAGCTGCCCGTTGGCGGCATTGAACGTAGCCCAGTTGGGACGATTCTCAATCGAAAACGTCAACGAATCGCCGTCCGGGTCGGTGGCGTTCGGGGTAAATGTATAGGTCTGCCCGATCGTAATGGCGGAGGCGGGGCTGCCGGATATGACCGGGGCCGTGTTTCCGTCCTGACCTGGCGGTGGCGAATTGCCGTCGCCGTTATCGACTTCCCCGCCCGCCGTCAGGCAGCCACTCAGTGTCAGCAGCAACGACAGGATGGCAATAGTGCCGATCGACTTGGACAAAACTAGTTTCATTACCGTACCTCGTTCGATGTTTCGAGCGTCAGCTGCTGATTTCGTCTATGCAGCTTTGCAAACACTCGAGCAACCGTGGTTCTCGAAATCCGGTAAACAGGAACTATTCGGGCAGGTGCCGGTAGATAGCGTCCGATAGTGCGATCGCACTTCAGGCTCTGGCAACCCCGCTGTCATAGGTAAAACCCGTAGACCGGAAGCTTTGCGTCCCTGTCTTTCGACAGGTTTGCCATTTACAGTACAGCCAAGTTATAGCACTGGACCGACTGCAGGCAAGGCCCGTACCTGTAAACTTTGAAGTCCATCATGATTTAAGTTCACAGGCCGCTTATGTCACATGGCCAGAACGTCTTTTGTTGTCGATACACTGGCATCGCAGAAGTCTGGTGGGCAAGGAACGCTCGCGTTCAATACCCCGTCACATCGGGCTTCAGCTTTATTAGAGCAAGTACCGTGCCACTAATTACTAATGTGTTTAGAATCAGAGCAGTTACGTCTAATTCGGTCTCGCTCTATGGGCTTGCATCGTAGCAATTTACGAATTTTCTGTCGCAATTCCCTGACGCTGTTTAAGGTCTTTTCTAGCTAACAGGGGCTAAGTCCTCAGCATTCCTGTGGTTTTGTTTCGTCGCTGTTCGGCGACAGGTCCGAAGCGCTTGAAAAATCTGCGCAAAGTTTCTGACCGCGTAAATGGCCGGGTGAGGAGGTGGGCAAATTTCGTGGGCCGGAACTGCCCGCTGGCGCAGAGCTGGCCTGGCTTTCTGCTACTATTGCCAGCCTTTTTCACCCGCAGGAACAGACCCTTAAATGACCGTTCGTACCCGATTCGCTCCGAGCCCAACCGGAGTGCTCCATCTAGGCAGTATTCGCACTGCGCTTTTTTGCTGGCTGTACGCTCGCCACACCGGCGGTGAGTACCTCGTAAGAATTGAGGACACCGACCGCGAGCGGTCGACGGATGAAAACGTAACGGCGATTTTCGAAGGGTTGTCGTGGCTTGGCATTACTTCGGATAAGGAGCCGGTCTATCAGACCCGGCGCTTTGACCGGTACCGCGAGGTCATTGCGCAGTGGCTGGACAACGGCAAGGCCTATCATTGTTATTGCAGCCGGGAGCGGCTGGCGGCTGTCCGCGAAGAGCAGATGGCAGCCGGGCTAAAAACCCGCTACGACGGTCGGTGTCGTGATGGTGCGGAGCCCGTTGATGGAGTAAATCCGGTTGTGCGCTTCCGCAATCCCACGGACGGTGACGTGCTCGTAGAGGATCTTGTTCGTGGCGAAGTGGTCTTCAGCAATCGGGAGCTGGACGACCTGATTATTTGCCGCTCCGATGGCACGCCGACTTACAACTTCACAGTAGTGGTTGACGATGCAGACATGGGTATTTCACACGTAATCCGCGGCGACGACCATCTCAACAATACACCGCGGCAGATGAACATGTTTGCGGCACTGGGCGTCACGCCGCCCGGTTTCGCGCACCTGCCAATGATACTGGGGCCCGATGGCGCCAAGTTGTCCAAGCGGCACGGTGCTGTCGACATCCGTGACTACCAGCAGCAGGGCTATTTGCCTGCAGCGCTGCTTAACTACCTGGTACGGCTTGGCTGGTCGCACGCTGATCAGGAGATCTTCTCAGTGGAGGAGATGATCGAGTTGTTCGATATCGCGAACGTCAACCAATCCGCCTCCGCTTTCAATCCGGAAAAGCTCCGCTGGTTGAATCAGCAGCACATCAAGGCGATGCCAGCTGATGAACTGGGCACCTTGCTGCGGCCGTTCCTTGAACGGGCTGGATTGGCTGTCGACTCAGGTCCGGAGCCGTCGGCGGTTGCCGACGCCTACCGTGAAAGGGCAGAAACCCTGGTGGAGCTGGCCGCGAGCTGCCAGTACCTGTACAACGATTTTGCCGAGATCGATCCCAAGGCGGCGAAGAAGAACCTGCGGCCGGTCGTGCTGGAGCCTCTGCTGGATGTGCGCGAACGACTGGCGGCATTGCCGGAGTGGCGGGCTAAAGAGCTCATGGAGGCCATTGAAGCCAGCGCAGCGGCATTTGAGCTCAACATGGGTAAACTCGGTCAGCCGCTGCGGGTTGCCGTGACCGGCAATGGGGTTTCACCGCCCATCGATATTACATTGGAGTTGATCGGCCGGGAGCGTAGTCTGCAGCGCCTCGATCGTGCGCTCGAATTGGTTCGTGACAGGGCTGCAGCCAGTTGATAGCAATACGCTCAGGGATTTTCGGTTCTGCCTTGACAGCGCAGGCATGGCTACGTAAAGTCCCGGCCTCCGTGGGGCTATAGCTCAGCTGGGAGAGCGCTTGCATGGCATGCAAGAGGTCGGCGGTTCGATCCCGCCTAGCTCCACCAAAAAATCGCGACTGACGACTAGCAACGGCGTTGCAACAGTTTCAGTCCCCATCGTCTAGAGGCCTAGGACACCGCCCTTTCACGGCGGTAACAGGGGTTCGAATCCCCTTGGGGACGCCATAATTATTAGCCCGCGCAGCGCGGGCTTTTATTTGCCTGCTGATACCGGGTGCGGGCAAGCGATGGTCGCAGATCGGGCATAGTTCGCCGGCTTCACTGACGCGCACTGTGACCAGTAACACTGTCAACCCTCGCCATGGGCACAGACGGAGCTCGGGTGGGCTTGAATTGGACGAGACCTGATGACGTGGAGTAGCGCTTCAGCGAGAGCATCCCGTCTTCCATTCGTTCGATGACACCGCTGTTGCAGCCGTAGTCGCGCATCATCTTGCGCACACGCTGATTTGCGGCGGAAATGCGGCCATTAGCAACCAGCTGATCAGCCACTGACGCCAGACAGTCATTAGGCTTGATTGTTCCTGCGTTCCGGAAAGTGGCTTCAAACTCTTTGTTGACATTGAAATTGGAGTTGATCGTATAGCCTTCGCTTCTGGCAATCTCGTCGCCGGGGAGTTCGCTTGTTGTAGCTGTCAGTACGTTGGTTGTAACGGTGCAGGAGACGGCAACTGCGCTCAGGCAGCGAGCGTAGTTCTTCGGGTAGCTCAAAAGGTATGCCGCCGTTGCTGGCTCGATCAGGCGAATCTGACCAATGGCCCGCTTGCACAGACCACCGGTTTCCCGCAAGGCTTGTATGAAGCGTAACTGATACTCATGCTCTGGCGACGTGTTACCCGGACCGGAGATTCCATACCGCTGGAGCGACCGATCAAGAAGCGTTGTTTCAAAAGTCGGCAATTTGACCCTACGCACCTCTTGTCGAGTGGTTAAGCGCCGGGATGCCGATACTCGTGTTGATTCATGCTGCCGAGGTGCAGTCCGGTGATGTGCGCCGCGCATTACATTAGCTCATAAAGTCGTGACGAATCATCGTTTGTCGTTCTGTGCTGCGGGCGGCAGCATGGCACCGTCTCTCTAACGGATTCCAAATCGGCGACTTTCATGGCTAATCAAGCGAAGTTCCAACCCTCAGCAAAAGCACAAGCATTCCTGGATACGGTTCAAAAAGGCAAGTATAAGCGTGAAATTATCACCGGACTTGCAAAGTTCCTTGATAAGAAAGTGCCCGAGGATATGCAGGGCTTCTATTCAAAAAACGAGTTGCAGACACTCGTCGACCTGCGTGGGACCAATGCCGATGTTGAGTCGCGGATGCCCGTAAAGATTACCCGGCATTATTTTGATCTGGCGAAAAAGAGCGCTGCGATCCAGACGCTCGTCAAGGCCAGCCCAAAGGAAACCTACGACCTTGAGGGTGCGCCAGATCCAGGCAAACAAATGGATTACAGCCCGGTTGAAGGTCTGATTCACAAATACGAGCTTGGCTTGATCTATGTCGCATCGACCTGTTCGGCGCATTGCCGCTTCTGCTACCGGGAAGAGCTGATTGCCAAGAAGGAAGTAGCGCGTCCGGATGGCACGATCGCACCGAAAGGGCTCGCGCAAATTCCGGAAATCGTGGCTTATATTGAAGAGCACAACAAACAGGTCGCTGAGAACGGCGGACGTCATCCCAAGACCGGGCGTGAAAAGCTCCGTGAGATTCTTATGTCTGGCGGTGACCCTATGGTGCTCGGCAATAACAATATCGCCGAATGGTGGTCGGCTCTTGCAGACGCGGGAATAGAATCCATCCGGCTCGGCACAAAAGAACTGGCGTTCTATCCCGACCGGTTCGACGAAACGTTTTTTGACATGGTGGACAAGTTCCACGAAGCCTACCCATCGACGCAGATCCGCTTCATGGTGCACTTCAATCATCCGGATGAGTTTTTAGCCAAGGATGAAGAGGGTAACTACATCGATGATCCTGATGGTGGACTGGAGTGGGTTCCGAGCACGAAGCGCAGCATTAAGGAACTTGGCAAGCGGGAATGGCTAAGCATTGACAATCAGGCCCCAATTATCAAAGGCATCAATGGTGATCCGGATGCATTGCGAATCATGCAGCGCGAACTGCGCAGAAACCGGGTTGAGAATCATTACTTCTTCTGTGGACGGGACATTATCGGGCATAGAGCATTCAACCTGCCAATTGAAGACGTGTGGAATATTCTTAACGAGTCGCAGAAGGGCTTGTCGGGTGTCGAAAGTCATGCGCGCCTGTCTATCACTCATTATCGAGGCAAGACTGAAGTTGTTGCCGTAACCAACGAGCCACTCGCCGGGATACCTGGTACAGAAAACGGCGTCGTCATTCTCAAGTTGTTGCGCGGTGCTGCGGATGCTCCGGATCGCGGCAAAGTGGCGATCGTTGGACGTAATCCGGACGCAATCTGGTTCAGCGGCTATGAAGACCGGGTGATTTACGACGAGGCCGGACTGTTCGACCAAGTGGAAGAGCAGGTAGTGGAAAAGCCTCTCTTGCAGCAAGCATGATCGGAAGGGCGTACTGAAATGACTTTTGTAGTGGGTCAAAACTGCATTCGGTGCAAAGATACGGATTGTGTCGAAGTATGTCCTGTCGATTGCTTCTACGAAGGACCGAATTTCCTGGTAATCAACCCGGATGAATGCATCGATTGTGAAGATTGCGTTCCGGCCTGTCCGGAAGATGCGATATACGCAGAGGACGACGTTCCGGACGATCAAAAAGCGTTCATCGAACTCAATGCCGAACTCGCGGAAATCTGGCCGAATATCTCGGAGAAAAAAGACAGGCTTCCAGACGCCGATAAATGGAGCGGGGTTGCCGATAAGCTCAAGTACCTTGAACGCTAGAGTTGTAACGTCGGTTCACTCCTATGATTAATAAGATCCGAGAATCGGCCGCCGTAGCGGTGGCCGATGTTCACGATGGCGCTACCGTGTTGATCGGTGGCTTTGGTGAGGCCGGTAGCCCCATTGAGCTGATCCACGCGTTGATCGACCAGGGCGCACGCGGACTTACTGTGGTGAATAACAACACCGGCAGTGGCCACGTCGGTCTGGCCGCTCTCATCGAGAACGGCCGGGTGGCAAAAATGATTTGTTCCTTTCCGAGAACGACGAACTCGACGGTATTCCCTGATCTGTATTCGAGGAACGAAATCGAGCTCGAACTGGTTCCACAAGGAACACTGGCGGAAAGGATTCGTGCGGGCGGCGCAGGAATCCCCGCTTTCTACACGGCTACATCCATCGGGACCTTGCTGGCGGAAGGTAAAGAGGTCAGGCAGTTCGACGGCCGCGATTACGTGTTGGAGCCTGCGCTGAAAGCGGATTTTGCCCTGATAAAATGCCGTTGCGCGGACCGATACGGCAATCTCGTGTACAGCAAAACGGCCAGAAACTTTGCACCCATCATGGCAACAGCGGCGACGACGACCATCGTTCAAGCCAATGAAATCGCCCCCGTTGGCGCATTGGACCCGGAGTCCATTGTTACTCCAGCGATCTATGTGAACCGCGTTGTCGAGATTCGATCCCCCCTTCAGGAGTCTGAGCTTGTGGCCAGCCAGGTGCGGTACCCATGAGTACGCATGTTGAGAACGCGGCTGGATGGAGCCGGCAGGAAATCGCCAGAATGATTGCGCGCGACATTCCGGATGGCTCCTACGTGAACCTGGGTATTGGTATGCCGGAAAGCGTTGTGAATCACATTCCGGAAGACCGTGAAGTGATCTTTCATACCGAGAACGGCCTGCTCGGAATGGGGCCCGCGCCGGAGCCGGGCAGAGAGGATCCCGAATTGATAAACGCCGGCAAGAAGCATGTGACAGCTGTCGCCGGAGCGGCCTATTTTCATCATGCCGACAGCTTCGCGATGATCAGGGGCGGGCACATTGATATTTGCATCCTCGGCGCCATGCAGGTTTCGCAATCGGGTGATCTTGCCAACTGGTCGATGGGCGCAGCAGACGCTGCACCCGCGGTTGGCGGTGCAATGGACCTGGTTGCTGGAGCGAAACAAGTGATCGTGGCCACTCAGCACTGTACAAAATCGGGTGCGCCGAAACTTGTGGACAAGATCAGCCTTCCGGCGACCGGTCTCGGCGTGGTTACCCGGGTCTACACGGACCTTGCCATTCTCGCTGTTGGCAATGGCGCCTTTGAGCTGCTGGAACTTGCACCGGGCGTTGAGCTGAAAACACTGCAGGACAAAACAGGGGCGCCAATAGTGATTCCTGCTAAGTACTCTGCCGAACAGGCAGCAGTTTGATGAGTACCAACAACGACTCAATCGCGAGCGACGAGCGTTCTCGAAGCGAGCTGCTCTACGATCGCGCTCAACACGTCATGCCCGGCGGCTGTAGCCGAAACACCGTCTTGCGGAAACCGCACCCGTTCTACGTTGATTTCGGCAGTGGCTGCTATGTCACCGACCTTGATGGCAACCGCAGAATAGACTTCGCCAACAACATGGCGTCGCTGATCCATGGTCATGCCAACGAGGCGATAGTTGCTGCGGTTAGTGCGCAATTGCGACGTGGAACCGCATTTACTTTGGCCACGGAGCAAGAGGTTCTCTACGCCGAAGAGATGGTTGATCGCAGCGACTCGTTTGAAAAGATTCGCTTCGTAAATTCGGGTACCGAAGCGGTTATGAGCTGCTTGAAAGCGGCCCGCGCCTACACAGGGCGGCCAAAAATCGCGAAGGTGGAGGGCGCCTATCATGGTCTGTACGACTTTGCGGAAGTCAGCCAAACCTCGAACCCGGGCAACTGGGGAGATGCGGCACAGCCAGCCAGCGTCCCGGTTGCACACGGAACGCCGCAGTCTACCCTGAATGACGTCGTAGTCATTCCGTTCAATGACGCCGCCAGGTCGATCGAGATTCTCGAAAAGCACGTTGCTGATCTGGCCTGCATTTTGCTGGATCTTGTTCCGCACCGCATCGGCTTGGTTCCGGCTCAAAAAGAGTACGTGCAGGCATTAAGACGGTGGACGAAAAAGAATAACGTCCTCCTGGTGTGCGACGAAGTTATTACTTTTCGCTGCGGTTTCGGCGGGGCGCAGGAACATTTGGACGTGAGTCCGGACTTGACTGCCATGGGCAAAATGATCGGCGGCGGTTTTCCTGTCGGCGCCATTGCAGGCTCGTCCGCGGTCATGGAAGTGATGAACCCGCTTAAGTCACCCGTGTTATTCCCTCATTCCGGCACATTCTCAGCGAATCCGGTCACTATGACCGCTGGCCGGGTTGCCATGCAATTGTTCGATCGAAGCGCGGTCGACGCCTTGAACGCGCTTGGGAGTACGGCGCGGCAACAACTGACAGAAGCAATCTCGGTTGCCGGCGTCGCGGCCTGTGTTACGGGAAGCGGTTCGATGTTCAGAATATTGATGAAGCCGGAGGCTCCGGCGAATTATCGCAGTGCGTATGCAAGTGCGGCAGAAAACCAGATCTTGCAGTCCTTTCTGGATTACGTAACAGCGAATGGAATTCTACTAATTGGAACTGGCGCAGGAATGCTGTCAACGGCAATGGGTCAAAAGGAAATAGACCAGCTTTGCGAGACAGCGTTAGCCGGATTTAGACACTTGAAAGCGAACGGCGGATTGTAAGATGACGATGAAAACTGAAGTAGCTGAGTTACTGGTGAGATTGGGCGTGCCCGCGTCCCAAATCGATACCGGCACACTAAAAGTCACCACGCCGTTGACTGGCGAAGAGATTGGCTCTGTAAAAAAAGCAACTGTCGAAGACGTAAATGCTCAAATTGAGACAGCACACGCGGCCTTCCTGCAGTGGCGCCTGGTGCCCGCACCGCGGCGTGGCGAACTGGTCCGCCTGTTGGGCGAGGAACTTCGAAAAGCCAAAGACGATCTTGGTCGACTCGTCAGTATTGAGGTTGGAAAGATTCCTTCAGAAGGTCTGGGCGAAGTTCAGGAGATGATCGACATCTGTGATTTTGCGGTCGGTCTGTCACGGCAGCTATACGGCTTGACGATTGCCAGTGAACGACCCGGGCACAAGATGACCGAAGTTTGGCACCCACTGGGTGTTACCGGTGTTATCAGCGCGTTTAACTTTCCAGTCGCTGTGTGGTCCTGGAACACGGCATTGGCGCTGGTTTGCGGCAACAGCGTGGTGTGGAAGCCATCGGAGAAGACACCGCTCACGGCGTTGGCGTGCACAGCGATCATGGATCGCGCAGTGGAACGATTTGCTGATGCGCCGGCGGGCTTGCATCAGCTGGCGCTGGCGGACCGGGTAGGGGGAGCCGCGCTGGTTGAGAGCCCCCGTGTGCCCTTGATATCCGCCACCGGGTCCACGGCCATGGGGCGCCAGGTTGGACCGCGGGTTGCGGAGCGCTTCGGCCGCAGCATCCTTGAGCTCGGCGGCAATAATGCCGGCATAGTCAGCGAGCAGGCGGACCTGGATATTACGCTGCGAGCGGTGGTGTTCAGCGCGGTCGGTACGACCGGACAGCGGTGCACGTCGATGCGGCGCTTGTTGGCGCATGACACGGTTTATGACGAGTTCGTGGCCAAGGTGAAGAAAGCCTACGCGACGGTCACTGTTGGCAACCCCTTGGCCAGCAACTCCCTGGTCGGCCCGCTTATCGACAAGTTCGCCTACGAACAGATGCAGAAAGCGCTGGCCGATGCGCGTGCACTTGGGGCAACAGTGACAGGCGGCGAGCGGGTCCTGGAAGACGAGTACCCGGATGCTTACTACGTGCGACCGGCTTTGGTGGAAATGCCGGAGCAAACCGGTCCAATGCTGGAAGAGACGTTCGCACCGATACTCTACGCGGTGCGGTATACGAATTTGGCCGATGCTCTGGACACCCACAATGCGGTCGGAGCGGGTTTGTCGTCCGCCATCTTTACGCTGAACATGCGTGAATCGGAACAGTTCCTGGGCGCGGCTGGTTCGGACTGCGGTATTGCCAACGTCAATATCGGTACGTCCGGCGCCGAGATCGGTGGCGCGTTTGGTGGCGAGAAAGAGACCGGTGGCGGCCGTGAGTCCGGCTCAGACTCCTGGAAAGGGTATATGCGACGTGCGACCAACACGATCAATTACTCTACTGAATTGCCGTTGGCGCAGGGCGTGTCGTTCGACTTTTAATGACAGTCTGTGAGCAATCCCGTTGCTGTCCTGGCTGCCAGTGACGGGATTCTCGCCAGTTCGGCGAGCTGTTGGCTTAACTGCAGACACGGCGCGGAGTCTGGCGTTCGTTGCAAGCTGGTGATCCTGCTGAACCGCTCTTAAATCTGTCGCACCGTGCCCGCTACCCCAGCGACGGTGCGCCGCGCCTGGGGCAACGCAAGATTGCGCTGTCACGCCAGTACCGAAGCATGCACACAAAAAAAGCCCTGTTCTCCACAGGGCTTTTGTTTGAGCGTTTTGCCGCTCCCTGGCAGTAAACCGATAGGAAGTGCGATTGCGCGGGCGGGCGTTTCGTTCTATGCCTGTGACTGCAGGTAATTCTCCGTGCCCATTTTGTCCAGCAGGCTGATCTGCGTTTCCAGCCAGTCGACGTGCTCTTCTTCGGATTCGAGGATGCTCGCGAACACTTCCCGGCTGATGTAGTCCTTGTTCGCCTCGCAATAGGCTATCGCGGCTTGCAGGTCGGGCAGGGCTTCCATTTCCAGCTTCAGGTCGGCGTGCAGGATCTCGGGCACGTCTTCGCCAATGTTGAGTTTGCCCAGTTCCTGCAGATTAGGCAGGCCTTCGAGGAACAGAATACGGGCGATGAGCTGGTCCGCGTGCTTCATTTCATCGATCGATTCCTCGTATTCCTTGTCGCCGAGTTTGTCGAAGCCCCAGTCTTTCAGCATTCGGGAATGCAGAAAGTACTGATTGATGGCGGTGAGCTCGTTCTTGAGAACGCGATTGAGGTGTTCGATGACGGTGCGGTCGCCTTTCATATGGCACTCCGTGTGCTGGGTAGAGAACGCCAATGATAGTGGCCGCCCGCGCAACTGCAAGCAGCCATACTGGCAATCAAAGTGAGAATGACTTTGATTTGCGGCACGTTGCTGTGCCCGGACGCGTGGGGATCTGATTTCCAGCTACACGCGTCGGCGCAAGACGCACGGAGGAGAGCTAAGCGTGAACGGGTACGTACAGGGTTGGCGTTGCCCGGTGTTGCTGACCGTGAACTTCATTGAGAATTTCGCGTGCGTGGTCCGCGCAACTGCCGCAACGGGTAGCTACGCCGAGCTGCTCTTGTAACTCATACAGGTTTCCGGCGCCGGTTGCGGCGGCACGGCGGATGTCCTTGTCGGTTACAGCGTTGCAGATACAGACATACATGCGCGGTTTTCCAGTCGTTCAACGTGAGCTTATTTAAACGCTAATGAGAATGATTGTCAATAAGATTACTGAATACCAAGGGGTGAGGAAAAATACTGTTAAAACAATTAATTATAAGAGAAAGATAATGTTGATTGTTGGTGAGGTCTAAAGAAAATGCGAGCTAATGCCCCTGCAGCCGCTGATTGTTCGGGCACTGCTGCCGGCTGCCTCGCGGTCGGGCAGCAGCCCGGGAGTGCCACAGGACGCCGCGTTCTCTGCTATTCAATGTCGTTGTATACGTCGATCCGGCGCGCAGCTGGCAAGCGATACAGACCTGTCGACTCTCCCGGCCGGTGTGGGTATTTGGGCCGAACAAATTTTGTGTATCCAATAGGCAGTAGCTGATGTGACGCAAGCCATGCCATCGGTCGCGTTAACGTGGCAACATTGCGGGTCGCTGGGTCGCATGTCCAAAGAGAGAAGGGGAAAAATTGAGCGAATCGAGCCGCAAGCTTTTGATCGTCGAAGATGATCCGGGTCTGCTGAATCAGCTTAAATGGTGCTTTGAAAGCTATGACGTAGTGACTGCCAGCGATCGATCGTCGGCCATTGCCGAGCTTCGCCGCCACGAACCGTTGGTCGTACTCCAGGACCTGGGCCTGCCGCCCAATCCCGATGGTGTGGAAGAAGGCCTGGCAACCCTCCAGGAGACCGTGAAGCTGTCGCCATTCACCAAAGTCATTGTCGTTACCGGCCATGGCGATCAGCAAAACGCATTGCGTGCCATCGCCTTGGGCGCTTACGATTTCTATCAGAAGCCAGTTGACACCGACACGCTGCAACTCATTGTTGATCGCGCTTTCAATATTGCAGAGCTGGAAAGCGAGAACCGGCGACTGCAGGCGGTAGCGACCCAGTCGCCGCTCGAGGGCATTGTGGCGGCCAGTGATGCGATGTTGCAGGTTTGTCGCATGATCGAAAAAGTCGCGCCGACCAACGTAACCACCTTGTTGCTGGGTGAGTCAGGTACAGGCAAGGAATTACTATCCCGTGCGATCCACCGTCTTAGCCCGCGGCGCGACAAGCGTTTCGTGGCGATCAATTGCGCCGCTATTCCTGAAAACCTGCTCGAATCCGAATTGTTTGGCTACGAAAAAGGGGCGTTCACCGGCGCTGCGAGACAGACGCCAGGCAAAGTCGAAATGGCTGACGGGGGCACGTTGTTCCTTGACGAGATCGGCGACATGCCAATGTCACTGCAGGCAAAGATGCTCCGGTTTCTGCAGGAGCGGGTGGTCGAGAGGGTTGGTGGTCGCGAGGAAATACCGGTTGATGTGCGGGTGGTCTGTGCAACCAACCAGAATCCGGTTGAACTGATCAAACAGGATCTTTTTCGTGAAGATCTCTATTACCGCGTGTGCGAGATTACTATCGATATACCACCTTTCCGCGATCGGGAGGAGGGCCGGCTGATACTGGCGCGGGTGCTCTTGAACAAGTACGCCGAACAGCAGAAGCGGGCGATCAGTGGTTTCTCGGACGACGCGGCAGAAGCCATTGAAGCGTATTCCTGGCCCGGCAACGTTCGGGAGCTGGAGAACAAGGTCAAGAGCGCCGTGATAATGGCCGACGGCAAGCAGGTCACCGCGGCTGACCTCGGGCTTGCGGGCGTGGATGCCGAAGAAGAGACACTGAACCTTCGCGAAGTACGGCAGCACGCCGAATCCAAAGCTATCCGCAAGGCGCTGATGAAGAACTTCGGCAATATTTCCCGCACAGCGGAATTGCTTGGGGTTACGCGGCCGACGCTGTACGACTTGTTAAGCAAGTACGGCCTGTCTGCCGAAGCCTACTCGAAGCGCGCTAACGAAACCAAAGAGTGACAATTGCCGTAACGGTAACGCCGGTTGCCTAAAACCCTGAACAAGGCATTATTCTGCGCCACCGGGTATTGCTGTACGCGGCTGGCTAACGAACCTTAAACGCATCCGGGTTCAGCTCGTGGCGTGCGAGCAGTTTGTAGAAATCCGTACGATTGCGTTTTGCCAGGCGTGCGGCCTGACTAACGTTGCCACCCGTGATCTGCAAAATTTGCGACAGGTAATTGCGGGTGAATTCATCGCGGGCTTCGCTGAATGAGGCGAGCTTACCGGCGTGCTCGCCCAACGATGTTTGTACCAGCTCACCGCTGATTACGGGTGAGCGAGATAGCGCGACGTTCTGGCGCACGACGTTGTAAAGCTGGCGAATGTTGCCCGGCCATTCAGCGGTTACCAGCAACTCAACAGCTTCCGGGGCATACACTTTGCGGTCAGTATCCCCATCCGCGGCCAGTTGCTGCAGAAAGTGCGAGACCAGCAATGGGATGTCTTCGCGCCGCGCATCAAGTTCAGGCAGATTGATGTTGACGACGTTCAGTCGGTAATAGAGATCTTCACGAAAACGACCTTCGCGCATCATGTCCTGCAGATCGCGGTGGGTTGCCGAAATTATGCGTACGTCAACCTGAATAGCTTCGGTGCTGCCAACCGGGCGCACCTGATTTTCCTGTAACACTCGCAACAATTTGACTTGCAAACGCATCGGCATGTCACCGATTTCGTCCAGCAACAAGGTGCCACCCTCGGCCGATTGAAAGAGACCTTTGTGGCTGCGCGTAGCGCCGGTGAAAGCTCCTTTTTCGTGGCCGAATAATTCGGATTCCAGGAGGTTCTCGGCCATCGCGCTGCAGTTGATCGCTACAAAGGGTTTGTTGCGTCGCGGGCTTGCGCGATGTATCGCTTGCGCCAGCAGTTCCTTACCCGTACCCGATTCACCATTAATGAGTACGCGCGCATCTGTTGCGGCAACCATCTTGGCCTGCGCCAGAATTTCCTTCAGCTTCGGGTTGCGAGTAATGATCTCCTCGCACCAGTTGTCTTCGACATCGGCCATTGGGGAGCCGGAAATTTTCATCGCGCGTTCCACCGCGCTCATGAGTTCATCTTTGTCGATAGGTTTGGTCAGGAATCCGAATGCACCGCTTTGGGTGGCAGTCACGGCATCCGGAATGGTTCCGTGAGCGGTGACGATGACAACCCGCAAGCCGGGAGACCGGCTCTGCAATTCTTTGAGCAGACCGATGCCGTCCATCTTGTCCATGCGCAGGTCGGTAATGACAAGATCCGGTTGGAAGCGATTGACCACTGCCAACGCTTTCTCGGCACTTTCGACAGCTTCAACATCGTACTCTTCAGCGCGAAGTCGAATGCTTAACAGGCGCAACAGTCCGGGGTCATCATCAACCAGAAGAATTCGGCCTTTCGTAGTGCTGTTTTTGCTCGCCATGGACTTACTTTATGTGAGATCCGGGCCGCTATTATGGCGCGTGTACGATGAATTGTCCTGCCGGGTTTGCACTGTCGCCGATAGGTGACAGTTGCGGAGCTGTACGAACAACAAGGCTATTGCTGATTGTTTCCGTTTTCTGTCTGTTCGCGAATCGAACGTTCGATGGTCGTGATGGCCTCGAGTTTCTGTTCTGCCTCTGCCAGTGACTTGCGAAGGTCACGGTTCTCGGCTTCGACCCTGGCCAGCCGCTGTTCCACGGCGCGTTGTTCAGTATCCGCAGTGCGTGACGACTGTTCCCGTAACCGGGCCGTTTCCTGGCTCAGCATCAGCCTTTGTTCCACGCTGCGCAGGTGGACGGTCGCAAGCGCAATTTCACCGCTGGTCAGCAGCTCCGTTTGCGACAGCAAGTCGCGCAAAATATCCTGTGCGCGGTCCTCATCTGTCTCGGCGTGGCCGGGTGTGGCAAGTACCAGCGCAAGTCGTAATCGGCTTGACGGGTTGGGGGTTAACGCCGCCGTTGTTTCCGCATCGGCAAGTATCTCCGTCTGCGTTGCCGGATCGCCATTGGCCAGTGCGTAAAGTTCCTGCACGTAAGTATCGGTATCCGGGGCACCGGTAGCGGCGGCCGGGTCATCGCTGACGTTTGCCCGTTGGCCGCGCAACAATTCATCCATTTGCGCACAGCCGTTCAGTGCCGTGGTCAGTAAGACGACCGACAGTGCGCGCTGGAGCAATGGGTGTATTGGTCTAGGCATTCGCAGCAATCCTGGGTTGTGCAGCCGCCTGACTTTGCGGAATGTGTATGCGGAAATACGCGCCGGAAAATTCGTCGGAATCAATAAGCTCGACTGAGCCATCATGAGCCTGAATACATTCAAGTACAACTGACAAACCTATACCGGTTCCAGCTACCTGCCCACCTTGTTCACGCTTACCCTGAAAAAAGGCATCGAATATACGCGGTTGTTCATCGGCGGGTATGCCGGGCCCTGTGTCTCCAAACTCAAGCACAAATTGTCGCTCCTCACGTCGGCCCCGAATAGTAATCAAACCGCCTTTCGGTGTGAACTTAATTGCGTTCGAAAGCAGGTTGTCCAGTACGGTGCGAATCTTGTCGCGGTCCGCGTTTATGATTTCGTCCTGCACATCAAGCCGCAACTGAATCTGACCTGCTTTCAGGGCCAGTCGCTGCGCCTTGGCGACCGCAACGGCAAGCGCGCGTATCGGAAAGTCACTGCGGGTGAGCACTTCATTTTTTGTCTGCCACGCACTGAAACTGAGCAAGTTCTCTATCAGTTGCTGCAACTTGAGGCCGTTTAAGCGGAGGATGTCAGTGACCTCGCGCTGCGCTGGTTGCAGGTCGCCAACGGTCCCGTCCAGCAGCAGCTCGGTGCCTTCGCGAATGTTGGCCAGCGGCGTCTTCAGCTCGTGAGACATGTGGCGAAGGAATCGGTTCTTTTCCTGTGCCAGTTCGAGGAGTCGCAGACGTAGCCAATCGAGTTGGTGGCCCAGCTTCTCCAGGTCGGTCGGGCCGCTGATGCGAATCGGCTTGGAAAAGCCGCTTTGACCCAATTGATTTATCGCCTGATCGATTTGGCGAATAGGCCGGGCAACCAATAAGGTAAAAAACAGGACCACTACAATGGTTCCCGGTACGAGCGCGGCGGTTTGCCACGCGGAGATTTGTTGAGCGTTGCGGATGTTGTCCTGCAATTCTTCGACCTGACGCTCAATATGATCGCTCAGTTGTACAGTGAGGCGGGTGACGTCTTGCCGCAATGGCGCGAACTCCGACAGTGCCTGCACGGTGCTCTCGGCATTGGCGACAGGTTGTAACAATGCGGTCACAATACTATCGGCTTTGGCACTGACGCTGCTGGCCGGCTCCTCAGCGGCGGCCAGTGTAATCATGGGTGACATGATCTCCAGGCGGGCTTGCAGTGATGCGAAATCCTGGCGCAACAATTCCCGGCTGTCGTCACTCTGTAATACCGCATGCTGCCGCGCAACCCGTTCCAGCGAGCCCACTTGTTCGAACAACAGTCGGTTTTGTTCCGCGGCGGCAACGCCGGTAATGACGAGTTGTTCACTTTGCTCGGCAAGCCGGTCCAGGCTGAAGAGGGCCCAGATGATTGCCAGCAGGAGAGGTGCCGCTACCAGCCCGAATCCCACCAGGATCAGGCCATTGAGCGAACGAGGGCGACGAAATTTCATTGGCGGAGTTTAGGGCCTGTCAGCGAGAAATGCAGCCACGCAACCGGACCTGGCCTGTCGTTACGGGATGCGTCTGGCCGGAACCTCAGCCGCTGAGGGCCGGCCATGCACCTTAGGCAGCCCAATAGGCGGACTTGTCGCCAGCGGCAATCTTGCGTTCCCATGCCAGGCTGGTGCGCACGATGGTATCGAGATCGTCGTATTTGGGCTGCCAACCCAGAACCTTGTGAATCTTGGCAACTTCGGCAACCAGCTCAGGAGGGTCGCCCAGACGACGGGCTTCTTCGACAATATTGAGCGGTTTGCCGTTGACCCGCGCAACGGCCTCCAGCACCTCGCGCACGCTATAGCCGTGGCCGTAGCCGCAGTTCAAGGTGGCCGGTTTGCCACCATTGCGCAGGTAGGTCAGTGAATCGACATGGGCTGAGGCCAGGTCTTCGACGTGAATGTAATCCCGCAGCCCTGTGCCATCGGGCGTCGGATAATCAGTACCGTAAACGTATACCTGGGGTCGGCGACCAACGGCCGCTTCGCAGGCTACCTTGACCAGCAAAGTGGCTTTCGGCGTTGACTGGCCGATTCTGCCGCCGGGTTCGCAACCCGCAACGTTGAAATAACGCAGGGCAACATAGCTGGGGCCGCCCGCTTGTGAGAGATCCCGCAGCATCCATTCGGTCATCAGTTTCGACGTGCCGTACGGATTGATCGGTCGGGTCGGGGTCGTTTCAGATGCCTTGCCCGTCTCCGGGACGCCGTAGACCGCCGCCGTCGAGGAGAACACCACGTGTTTGACGCCGGCCTTGTGCGCGTGCTCAAGCAGGGTGCGGCTGCTGGCAGTATTGTTGCGATAATATTTCAGCGGATCGCTGACCGACTCAGGCACAACAGTGTGTGCGGCAAAATGCATCACTGTGTCAATGTCGTTTTTGGCAAACACTTTTTCAAGCAGCGCGTCATCCCCGGTATCGCCAATGATCAACTTGCCGCTGGTCACCGCTTCCTTGAAGCCGGTCGACAAATTATCCAGAACAATGATGTCTTCACCCTGTTCACCGAGTTGGCGAACGACGTGGCTGCCGATGTAACCGGCTCCGCCAGTCACGAGTATGCTCTTGTGGCTCATGCGCTGTTTCCTGCTGTGCACTGGTTGTGGGTTGGCTACAGTTCACCCTGAAATGAAGTTTTGAACTGTGAACCAGGAACTATTTCCAAGTAGAAATTCTAACAATACTGAATTTATTGGCAGGACCTGAGTCGCACTAAAGCACTAAAACCTGTCCTGATCGGCCACCGAGCGTTGATTGGCGCTATAGGCGGAAGTGCTGCCTATAGTATCCTGATCAGCGGTACCGTTTTGAACTCCGTTGCACAACTACCAACAAGGGCCCGCGCGATAATGACCAGTACGTTTTGCAAATGGAGGGCAGGTCGGGCCCTGTCAGCCGCAGTGTATTGCCTGATCCTTGCCGCCTGCGGCGGTGGTGGCAGTGCGTCGCCGTCGGCGAGTTCTGTAGTCACTATTTCCGGCACCATGAATTTTGAGTATGTGCCTACCAACCCAGGGTGCATCGGGCTGAATTACACTGCCACAGAAACCCGCCCGATTCGCGGAGCAACGGTGCAGGTGATTGACGCCTCGACCAGCACCGTACTGGGTAGCACGGTGACCGATGACAACGGAGGATATTCATTAAATGTGAGTGCCGGCATTAGTGTATTCCTGAGTGTACGTTCGGAGCTAAAGCGTAGCGGTACGCCGTCATGGGATGTTGAAGTAAGAGACAATACGAGAAACACAACAGTGCCGCTAGAACAACGCCCGGTTTACGCGCTGGATTCAGGCAACTTTAGCAGCGGCAGCGCTGACCAGACGCGCAACCTGACGGCGACCACAGGCTGGAACGGGGTGAGATATTCCGGGATACGGGCAGCGGCACCGTTTGCAGTATTGGACAGCATCTACGATGCCATGCGGCTGGTGCTGCAAGCGGACAATACGGCAAATTTCGAACCCCTGGATGTGTTCTGGAGTGTCAACAATGTGCCCGATGGTGGCGATGGAACCATGGAAGATATTGCAGCCGGTCGTATAGGCACCTCGTACTACAGCTCGGACAACAAGATGTTCCTGCTGGGCGCGGCTGACAGTGACACAGAGGAATTTGACAGTCACGTCATCGTCCATGAATGGGGGCATTATTTCGAAGATGCATTTTCGCGGTCCGACAGCATCGGCGGGGTGCACGGTCCGGGTGACCGCCTGGACATGCGACTGGCGTTCGGCGAAGGCTGGGCGACTGCGTTGTCCGGCATGGCGCTGAATAGCTCCTTGTATTGTGATACCTCGGCAGCAGGACAATCGAACGGCTTTTCAATCAATATCGAAAATTCCTCGCAAAGCCGTCGCGGCTGGTTCAACGAGTTCTCGGTCATGGAACTGGTTTTCGACCTGTGGGACGACAGCGTGGAAGTGGGCCGCGGTGACAGTGGCAGCATAGGCTTCACACCGATCTACGACACCATGGTGAATCGCCAGTCCGTTACATCAGCGCATACCAGCATCTTCTCGTTCACGACCGAACTAAAAGACGAATCACCGTCCAGCGCTGCACTCGTCGACGAGTTACTTGCTTATCACAATGTCAACGGCAGTGGCGTGTACGGCGATGGCGAAACCAACGATGCCAACAGTGCTACGCCACAGGATGCATTACCGGTCTACACGCAGATAAACCCGACCGGCGTGCCACTGAATATATGCGTGAACAACGAACACGATAACTCGCAATCGAATGGCAACAAGCTGTCGCAACACCGTTTTCTGCGTTTCTCGGTGGCAGCGCCGTCCCGCTATGCATTTCGCCTGGAGGTTGATGCGGCGACATTGGCCAGCCTGCCGAGCGACGATCCGGCCAATGACTCTGACCAAAGCGATCCGGACGCGGAAGTGTTTCTGAACGGGCAGGTCGTTGCTCAGGGCTTTAGCGGAACCGCCAATGTCGAGGCCTTTGAATCCTTCGGTGTACTGGCCGTCGGCAACTACGTCATGGACCTGACGGACTGGCGATACGCTGACGAGCAGACTGTTGCCGCTTATCCCAATCGGGTTTGTTTTGATGTTACGGTGCAGCCGACAACCTGATTCTGTCGCTGCTGCGTCAATGGTGAACTGAATGACCAATAAACTGATGTGTATCTCTCTGCTGCTAGCGCTTGTTGTCGCAGGTTGTAACAGCGCCGATCAAGAATCCGCCCGGAAAGCAGCCGCGTCACCCGAAATAGCGGCCAAAGTGAACAATGAATTGCCGGTCAGGTCGCCCGGCAAGCCTGGCGCGCCCATTACCATTGCCTACACGGTGCTCGGCACGCCGGTCGTTGGTCAGCCGGTGGCGATTGAAGTAAGGGTATCGACATCTTTGAGCGAGGCGCCGGTGCGGGTCAGCTATTTCGTCAATGACGTTGAAAGCATGCGCTTTCCTGAATCGCAAGCAAGAACGACTGAATTGAGTGCGCCGGCGGACGAGGGCTATGCCGCCCGCCAGGTCACGGTCATCCCACTGCGTGAAGGTCGTTTGTATTTGAACGTCACGGCCGAGGTGGAAACGTCGGCAGGCCGCATGCTGAAGACGATGGCCGTGCCCATCGCCGTGGGACAGGGTGCTGCTGACCCCGTGCTCAATGGCGAGCTGCGCGAGACAGCTGATGGCGAAACCGTCATCTCGATGCCGGCTGTTGAAAATTAGCCACTGGCCTGTGGGTCCTGCCGCAGACCGGCTCATTATGTTAATGCAGCCTGTCCAAACCAGCCCCAAAGACCCGCTGGGCAGCTCAGATCTGTTGCCAAATGCTCCGCCAGCCCTTTATCCATAAGGGCTGCAGCGTTCCGGGAATTTATTCCCAGTATTGTTTCCGATTCGAGAGGCGCATCACAGTCGCTGTTCTCTCCTTTGTCTAGATTGGCTTGGCACATTGCCACAGATCAGCCACGGATAGCGGTCTGTGGGTCATAAGACAAACCTTGATTCCGACCACTAATGATCGGTCAAGGACAGCGCATATAAAGATTGCGGGGAAACCGACGCTCAGATGCAAACGGAAAGCAACGAGCAGCGACCAGACAACAACAAAGAGCATTCCGGGCAACTGGATCTCAATACCCTGGTCGAGTTACTGAACCAGCATTATGACAAGATGCAGACGACGGTTAGTCGATCACTTGCACAGTCATTGCCGGCCTCGACACCTATTGAAATTATTTTTGACAGTGTTACCGATGCGCTGCTGTCGGTTAGTGCGTCAGGAATCATTCGAAACTGCAATCGAGTTTGCAGCCGCTATTTTGATCTCGCGAAGGAAGATCTGATCGGCTCCGAACTGGGCCGGATACTGCCGTTTGTTGAAGGCAAGACTCTCCCGTGCAGTCTCGAGCCGTTCATGTCCGATCTGGATGACACGCATATCGAATTCAACAGCGGTGAAGTCGATGCTGTATCCGGGTCCGGCCGACAGTTTGTCGCCGAGATCAATGCCAGCAAACTAAGTGGCGTCGACGAAGATATTTTCGTGATCAGCTTGCGTGACGTGACAGACCGACGAGACGCGGAACGCATCCTGCGGGACAATGAAGAACGTTATCGTGCGTTGGTCGAGAATGCGCCTGAAGCCATCCTGGTTCTGGATGTAGACAAGAATCGATTCAGCGACGCGAATGACAATGCTTGCCTGCTGTTCAATTTGTCGCGCCGCCGCTTGTTGAGCGCGGGACCTGAAGCAATCAGCCCGAAAATGCAGCCCGATGGTACGCCGTCTTTCGGCGTGCGTCGTGGTTACATTGACCGTGCTCTGAATGGTGAGCACCCGACATTCGAATGGCTGCACAAAGATGCGAACGGCAAAGAAATTCCCTGCGAAGTTCGTTTCAGCCGCCTCCCGTCGGGCGACAAGCGGCTCGTTCGTGTAAGTATCACTGATATCTCCGAACGTAAACGCAATGAAGAACTCTCGTACGCCCAGAACAAAATTCTGGAAATGATTGCGGCGAGCACGCCGTTTGATCGCACGATGCGGTCGATCTGTCGATGCACGGAAAAAATTAGCAGCGGCTTGCGCACGGCTGTCATGCTGCTCGATTCCACACAATCCACATTGAGTGTCGAGGAGGCACCCAGTCTTCCGGACGCGTTTCGTGTCCAGCTCGACCATACGCGTGTAGCTGAAAACGCGATTGCCTGTGGTTTGGCCGTGCATCGCAGTCGCGAAACCGTCGTCAGAAACATCAGCACGGAATTGGCATGGAAAGGCCTGCACGCAAGCGCCGAAGAGCACAAGATCCGTGCCTGTTGGTCATTTCCGTTGTACGCGAGCGCCGGTCACATAATCGGGACGCTTGATGCCTATGTTGACGAGCCGCGAGAACCTACTACGGATGAGCTGGATAAACTCGGACGCATGGCAAAACTCGCCGGCATTGCCATCAAGCGCGAGATAGATGAAGAAAAGTTGCGCAGCAGTGAAAGTCGCTACCGTGGCCTGTTTGAAAATGTTGTCGATGGCGTCTACATCTCGTCGCGGGAAGGTGAAATCATCACGGTCAATCCTGCACTGGTCGACATGCTCGGCTACGAGAGCGCAGAAGAACTAAAAGGTGCTGGCCGCACAACCAAGCTCTACGTGAATCCCATTGATCGTGAACGTGTTTTTGCGAGGCTGGAGGCGCAAGGTTTTGTGAGGAACTTTGAAGCCCGTTTGCGTCGCAAGGACGGCCGTGAAATTGTGGTGCTGGAGAACTCGCGTGCCGTCTACAACAAGGACGGTGTCATCGTTGCTCACGAAGGTACGATCACTGACATCACAGATCGCAAAGTCGCGGAAACCCGCGTGTTTGAAGAGAAGGAGCGTGCCCAGGTAACGCTGCAATCGATCGGCGACGGCGTTATTACGACCGATGCAGCGGGTTGCATAGATTATATTAACCCGGTGGCACAAGACCTCAGTGGCTGGGATATACGTTCAGCCCGTGGTCAGCCCATCGAGAAAATTCTGACAATTATCAATGAACATACTCGTTCAACGGTTGAGAATCCGGTTACCCGTTGTCTGAAAGAGGGTCGGGTCATAGCGTTGGCTGAGAATTCCGTGTTGATCGCCAAGCAAGGTGTGGAGATTCCCATTCAGGATTCGGCCGCACCGATTCGCGACCGAATCGGCAATATAATCGGCGCGGTCATGGTCTTCCACGATGTCAGCCGCGAAACGCGATTGTTCCGCCAGTTGTCCTACCAGGCGTCACATGACGCGATCACCGGGCTGATAAATCGCAGAGAATTCGAAAACCAGCTGGTGGCAGCGCTTGAGAGTACCGCCAGCAACGGTCAACTCACGCACGGCGTGCTCTATGTGGATCTTGATCAGTTCAAGGTGGTCAATGATACGTTTGGCCATACCGCCGGTGATGAGCTGTTGTCCCAGGTAACCGAGATCATCCAGTCCAACATCCGGTCTACGGATATTCTTGCGCGACTGGGTGGCGATGAATTTGGCGTGCTTCTTGAGCGTTGTGACGAAGAGCGTGCAATGGATGTGGCCGAGGCTATTCGGTCTGCGATTGAAGAGCACCGTTTCACCTGGCAAGAAGCGTTCACCAATGTGCGTTGCTCGATAGGCGTTGTGGTTGTCACGCAGGAAAGCCCCAGTGTCGCCAGCGTCATGAGTTCCGCCGATGTGGCGTGCTACACAGCCAAGGACATGGGTCGCAACCAAACTCACTTGTACCGTGACAGCGATGCGTCTGTCCGCCATGAAGAAATGAAATGGGTCTCACGCATTACCAGTGCGGTTGAGGACAACCGACTTGAGCTTTTCTATCAGCCGATTATTACAATAGGCACTCAGCATGATAGTGCGCCTGGTCACTACGAGCTCTTGTTGCGTATGCGTGACGAGAATGGCGAGTTGGTTCAGCCGGATCAGTTCATTCCTGCCGCAGAACGTTACAACATGATGTCGACCCTGGATCGCTGGGTTGTAAAACAATCACTGGAAAAACTTGCTGACCGAAGTTCCGATCATGATGTGGCGCGGTTCACACTGGCAATCAATCTCTCCGGGACCTCGCTGAGCGAGGACCGTTTCCTTGAATTTGTCGTCGATGAACTCAAGAAGCACAAACTGCCGAAAGGCGCGATCTGTTTTGAGATTACGGAAACCGCCGCGATCTCCAATTTGTCGCGCGTTGTGCATTTCATGCAGGCGTTGAAAGCTCTGGGGTGCAAGTTCTCGCTGGATGATTTCGGCAGTGGACTTTCATCTTTCACGTATCTCAAGAACTTGCCGGTCGACTACATAAAAATTGACGGCCAGTTTATTCGCAACGTCGTCGATAACAGTGTCGACGAAAGCATGGTCAGGGCTATCAACCAGGTTGGCCAGGCGATGGGTATAGAAACCATCGCAGAGCGGGTTGAGAACCTCGCGGTGCTGGACAAACTGGCCGAACTGGGCGTTTCCCACGCACAAGGCTATTACATCGCGCGACCCACTTCGGTCGATTCCTTTGCGCCGTGGTCGGCGACAGCGCATGCGGCGCCCCTGATGGCCTGATTCCGGTACCCGGATTCCTCCTGTACACTGGACGGGAATTTTTCTCGTCGCAGACAATTAATGGGCAACGAAAGTAAGCCGGCCGCAATGCCGGAGATACAATTGCTGGCTCCCGGCGAGCCGCCTCCATTCCGTGTCCTGAACGAAGACGTGGCCAGTCCGATCCTGTTGCTGTGCGATCACGCCAGTCGTTACATGCCATCTTCATTGGGCAATCTGGGCCTAGACCCGGTTGCATTGCGCAGCCATCTGGCCTGGGACATCGGCGCTGGCGCCACGACGGAACACCTTGCCGAGGCACTTGGCGTGACCGCCGTGTTGGCGGGCTATTCGCGCCTGGTTGTTGACTGCAACCGGAAGTTACTGGATGCACAGGCATTCCTCGAGTTTGGCGATGGCGTCGTCATCAATGGCAACCGCGGTCTTGACCAGGCGGACAGGCAGGCACGGGCGGACGCAATCTACTGGCCCTATCATGCCGCGATCAGCCAGCAGCTGGATCGCTTGCACAGTGCAGGGTGCGCTCCAATCATATTGGCGATGCACAGTTTCACACCGGTCATGGAGGGCGTGCAGCGACCCTGGGAGATTGGCATCCTGTGGGACAAAGATCCACGGGTGCCCGACGTTCTCATTGCGGAGCTGCGGCGCGCCGGGATCAATGTGGGTGACAACGAACCCTATTCCGGCCGTGGCCCGCAGGACTTTACAATCGATCATCATGCCGAGTCGCGCGGCTTGCCGCACGCCGGTATTGAGATACGTCAGGATCTGATCAGTGACGAGGACGGTGTTGAGCGTATTGCGGGTTTGTTGAAAGAGCTGTTTGCAAAGCTGCCAGAACAACTCGAGATCAGCGGGACGCCGGCGGCCGTTCGTTAGGCGCATTGCCCGGCGGGCATCTTAAACGGGGGGGGGCGGGATGATTCAGCGAGAGCCGGAATTTACGATCGGGGTCGAAGAAGAATACCTGCTCGTCGACAAGGAATCGCGTGGTCTGGTCGTTGATCCGCCGGACTCCTTTTTGGGGGACTGCGAGGTCGAGTGTGGCAGCCAGGTAACGACCGAACTGTTGCGTTCGCAAATCGAAGTTGGCACGAAAGTGTGTAGCAGCGTGCAGGAAGCGCGCGAGGATCTCGCGCGACTTCGACGGGTCATCATCGATGTGGCAGACCGTCATGGCCTGGCGCCGATCGCTGCATCGACACACCCGTTCAGTCGCTGGGCTGATCAGAAACACACGGAAAAGGATCGCTACGAAGCGCTGACCAACGAGATGGCTGGTGCGGCACGGCGCATGGTGATCTGCGGCATGCACGTGCACGTCGGTATTGGTGCCAACGATCTGCGCATCGATCTGATGAACCAGATGAGCTATTTTCTGCCGCACTTGCTCGCGCTGTCGTGCTCGTCACCGTTTTGGGAAGGGCGCGATACCGGACTGAAAAGTTACCGCCTCACGATATTTGACGCGTTGCCACGAACGGGCTTACCCGAGCGGTTTCAAAGTTATGCCGAATATCAACGGCACGTGGACATTCTGATCAATGCAGGGATGATCGAAGACTCAACCAAAATCTGGTGGGATCTTCGGCCGAGTGGCCGCTATCCGACTCTTGAAACGCGCATCATGGATGTGTGTACGCGTCTCGACGACGCCGTTGCATTGGCCGCATTGCTGTTATGTCTGTTACGCATGTTGTACCGCTTGCGTATTGGCAACCAACGTTGGCGCCAATACACGCCAATGTTGATCCGGGAGAACCGTTGGCGGGCAACCCGCTACAGCTACGATGAAGGCATGATCGACTTCGCCAAGGGTGAACTGGTGCCGTACTCCGATCTGCTTGAGGAGATTCTGGAGTTGACCGCGGAGGATGCGGATGCGCTTGGCTGCACCGATGAAGTGGCGAGGGTCCGGGATATCGTCCGGCGGGGAACCAGTGCGCACCGGCAACTCCAGGTCCATGCCGCGGCAGTCGCAGCCGGCAAGAACCAGGAGGAATGTCTGCGTGCAGTCGTTGATACGCTGATCGAGGACACCCGTAGCGGGCTCTAGACTGGGCAGATTCCATGCCCCGCAAAGGCGATGCCAGTGCTTTCGCCCGGCGTGGCTCGGGAGAGCCCGTGCAGGCCGAACGGCCGGAACGGGAAGTGGAGCCGGTTTCAGCCGGCGTCCGTCTTGCAGGCCTGGCCAGGCCTGCAGCCCGCAGACAGTGAATCGCAGCGCAGAATAGCGCGTGGGAATGCGGCACAGGTCGCATCATATATGGTCGTAGCTCCGTACTATTACGGTATGTACGTCTCGACTTTATTCTCATCCGCCGGAGTGTCTGCATGTTAGACACTCTGCAACCTCTATTGCCTACGACGTTTGGGTTCGCTGGGGTCATGTACCTGTGGCTGGCCATGCGGGTACAGCGGGCGGCGAGCGATTCGAGCAGCAATACGATCAGCTACTTCCTGTTCCTGGTCGGCACGATGGTTCTGGGCACTGCGTTCTCTTTGAATACTCAAGACCCGGACCTTTACGGAATAGGGCGAGCATTGACGTATTTCAGCGCCGGGTTCATTCCCGTCGCTATCTATTATCAGTACCGCGAGTACACGATCGGGCCTCCGCCAGCTTGGTTTATTGGCTTGCTTTGTGTCATTCCGGCTATCACCACAGTGCTGGCGATAACCAACCCGTTGCATGAGTTGATCTGGACTTACGCGACAACGGCGGACGGACTGCAGTTCACGATCGCCAGGGACAAGGCCTGGTTCAATCGCGTCCACGCACCGTTTGGATACGGCTTGTTCGCCTACTCTGTTATCGCGCTGAGCAGCCGTTTGCCGAACATAGCGCTCGCTCACCGGAAGAAAGTGAAGCTCTTTCTGCTGTGTGCAGTGTTGCCGCTCGCCGTCAGCTTTGGCAACACGTACCTGAATATTGGGCCTTATGAGTTTCCGTTTACATCATTGACCGTAACGCTGTTGTTGCCGGTCTACTGGTGGCTGGGCTTGCATTTACGGGTCTACGACTTTAGTCCCGTCGTGTACCAGACGTTGCTCGACCACATTCGGGATCCGATCATTGTTCTGGATGATGACCAGTGCATCGTCAGTGCCAACAAACCAGCGCAAGTGTTGCTGGAGGCCAGTGAGACCGATTTGATCGGCCGCAATCTTTGGGAGGATTTGCCGGAAGCAAATCTGTTGGCCGAACACGCGACAGGCTCGGACATGGCGCAAACTGTTCGCATGCGCCGTGATCGCTATTATGAGGTGTACAGCGCACCCTTGAAGGGCCCATCCGGGCAGAAGCAGGGCACGGTATTGGTTTGTCGTGACGTAACGCAAAGAAAGCGCGCTTTACGGGCCTTGTCCGACAGTGAGCACCTTATCCGCTCCCTGGTCGAAAATTCGTCGAACGGGATACTGCGTTTCGCGCGTGACGATCGGGACATTGACCGCAAGTTCCGCTGCACGTTTGCGAACCGCGCGGCAGAACGATTTCTGCGTACTGGCGGTGTCGCAATAGTCGGGATGCCGCTGGAAAAGCTGGAGCTGCTGGAGCCGCAGAAGCTGCTGGAACGGTTCGGCGACGAGGTGCGGAGTGTTTCCAGCATAAGTTACGAAACGCTGGTCGAGCTGGACGACAAGGAAGCCTGGCTGCGCGTTGTTGGTGAGCCCGTTGGTCGGGATTTTTCAGTCACGTTGATTGATATCACCCAGCGAAAATACGCTGAGAACAAGATTCTGCAGGATGCATTGCGCGATCCATTGACCGGTGTGCTGAACAGGCGAGGCTTTGAAAAGGATGCTGCCGCGTGTATTGCGGCGAACGAAACAGCTGCGGTCTTGTATCTCGACCTGGATCAGTTCAAATCCATCAATGATCGTTTCGGCCATCAGGCCGGTGATGCGCTACTGAAAGCTTTCGGTCATCGCCTCGAGTATTGCCTTCGTCCCGAAGATATTCTGGCAAGGCTCGGTGGCGACGAGTTCGCTATCGTTCTGCCCGGGGTCGGCGTGGACGATGCGAAGCACGTTGCCAGTCGTCTTGTTGAAACGGCGTCCGAGGCCTACATCATCCAGGGACGCGAGATCAATTGTGAAGCGAGTGTCGGTATTGCCCTGATGCCGAAACACGGTAACGAGCTTTGGCAACTCGTCAGTGTCGCTGATCAGGCCATGTACAACGTGAAATCCATGCTGCGATCGGGTGCGGCGAATGACCGCGCGGACTACGTGGACGCAGCTATCGCGTCCTGACGCAGCCCGTTACGGGTTGACCCGATTGACCATCAGGCTCATCGCATTCGGGTCCGCCGTATCCATGACATACACTTCGACGACGTCCCTGTTCGCGAGCGAAATATCCAAAGGACCGGCCAGTACCGTTTGTGAACCGGCAACGGTAATCGTTATCTCGTAGTCGCCAGCAATGACCGGTGTCATGCCTGTCGAGAAGGTGAACGGTATGCCGGAGGAAATTGGTGTGAAATCAGCAATCGAATCACCGTCCGGCAGAAAATAAATGTCCACCGTCTCCGCATTGTCGGCCGCATTAATAATGTTAAGGCGAGCACTTGTCGAGAACGGTCGGCGGATGCTCTGTACATTAAGGATTGTGTGGTCGGCCGCGGGCCCGGCCAGGACCAGGGTCCGCTTGTAATCGGCCGCAATGACTTCTTCGCTTTCAACCAGGATCGCGCCCATGTTGCCGGCATCAGTCCATGTGTAATCATTGGTACCGGCGCTCAGGGTGATCTCGCCACTCAGGTTGCCAAAGGGCTGGTCCGCAAGCAGCAGCGAGGCAAAGTCGTCATTCTCTGCGATATCGACATTGCCGATCGCCGGTGCAGCGTGCAGAAACTGGCCTGTAGGTGAGACGCGGGCATCCACGAGGTCGGCGGCGGTGCCGGCTTGCGTAAGATGGCGCACGTGAACGTCGGAATTACGGGTCGGATTGTGATCGAAAATCAGGATGCTGTCGGTTGAGGCACCCGCCAGCGTCCGGCTTGGGGACTGATAAACAATGGCTTGCGGATCATTGGCTTCGGTCAGGGTCACAACATAATTGCCGGCGGCGTATTCAGCAGGATCGAGCCGCTCACCGTTAACCAGCGTACCGACTGCCGCGCCTGCCGTTGGCGCGGTACCGGGAGCCGCGAAATAAACATCCAACGCACCGAGGTTGCTGGCGAGGTGCATGAAGCCCATTTCGAAGACGGTTTCGGTGCCTTCCCACTGTCGTTCGTCGTCAGTCCACAGCGTGATCTGCGGATTACTGATGCTGCCGCTGAGTACGAACAGGTAGTTCGTGTCGGCAACTACGTCGAGAAACTGACTGGCGAGCCGGCGACTGCTCGTGGCCCCGATGTCGGTTATGTCGTAGTTGAAATTGTAGGCAAGGTCATCGTAGTTCTGAATCGGCGTGACATCGCCAAATTCCAGCGAACCCAGGCTGCGTTCTTCAATTTTGAAGACCACGGCCGGCGCATCAACGATAGCATTCACAGCGCGGATTACCGCTTTACCGGTAGCGTTTTCGCGAGCGCTCTCGGCGCAGCCAGCGAGTGTCAGCGTGACGATGCTGATCAGGGCGGCAATCTTGTAGCGTGGGATCATGAATCAGATGCTCGTTTTGTAGGCTTGATAAAAGACCCGGCATGGGCCAGCGAGTTTCATTTACTTGCGGCCATGCCGGTGGATTTACAGTAATTGCGGGCTTAACTGGCCTTCTTGGCCTCAAAGCCGAACACGGACTTCACTTCAAGGAATTCGTCGAAGCCGTGTGCGCCCCATTCGCGCCCGTTGCCGGAGTGCTTGAAGCCGCCAAACGGAGCAAACGCATCCAGCGATGCACCGTTGATGTGGACCATGCCGGTACGCAGTTGTGCGGCGACCTTGCGTGCCCAGTCAAGGTTGCTGGAACTTACGTACCCGGACAGGCCGTAAGGCGTATCGTTGGCAATCCGGATTGCCTCGGCTTCGTCGTCATACGGGATGATGCACAGGACGGGGCCGAAGATCTCTTCGCGGGCCACGGTCATGTCGTTGCTGACGTCAGTGAAAATTGTCGGCTTGACATAATAGCCGCGCTCCAAATGGTCGGGTCGGCCGGTTCCGCCGCTCAACAGGGTGGCGCCTTCGTCAATGCCTGCCTGGATCAGGTCCTGGATTTTCTGCCACTGGACCGCGGAAACGACCGGCCCCATGTGCACGCCTTTCTCGCGAGGGTCGCCGACGACAACGCCAGCTGCTCTGGCCGCTGCAATGCGGTTGACGTCGTCCAGACGGCTGCGCGGCACCAGCATGCGGGTCGGGGCATTGCAGGATTGGCCGGTGTTCTCGAAACAGGCGCTGACTCCGCCGTTCACCGCCCGTTCGAAATCAGCGTCGTCGAGGATGATGTTCGCCGACTTGCCGCCCAGTTCTTGTGAGACACGCTTGACGCCCGGAGCCGCATTTTGAGCGACGGCGACGCCAGCGCGGGTTGAGCCGGTGAACGAGACCATCGCTATATCAGGGTGGCTGCTCATGCTTGCTCCAACAGTGGGCCCGTCGCCATTGATCAGGTTGAACACACCGGCGGGGACGCCCGCTTCGTGCAGAATCTCGGCGAACAAGATGGCATCGAACGGGGCGATTTCGCTGGGTTTCAGGACCATTGTGCAGCCGGCAGCCAGCGCCGGGGCAACTTTGACGGCAATTTGGTTTATTGGCCAGTTCCACGGCGTAATCAATGCGCAGGGACCAATGGCTTCTTTCACTACAGCCGTTGTGCCGTGAATTTCTTCAAAAGGAAAGTCACGCAAGACTTTCAGCGCGGCACCGATATGCTGCGGGCCGCTCGCCGCCTGGGCGAACTTGGCCAGTTTCCAGGGCGCGCCCATTTCTTCCATGATCGCTTCCGCGACCTCGTCGTGCCGTTTGGCAAAGACGTCAAGAATGGATTGCAGCAAATCCAGCCGTTCTTGCCGGCTGCTCGCCGCAAACCCGGCGCTGGCCGCGACAGCGGCCTGGACGGCCTTGTCGACATCAGCCTCGCTGCCCATGCTGATTCGACCGCAAACTTCTTCGGTCGCAGGGTTAATTACGTCAAGGGTCGATGGGATGACAGGATCAACCCATTGTCCGTCGATATAGAATTGCAGCATTTCGCGCATGAATGACCTCCAGTGTCTGAGCCGCGGATCATATCGCAATACCCACGCCGGTTTCATCGCGGGCGATGATTTTCCCGGAAACGTGGTCACGCAAAGCCGCTCGCTATAGCATGGGCCCGGACGGCGGCGGGGCTGCAGGTTTACAGGAGAGGCACCAGGGATGAGGACGACAGGCCGCCAGAGCGCGGCACGACAGCGATTGACCGGGCAGGCAGAGCGGGTTTCCGCCAGCTTCAGCGGCTCGGCGGCGCCGCGTACGGCGGCTATGCACAGTGGATTGCCGGCATGATGGACCAGGATCTGCGCAACAAGCTCGCGGGCATCGTCGGTGCAGAAAACCTGCTGCCGGGTGAGGTCGTGCGCGCCCGACCGCCCGCCTGGAATACGCACCAGCCGTGTCTGGCGCATACCGTTGTACTGCCGGCCAGTACAGGCGAAGTTGCTGATGTTTTGGCGGCTTGCTACAGCGCACGCCAATCGGTCGTTACCTATGGCGGGGTGACCAACCTTGTGCAGGGCTGCGCTACAACACCTGAAGACCTGGTTCTCGACCTGGCCCGGATGAATGCCATCGAAGAAATCGATACTACGGCGCTCACCATGACGGCCCAGGCGGGACTGATCCTGCGAAACGCACAGGAAGCGGCCGATGCCGAAGGCCTGATCTATCCGGTTGATATCGGGGCGCGCGACAACTGCACTCTGGGCGGGAACGTGTCAACCAATGCGGGCGGCAGCAAAGTAATTCGCTACGGTATGACGCGCGACTCTGTACTGGGCATCGAGGCTGTATTGGCAGACGGTACCGTCTTGTCATCGATGAATCGGTACATCAAGAACAATTCCGGCTTTGATCTCAAGCACTTGTTTATTGGTACAGAAGGCGTACTTGGCGTCGTCACGCGTGTGGTCATGCGTCTGGCCAACAAACCACAATCCCACAATGTCGCATTGTTGGCCTGCAACAGCTACGACGATACGGTCCGTGTGTTGAACGAAGTACGCGCACGGCTTGGCTCGGCGCTGTGCGGTTTCGAAGTCATGTGGAACAGTTTTTACGAGCACGTCGTCCAGCCTAAAGGGCAACAAGCGGCAATGATTGCACCAGGGCAGTATTGCTACGTTCTGATCGAGGCCATGGGCAGTAACCCGGATTTTGATGACGATGTTTTTGCCGCAACGATGGAGGCTTTGTTCACCAGCGGCAGCGTCAGTGACGGGGTGCTGGCGAAATCCGGTCAGGAACGGGAGGCGATGTGGGCGGTGCGTCACGATGTGGAATGGATCGTGAGCGGCGCGCAGAACTTTGATATCAGTCTGCGCATTTCTGACGTGGGTAATTACGTCGAATCGCTGACCAGGGAGTTAGGCAATGCGCTGCCAACTGCGCACGTCGTGGCATTCGGACACTTGGGCGACAACAATCTGCATATTTCAGTGGTGGGTGAGTACAGTGCGAGTGAGCGTGACGTCGTAGAGCACCATGTTTATCACTTGCTTAAACCGTACTCAGGCGCGATTTCGGCGGAACACGGCATCGGTCTCGAAAAGCGTGGTTGGCTGCCGTTGTCGCGATCCAGCAATGAAATCGCGACGATGCGCGCCCTGAAACGCACGCTTGATCCGCGCAATTTGCTGAACCCGGGAAAAGTCGTCGGCACGCCCTGAGCAACGATTGCAATTCACTGCATGGTGTCCGATGCCAGTGCCGCGAGCCGCGGCCATCGGCAATCCACGGCATTTGAGTACCGGTGCGGACTATGCGCTACTTGTCGGTTGGCGGTGTATTCGCGCCGTGTCTCCGCGGCAGCGGTGCCGCTGCATTTGCCCCACCATAATCGGGCCTTATACTCGCGCTAACTGCAAAATAACAATCGACGGACCACCATCAATGGTACCGGTCGTGATCAAGGTGACTACATGAGGAATCAGATCGTTGTCGTATGCGTATTGGCTTGCGTGTTTCCCGGATTTGCTATGGCGCAGCAGACGTTACTGCTTGAAGACCCGGACATTTCCGCAACGCAGCTTGCGTTTGTTTACGCGGGGGATATTTGGGTCAGTCAGCGCGATGGCTCGCAACCGCGACGACTTACCTCTGATCCGGCCAGTGAATACGGGCCTGTCTTCTCCCCGGATGGCACGAAGATAGAGTACGGCTCCGGCTACAGCGGTCTTTTCCGCGGCAGCTCCGGCTGGAAGGGTTACCGTGGTGGCACCACGCCCGCGATCCAGATCATGGATTTGGCCCGTGACACCGTAACCACCGTGGACGGTGCGAACGGGACCAAATTCAATTCGATATGGCTCGGTGAGGAACGGCATTTGTTGTCTGACCGGGATCAAGGGCAGTTCAATGTCTATCACTACAATCAGGCAACAACGGGCTCCGCTTATTTCAACCGGCTGTTTTTGCCCAGCTCGATTAAGACGCCATGATTATCGACGAGCGTGCGAACGGTGGCGGTCAGGCCGCAAACTACATCACCGATGTGCTCAGTCGACAGCACTTGGCTGGCTGGAAAGACCGCGATGGGCTGGTATGCAATACGCCGGCCGGTGCCGTACATGGCCCTAAGGTCATGCTCATTGATCAAAATGCGGGGTCGGGCGGCGACTTCTTGCCGTATTCGTTTCGCCAGCTGGGGATCGGTAAATTGATCGGTACCCGAACCCGGGGTGGATTGATCGGCATTTCCACGAACCCCGGCCTGATGGACGGAGGTTCGACAGTTGTGCCGTATTTCCGTTTCTACGATGCTGATCATCGCTGGAGTGTCGAGAACCAGGGCGTGGCACCCGATATCGAAGTCGCACAGGACCCGATCGAGAACAATCGCGGACGCGATACGCAGCTGGCGCATGCGATTGATGAAATCTTGCGGCAGTTGGACGACTTCCGGGATCCGATACCGGATGTGGCGCCGGCGTACCCGACGGAGCTCGGTCAGTGACTTACGCCGCGAGTTGCTGGATCCGGGGCCGACGGGCAGTGCTTGGCCTGGCCACTCTCTGCGTGTGTGCATTGGTCGCCTGCAGCCAGGAGCCCGCGCCTGCGATAGCGCCAACCCTTGATACGGTGCTGGCCGGTGGGCTTGTGTTCACTGGCGACGACAGCGAACCAGTCCTGGCTGATGTCGGCATAGTGGGTGATCGCATCGTTGCCATCGGTGATCTTCGCGAGCGAGCTGCACTACAGCGTATCGATCTCGGTGGCCTGGCTGTTGCGCCGGGTTTCATCGATATCCACAGCCATGCGGTGCGTGGCAACGCCAATGACGGCATATTTCGCTGGCCCGATGCGGAAAATCTGATTCGGCAGGGCGTCACGACCGCCATCGGCGGGCCGGATGGCAGTTCGCCGCTGCCGATCACGGCAACGTTCGACGCGCTGCGCGAACAACCCGCATCGGTCAACTTCGGCACCTTCGTCGGTCACGGTTCTGTTCGGGCATTGGTCGTCGGTGAAGATGATCGTGTCCCGACCACGCAGGAGCTGGAGGCAATGCGCCAACAAGTGGCTGCCGCGATGCAGGAGGGGGCGTTCGGTCTTTCATCTGGCTTGATTTACGCACCTGGCCGGTTCGCCGCTACGGAAGAAGTAGTTGAGCTTGCCAAAGTAGCCGCGGACTATGGCGGGATCTACATCAGCCATATGCGGGAGGAAGGGCTCGATGTACTGAAGAGCGTTGCCGAGACGATACGCATAGGTGAGGAAGGCGGCCTGCCAACCCAGATTACCCACCACAAAATTGTCGGCGCGCCGATGTGGGGTAAGTCGACAGAAACTTTGCGGCTTGTAGATGAGGCTGTTGAGCGGGGAGTAGACGTAAGTATTGATCAGTACCCGTACACGGCATCGTCGACCAGCCTGACTATCCTGTTCCCCGGCTGGAGCCTGGACGGCGGCCGCGATGCCCTGCTGCAACGTATACGTGATCCTGCGCAACACGAAGAGCTGCGCAAGGAAATTGTGTACCGCATCGAAGTTGATCGCGGCGGCAACGATCCGGCAAACGTGGTCCTTGCCAATTGCTCGTTCGACCGCTCACTCAATGGCTTGAATTTGTCACAGATTCTGCAAAGCCGCGAGATCGCGGTAGCGAAAGATGCCGCAGCTGAGTTGCTGATGGAACTCGTAGTGGCGGGCAATTGCAGCGCGGTTTTTCATGCAATTGATGAAGCGGATGTGCGCAATATCATGCGCCACCCACGGACAATGATTGCATCGGACGGCGGGGTTGAGGATCCATCCGAGCGAGTGCCTCACCCACGAAATTACGGCAGTTTCGCACGAGTGCTGGGGCATTACGTGCGTGAACAAGGTGTGTTGCCTTTGCATACTGCCGTGCACAAGATGACCCGCTTGCCCGCCGATCGGCTGGGGCTCGATGATCGCGGCCGTATCAGTGTCGACGCGATTGCGGATATCGTCGTGTTCGATCCTGCGACGGTCATCGATCACTCCACGTTCGCCGAGCCACATCAGTATGCGGAAGGAATGCATTACGTGTTTGTCGCAGGAACCGCGGTTCTGGAAAGGGGTTCGATGACCGGCGCACGACCGGGTCGCCTGTTGAGATCCGGCGACTACAGAAATCGCTAAAACGACGCAAGCGAGCAAACACGCAGGTACAATTTCACCCCAGAGTCAGGTGAATGGCTTGCCTGACAGCAAAAGGACAGAAAGGCAGATGCGGATAGAACGGGAACACACTCTCGGTCGTGACGAGGCGCGTAAGCGCGTGGAGCGTCTGGCCACGAGTCTTAAGGGGCAGTTCGATCTCGAGTCCCGTTGGGAAGGGGATCAGCTCCGGGTATCCGGTCGAGGTCTGAGTGGGGCTTTGTCCGTTGGCGATGACCGCGTTAATCTGGATTTGCAATTGGGTCTCGCGTTGAGCTTCATGGAGTCATCCATCCGCTCGGCCATAGAGAGCGAGATGGACAAGCAACTGGCGTAGCGCAATACGTCCTCTTTCCGGCAAGGAATTGAGTCTATGACAACTATCGTCATCGTTGGTGGAGGCCATGCTGCCGGGCAGGCAGCGGCCAGTCTGCGGCAAAAAGGTCATGACGGTCGGCTACTGATCGTGGCCGACGAGCCGTACATTCCGTATCAGCGCCCGCCATTGTCGAAGGGCTATTTGTCCGGTAAAGACGAACTGCAACACTTGTACGTACGTCAAGCTGCGTTCTATGAAAAGCAGGCCATTGAAGTTCGCACCAATGCTCATGTCGACGAGATCGATGCGGCAAAGAAAACGCTGAGGATCGGCCAGGAACAGTGTGCCTACGATCATCTGTTGCTGTGTACCGGCGCACGACCCCGCATCTTGCAGGCGCCAGGTTCCGATCTGGCTGGTATTCATTACCTGCGGACAGTGGCTGATGTCGATCGAATTCGCTCCGAGATGGTGACAGCCAACAGGGTCTGTGTTGTTGGTGGTGGATACATTGGGCTTGAAGTCGCGGCCGTTGCGATCGCGGCAGGTAAAAAGGTTTGTGTGCTGGAAGCCGGCGATCGGGTGTTGCAGCGTGTTGCTTCGCCGGAATTGAGCCGTTTTTACGCTGACATGCACAAGAGTCATGGCGTTGAGATACGCACGAACTGCCAGGTCACTGGATTCGCTGGCGACACCGGTGTTCGGGAAGTGCAGTGTGGCAACGATACGATCAAGACTGACCTCGTAATCATTGGTGTCGGCGTGGTGCCCAACGTTGAGTTGGCAGAGCAGGCGGGCCTGGCCTGCGACAATGGAATCGTCGTTGATGAACGGTGCCGCACCTCAAGCCCCGACATCTACGCCGCGGGTGATTGCACCAACCACCCGAATCCCCAATTGGGCCGACGATTGCGGCTCGAGTCTGTGCCGAATGCCATGGACCAGGCCCGGGTCGCCGCAACCAACATGCTTGGCGGTGACGATATCCATGACTCCGTGCCGTGGTTCTGGAGCGATCAATACGATGTGAAGTTGCAAATGGTCGGCTTCTCGGCTGATGGTGATCGCCAGATCCTGCGCGGCGATATGGCCGGACACAAGTTCGCGATTTTTCATCTTCGGGATGACACCGTTGTCGCGGTCGATGCAATTAATGAACCGCGGGAATTTATGGCGGGTAAGAAACTGTTTGGGAAGCGGGTTGATGCGACTCGGCTTGCAGACCTTGATGTCGAAACCAAGTCATTGCTGGACTGATCGTGTTATGGCGGTCAGGTTTTCGGGCTGCCGAGGCGTACGATGGCAAACCTGACCATTGCAGAACCACAACAATCAGAGATTCAGATTGGTACGAGTTGAGCGTCATGATTGTCGTCTACAACTGGCAAAGAAGTTGGAATGCCGTGCGCAAGCTCTGAACTGGCGATGAGTTGTGATCAGCAAGCCCAGTGCCTTGGAATGAAACCTGTGATCGCGGTGTCCGTGCAAGGAACTTGCCGATCACGAGGGACAGGGCAGTACTCCGCCCGGTGAATTGGGGGCCTTACTTGAGTAAGAACGATGAGGTTATGCGAACTGCGCAGTGCTACGAAGAAGCGAGTGCCTGGATCGCAAGACTGGACAAAGGCCTTTCAGCTGCCGATTTCTGTAGCCTGCGAGAATGGCTGGCGGTCGACGGTAAGAATCGGACGGTTTTGCTGGAGCTGGCTTGCCTTTGGGACAGGATGAGTGTGCTCTCGAGGTATCCTCAGGGATTGTTCGATTCAGACGATGAAAACAACAGCGTGACAGGGCTGAAGGCAGACTGATAACTGTCCAGCAACTTGCTTAAACGTCTCTGAGTTCAATAGATCACGACCAACTTCTTTCGAAGGGTCGTAGAAGTCGCCCGACAAGGCTTTCGCGCTTATCTTGATATAGCCTGCCAACACAAACGACCTGCCGCATAGTTTTGCCCATTCCACGACTTTTCCGGATTCTGCTTCAGGAGCGTTGAGCCGGTTACTGGATATGCTTGCGCCTCTCCACAGGTCTGCCGCGATGAAGCGGGCCGAGTACACGAGCGTCTTCCACCCCTGTCGCTGCGGCCAAAAAAAAGATTGGCGGATAAAACAATGCCGTTCGTCTACCCGTTAGCCGTGCAGCTTGACGTGCCCTTATGCGGTGCAAGCTTTGTGGTACGGCGGCTTACGGCGAGAACGAGCAATCAAATTGCAGTGCCAGAAACGCGTGCAGCGTGCCAATAAAGTATTGACGCGGCTGGCGTTGATCGCGTGATGGTCACAGGACTGATAGTAACGCGCGCACGATGTAAGCGGCATGTTGAAGGCGGAACAGAAAGGCCGTCGTCGAACGAGCGGAACAGATTTTATCAGCACGGCAATGCAGCGTGCTATCAGGGTTTGGGGGGTTGACAGCTTGTTCCGGGATACCTCTCGGAACTTAACGGGGAAGACATGAAATTCAAGAATCGTGACGCAAGACTGATTGTAGTGCTGGCGGCCATAGTCAGCACAAGTATCGGCGCGCAAGAGTCGCAAGACGCTGAGGAAGCAGCTCTGGAAAACATCGTCGTTACGGGTACACGACTGGCCAGATCTGGCTACGATACGCCTACGCCGGTTACGGTGCTGGGTGCGGAACAGATGGAGGCAGACGCACCACAGAATGTTGCCGACATCGTCAATCAACTGCCTTCAGTTGTCGGCAGCATGACGCCGAACACGGCGAATCTCCAGATTTCATCGGGCCGCGCTGGTATCAATGGTATAAACCTGCGCAGTCTGGGTCAGTCGAGAACGCTGGTGCTGTTGAATGGTCGGCGTTTGCCCGGCGCGAGCAACGATGGTGTTGTCGATATCAATACCGTCCCTCAGTCATTGATTGAACGTGTGGAGGTGGTAACCGGTGGTGCTTCGGCTGTCTACGGCTCGGACGCGGTGTCTGGCGTCATCAACTTCATCATGGATACCGATTACGTGGGTATCAAGGCTGATCTCTCAGGTGGTATGACAACCTATGGAGACGACGATACCTTGCGCGCAACACTGACTGCGGGTACCGAGTTGTTCGATGGTCGCGGTCACTTTATTGCCAGCGTTGATTTGGCTGACAGAGAAGGAATTTTTGGTGTGCCACGGTCCTGGAATAACGGTGGCAACTTCTCGATGTTTAATCCGGACTACACGCCCACGGGTGGTCAACCAGAGATTTTGCGCTTGTCTCAGGTTGGCCTCAGTACCGCATTGGGCAACGGCATCATTACGAACACGGCGTTACGCGGTACCGCGTTCGGTCCGGGCGGGATGCCTTACCAGTTCCAGTTCGGGTCTGTGCTTCGGGATCCGTGGATGCAAGGTGGTGATTGGGCGGACGCACAAGCTAACGACAAAGTCACGCTGACGCCAATGGAGAAGAGACAAAGTTTGTTCACCCGCTTTTCGTACCAGTTCAACGACAACGTTGAAGGTTACCTTGAGTACAGCAACTCCGAATATGATGCCCGCGGCTGGTGTTGTTCGCAGTTCAATGTTGCCAATATCAGTATTCAGGCGGACAACGCGTTCATCCCGGAGACGGTAGCAACGCAGATGGCAACCCTTGGGATCACGGAGTTCCGCCTCGGTAGCATGAACGGCGATCTCAATCCGATTGAAAGCAGCAACAATCGTGGTGCGGAACGTTACAGTGCAGGTTTGGCTGGCTCGTTTGACATGGCGGGCTCAAACTGGAGTTATGACTTATACGCTCAGCACGGTGTGACCAACACGACTGAATTCGCCAGGACGACGAACCGGGACCATTTCGCCATGGCACTGGACGCCGTATTTGATCCGGCAACCGGCCAGATTGTCTGTCGTTCGACGTTGACGGACCCGAACAACGGATGCAAGCCGTACAACCCGATGGGTGTCGGCGTCAATTCGCAAGCGACCGTCGACTACCTCTACCGGGGCACCGGCACAGAAGGCGTGCTGTATGGACCGAAGCGAGAGCAGAAGCTGACTCAGAAGGTCTATGCGATTTCTGTTCAGGGTGCACCGTTTTCAGTGCCGGCCGGTGATGTTTCCTTGGCATTTGGTTTTGAGCACAGAAGCGAAGAGATCAGCGGTGTTGCGGACTCCATTTCTGCGAATGCAGGCTGGTTCAACGGTAACTACAAGCCGATGTTCGGTAAGTACACCGTGAATGAGGCGTATTTCGAGACGATAGTGCCGATCATCGAAAACCGCCTGGAGTTCAATGGTGCCGTGCGGGCAACGGACTACAGCACATCGGGCAATGTGACGACGTGGAAAGCGGGCGTTACGTTCAGTCCGGTTGATGACATTCGTTTCCGCACCACATTGTCTCGTGATATTCGTGCCCCGGGCCTTGGCGAACTGTTCGAAGGGGGTGGGGCGCAAACGAATTCTGTTTCGGATCCGTTTAACAACAATGAAACTGTTCAGTTTCTCGGCATCATTTCCGGTAACCCGGACCTGAAACCAGAGGAAGCTGACACATTTGGTTTTGGTGTGGTTCTGGAGCCTTCGTTCCTGCCGAAGCTAAGAATGTCCGCCGACTATTACGATATCGAAATCTCCGATGCCATCGGTTCAGTTGGTGTGCAGAGCATTGTGAACCGCTGTTTCGAGGGTAATCAAAACTTCTGTGATGCGATAACAAGAGGCATAGGGCCGCTGGGAACGGAAGTGATCACCGAGGTTCGCCGTAATCCGTTCAACTACGTGATAGTGAAGGCGCAAGGTGTTGATCTGGCAGCGAACTATGGTCAGATCGATATGTGGGGTGGCGATTTGTCGTTCAGCGGTATTGCAACTCACTACATCAAAGAAACCTCGGACGATGGCATCACCGAACCGACCAACAGTGTCGGCCAGATTGCCGGAACCAGCCCTCCGGATTGGGTGTTCAGAACCACGGCGATGTTCAATCGGGATGCGTTCACAGCGTCGTTGACCGCGCGCGGCTTCAGTGACGGCGTTTACGACAACAATGCCATTGTTTGCACCAGCGGCTGTCCTGTCTCCACCAGCATCAATCGAACGGTCAATACCAACGACATAGACGGCGCGTTGTATTTTGATCTTTATTCCGCTTACCGCTTCGACCTGGGTGACGCAGATGCCGAGGCGTACTTCGTCATTCGCAATCTCCTCAATGACGATCCCGCGACTATTCACAACGGCCCGAGCGGTGTGAGCCATCAGCTGATTGCGGCCAATCCGGCGCTGTACGATTTGCTCGGCACAGTGTTCAAATTTGGTCTAAGGGTGAACTTCTAGCGGCGTACAAAGGGCGGTCCGCCTTGCTGTCGGCATTACGGCAGCAAGGCATGCCCGACATAACCGTGTCTGTACGTAAGCCTGCGCCGAGTGCCCGGGTTCGGTGGTCAGGAGTCCAGCAAGTGCTGAGAGTGATTTGCCACAGGCGTTGAGAGTCGATACCGGATTTCGAGCGGGAGAGACAAATGTTTGCTAAACAATGTCTGACTGGGTGGGTTCGCCATTGGGCGTCACTGATTCTGTGCACTGTCTTGGCACCGGGATCTGCCTTTGCCCAATCGCCCGGTTTTGATCTGATCATTGCCAATGGTCGTATTCTGGATGGGACTGGCAACGTGGATTTCCCGTCGGACATTGGCATTCGCGGCGATCAGATAGTCAGGATCGGCGATCTTTCAGGTGCATCAGCAAAGCGTGTCATCGATGCCGAGGGCCTGTACGTTGCACCCGGTTTTATCGACCTGCACTCGCATGCCGACAGTGGCTTGATATCGGACGAGATAGAAGGCCGGCGCGCGCACAATCTCGTCAGCCAGGGATTGACCACGGTGGTTGGCGCTGCTGACGGACGGAACCGGCTCTGGCCATTGACTGCGGAATTCGCCGCCTACGAGCGCTTGGGCATCGCGATGAACATGGTGCCCATGGTTGGCCACAGTACTATCCGTCTGCAAGTCATGGGCGATGACTACGAGAGAGAGGCCACTGAGCGGGAAGTGGCGGCGATGAAAGCTCTGCTCCGGGACGGCATGGATGCGGGCGCATGGGGTTTGGGCGCAGGTCTCGAGTATCGGCCGGCACGCTTCAGCTCCGAGCAGGAAGTACTTGAGCTTGCGTCTGTTCTGCCCCGGTACGACGGGTTTTATATCGCCCATCAGCGCAGTGAACCGACGATGCCGATGTGGCAATTGCCGAGCATTGTCGATGGCTGGCCGATCGACGGGCTGCAGGCGCTGGAAGAGACTATCAACATCGCACGTGAAACGGGTGTGCGGGTTGTAGCGAGTCATGTCAAAGCGCGTGGTCGCGCGTCCTGGGGGCGCTCGTCGCACGACATCGCTTTGGCTGATGCTGCGCGTGACGAAGGGCTCGCAGTCTATTTTGATCAGTATGCATATGAAACCAATGGCGGCGGCCCGCAGGTCATGGTGCCGCTGTGGGCTTTCGCACCGCCGGGCTTCGATCGAACGGGTGGCAACGATGATCCACGCCTCAGGCGGTCCGGCGTTTTGGATCAACACCGGCCTAACCTGCGGTCAAACCTCGCCGATCCCGCCACACGCAAACTGATCGAACGGGACATCGAGTGGATAGTGAATCATCAGGGCGGGCCTGATCGGCACATAATCGTCGACCATCCGGACCGTGCACTGCTCGGCAAGACATTGCTGGAAGCCGCGGATGCTCGTGAAGAGTCGTACGTGGATACAATCCTTAACTTTGCACTAAGCGGCTACGAAGACGTGCCGGGTGGATTCTGGATGCGAGGCCATTCCATGCACGAGATGGATGTGCACAACTACATGCGCCAGGAGTACACGGCCACTTCGTCGGATGCGGGCATCATCGACGTGGCGGGGCTGGAAGGGCGGCCGGGGACGCATCCGCGCATGTACGGTGCCTTCGTGCGAAAAATCGCCCACTACGCCAAGGATCGCAAGGTAATTTCATTGCCTTTTGCGATTCGTTCTTCAACAGGTTTGCCCGCGCAAATTATCGGTTTGCGTGACAGGGGGTATCTGCGGGAAGGCTACAAAGCCGATATCGTGGTCTTCGACTATGACCGCATTCGGGACCGCGCAACTGTAATGGAGCGAGACCTGTATGCGGAAGGTATTGAGTACGTACTGGTCAATGGCACCGCGGTACTGGATACAGGCAAACTGACAGGCGCATTGCCCGGGGTCATCGTAAAGCGGACTGGCGATTCAGTTCGTTAATCGTTCGAACGACACTGATCTGCAGGGGCGGTGCGTGATCATCGTCTGATTGCGTTGGTCGCTACATCGCTGGCCCTTTTCACCGGCCCGGCGGTTCCTCTCTCATTGCATTCTTTCCGATCAATCAGGTGCACAATGGCGGGGCATGTCTGGCCCTGCCGTCGCAAGAATGCGCCTGTCGGTAAGGTGCATTCCGGTGATGAATTGCTGGCGATGCCGGTGAGCGCCTCGTTCGTGCTGCAATTTTCCGCTATCAGTCCGGTTTGCCTGCTCTTCGTCCAATCCCTTGCAGGACGGGCTTTATGGCTTTGCATTTGGTCACAGGGAGGCTTCCAATTTGACTGAATGTTTGTTCAATTAAGGTGGACTCGGTGAAACGCAACAGCCATAATGCCGGCTTGGCCACTGTCGGGTTGAACGTATGGACAGAAGACAATTTCTCAGTACCAGCGGTCTGGGAGCGGTCGGCGTCAGTTCGAGCGCTTTCGCGAAATCATCGCCGCGTACATTAACCATGGTCACCTCCTGGCCAGCGGGTTTTCCCGGGCTCGGGACCAGTGCGAACCGCGTCGCAAAGCGTATTGAGGCGGCAAGCGGCGGTGAGCTGATCGTTAAGGTGTTTGCCGCTGGTGAACGGGTGGGGCCGTTCGAGGTATTCGACGCAGTAGCCGGCGGCCAAGCGGATTTGTACCATTCGGCCGATTACTACCAGCAATCCAAATCACCTGCCTACAACTTCTTCACTGCTATTCCTTTCGGCATGACGGCGACGGAATTGGCGGGCTGGCTATTGCACGGCGGAGGTCACGAGTTGTGGGACGAACTCTCGGCTCCATTCAATATCAAGCCGCTACTGTGCACCAATACGGGCGCACAGATGGGCGGCTGGTTCAATCGCGAGATACGCCGAATTGAAGATTTTGACGGGCTCAGAATACGCATGCCGGGACTTGGTGGTACCGCCCTGCAAAAACTGGGCGCAGTCCCGGTAAACCTTGCGGGCGGTGAAATTCGAGGCGCTCTCAAGGACGGCTCTCTGGATGCTGCCGAGTGGGTTGGTCCCTGGAACGATCTTGCCGCCGGCATGCACGAAGTGGCGTCACACTACTACTATCCGGGGTTCCACGAACCCGGCGGTTCGCTTGCATTGGGCGTGAACCTCGATATATGGGACAGTCTGGGCGAGCGCTTGCAGGCGTTACTGCAGGAGGTCACCACCGCGGAGTATATTCGGTCACTTACCGAGTTCAATGTGCAGAATTCGGCGGCACTGACAGTGCTCGACGAACAGCACGGCGTACGGCCGACAACTTTCAACGAAGAAGTCATGAGATCAATCGCGAAGTACGCTGACGAGGCGGTTGCAGAGATCGCTGATCGAAACGCATTGACGCGGAAGGTCTTCGAGAGCTTCAACGCCGCTCGAGCGGATGCGATGCGTTGGGCAGTATTTGGGGAAGATGCCTTTACCGCGGCGAGGCGCAAGCACTATGCGGGCTAGCACGGCGACCAACGTTGCATGGACTGTCTCGGCGGCCCGTGCGCAAGCTGCCCTTGTTGCGTTGCTACTTGTTACAACGTTGATGCTTGCCGCGTGCACTCCGCCGATAGAGGGTGCCGCAAGGGATTGCCATTGGCGAGTCGCGTGGGATCCCTATGAGCCGTACTCGTATTCTGCGGGCAGCGATCTGCCGCTCGGATTCGATATCGACGTTGTAACTGAAGTTGCTGCCAGAGTTGGTTGTACAGTGTCGTTCGAAGAGATGGCGTGGGGCAAGATTCTTGAGGCGCTGGAAAGCGGCGCCGCCGATGTGACGGTCGGCACGGGCTACAAGAACGACCGAGCGGCCTGGTCCTGGTATTCCGAGAGCTATCGTAAGGAAGTCATTGGTCTGCTTGTTAGAAGCGGTACCGTGGCTGATTTTCCGGGTACGACAGTTGACGAGGTGTTGGCGAGCGGACTGGTATTTGGCAAGACCGTTGATGATATGTATGCAGCGCCACTTGAGAGTGCGTTTGCTCGCTATCCGGCGCAGATAAAAGACCGTGTCACTGAGGCAGAGAATCTCCAGCGTTTACTTGAACAGTCCATCGACGGATTCTTGATCGAAGTGAACGTCGCTGCAGCCCTGATTGCACGACTCGATGCAGCAAATGCGGTTGAATTTCACAGAATGAAATTCGATGCAGGTACGTACCGACTGCAGATGAGCAAAAAGACAGTCACTCCGGAGCGGCTGGCTGACGTCAATGCTGCTCTACAAGCGCTGGCGCAATCAGGCTGGCTGGAACGCGGTATCGAGGCCTACGGCATACAGGGTTTAGTCAAAGAATGAAGAGGGCCGAATGAAATTAACTCGCAGGCAGTTTGTTGAACGTGTCGGCAAGATGGGGTTTGGTGCCGCTTTCATTTCCATGCAGGCGTTGGGAATGTTGCCGGCGGAACGTGGCAATCAATCGCTTCCCGAGCTTCAATCTGACTCCGGAAGAGGTAAGTCAGTAGTTGTTCTTGGTGCAGGTGTATCCGGCCTGGCGACGGCGTTCGAGCTATTGCGCGCCGGCTATGAGGTGACCGTTCTGGAAGCCTCCAATCGCTCTGGCGGCAGAAACCGGACGATACGCAAGGGGGATGTCGTTCAGGAGTTGAACGGCGTGACCCAGGCCTGCGAATGGGAGGAGGGACTCTATTTTAACGCCGGTCCGTCGCGGATTTCATCGCAGCATTGGCGCGTGCTCAACTATTGCAGTCAGTTTTCCGTGCCGCTTGAAGTACAGATTACGACCAATCGTGCGGCGCTGTATCACGACGACAAAGCATTCGGTGGCCGTTCCATCGAAAACCGTCAATTGCACTACGACACTCGCGGCTACATTTCCGAACTGCTGAGTAAGTGCATCAATCAAGGCGCGCTGGACCGCGAGTTGACCGACGGCGATAAAGAGACACTGCTGGAGTTTCTGCAGGAGTTCGGTGACCTCACTTCCAGCGGAGACTATGCCGGCTCTACTCGTGCAGGGTATGCACGCCTGCCGTCGGCGGGATTGGATTTTGGTGAGCAGCGCAAGCCGCTGGCCTTTCGGGACTTGTTGGATGCAAAATTCTGGGGCTGGATGTTCAACGAAGACGAGATATTCGGTCATCAGGCGACGATGTTTCAGCCGGTTGGCGGTATGGACAAGCTGGTTACCGCATTTACGGATCGCTTGCCAGTGGGGGTTGTTCAGTCGAATTGCATTGTTGTCGAGATCATCAACAGCGACCACGGTGTTGAGGTTGTCTACCGACAAACAGAGCCTGGCAGTTTGCCGGTCTTCGATACTCCGCAACAGAATATTCCGCACCGTTTCGGCTTCGACCACCTCGGCGAGCGCGCGACATTGAAGGCTGACTACTGCGTTACCACAATTCCGTTTGCTGGCTACAAATATATCGAGAACAACTTTTCGGAACAGAAGAAACAAGCCATCGCCAAAGGCCAACATTACGAGAACTCGGTAAAGACCGCGTGGCAATCGCGACGCTGGTGGGAAGAGGATCTCGGAATATTTGGTGGCGTGACGTACACGACGCGGGACATCGAGCAGATCTGGTACCCAAGCAACGGATTCTTTGAGAAATACGGCACGATTGTCACCAGCTACAACGACGGTGAGGTTGGCCATCAATGGCACATGATGTCGCCGCAAGATCGTGCAGCTGCCGCCCGCGTAAGTACAGAACACGTGCATCCGGGCTACGGCAAAGAGCTGCAGCATCCGATTTCGTTCGCCTGGCGCACAGTGCCGTTCAGCTGGGGCGCCTGGCCTGCGTGGGAGCCCGATGACAGTGATGCCACTACAGCCATGTACGGGCAAATGATTCAGCCGGAGGGTTCGGTCTATTTTGCCGGGGATATTGCCAGCTTGTGGGCCGGCTGGATGGAAGGCGCATTTGCCGCTGCACACTCGGCTGTGGCCATGATCGACGAGAGAACTCGGGGGAGCAAAGCGTGAGCGAGTGGGAGAGCAAGGATCCGGAGGGCGACGAAAAAACCCGGGTATTCAATGACAAAGGCAGTTCGAGGGTTCGCCGGTCGTGGTCTACCCAAACGGATTTTCGTGATGTTCTGGAGGCTCGGCTCGGGCGCAGAGAGTTTGTCGCGGCCGGTCTGGCAGCCACCTTGTTGCCGATGTCCTCGTTGCTGGCCGGTTGCGGCGGTCAGAATGCCGAACTGGATGCCGGCCCTGGCCCGGATCCGGGATCAACTTTGTCGTTCGGCGAAGTGGCTTACGACAAGGCTGCTGAAGACATACTGCCCGATGGCTATTCGCGCCAAATTCTGATCAGTTGGGGCGACCCAATGAAGGCCGGCGGACCGTCGTTTGCCGCCGACAATACGGACGTGGAGACGGCGCTCCAGCAGTTCGGCTACAACAACGATTTCCTCGCCTACCTGCCGATGGATGCAAACCAGAAAGCATCTGAGCACGGGTTGTTGGTGGTCAATCACGAGTACCCGTTGCCATGGTTGATGTGGAGTGGTCTGGACGAAAGCAATGCCGCGGCGACAATGACCAGGGAGCAGGTTGATGTCTCAATGGCCGCAGTAGGCCTTTCAGTGCTTGAGGTTAAACGTGAAGGGAGCGAGTGGCAGTTGGTTACCGACAGCCGTTTTAATCGTCGGCTGTCTGCCTTTACGCCCATGGACATACGCGGCCCGGCACGTGGCCATCCGCGCATGCGTACCAGCGACGACCCGGGCGGCACGACAGTGCTAGGCACGCACGACAACTGCAATGGCGGCGTAACGCCGTGGGGCACGGTGCTGAGTGGTGAAGAGGGCTCGGCTGATTTCTTCAAGGGTAATTACGAGAATACGGAAGACAGCGCACACTTTGCGCGTTATTACTACGATGCACAAAGCGCTACTGGTGATTATGGTTGGGGTCGTTATCACGCACGCTTTGATCTCGAACAGGAACCGAACGAGGCAAATCGTTTCGAGTGGATCGTCGAGGTTGATCCGTTTGAGCCGGACAGGCCGCCTGTCAAACGAACAGCGCTCGGCCGGTTCGCTCACGAGGGTGCGCACACTGTTTTGAACAGCGATGGCAGAGTCGTTGTCTTTATGGGTGACGATTGGGAGTTTGAGTACATCTATCGCTTCGTGACCGACGCGGTTTACGACCCTTCGAATCGAAGCGCAAACCGCCACTTGCTCGACAACGGCACACTGTCCGTCGCGCAACTTGACGAAGACGGCGGATTGCAATGGTTACCCATACGCTTTGGTGAGGGTCCATTGACGGCCGCCAATGGCTTTATGGATCAGGGTGATGTGTTGATTCAAACCCGTCGAGCGGCGGATCTGCTTGGTGCTACACCGATGGATGCACCGGAGGGTTTCGTCAGTGATCCGAAGCGCGGCGTGCTGTTCCTTGCGCTGACCCAGAATCGCGACCGCACGCAGAACCAGGTATCGGCTGCGAATCCGCGTGCCAATAACGAGTTCGGCCATTTGCTGGAGCTGTTCGCGCCGTCCATCGACGGCGGTAAGCACGACTACGCAGCAGATCGCTTCGAGTGGTCGCTCATGCTGCTTTGTGGAGATCGCGCCGAAGCCGCGCCGTTTCACCCGGAGACGGCTGAGCGCAGTCGCTTCACTGATCCGGATAATCTTTCCGTCGACCCAATGGGTCGTCTGTGGGTGTGTTCGGATGATGGCAATGGCACGCGGGATGCGCTGTACGTGATGGAGACGGAAGGTCCGGAACGCAACCTGAGTCGGCGATTCTACATGCCGCCGCTGGAGTCGGAATGTTGCAGCCCGGCATTTACGCCGGACGGCCGCACCTTGTTTCTTGCGGTTCAGCACCCGGGCGAAGAAGCGAGCAGTCTTGAATCAACGGTAACCCGTTGGCCGGAACTGAAGCCCGGCGAGCCACCGCGGCCGTCGGTTATTGTAATTACGCGCGATGATGGCGCGGTTATTGGCAGCTAAAGGTAAGTCGGAAATTTATGTGTGCATTGTCCAAAGACGACTGGCTGCGGCGGGCTTCGAAGCTGCGACCCGACGGCAATCATTTTATTGCCGGCCGATCGATGGCGTCACTCGACGGGCGCTCGTTCGATATTGTCAATCCCGCGACTGCGGCAGTACACAGTACGGCAGCTCGAGGTTCGGCGCAGGATATAGACGCGGCGGTCCTGGCCGCGCGCCGGGCGTTTCCTGCATGGTCCGGCATGGCGCCGCGTGAGCGCTTGCGCGTACTTATGGATTTTGCGGATCGCATCGAAGCGGACGGTGAAAATCTGGCGCTGATGGACACGCTCGACATGGGAATGCCCATCAGCAACATGATTGATGGCGAAGTGCCAGAAGCGGCCGGCATCTTTCGATTTTTCGCGGAAACCATCGATAAGCTCAATGGCCAAGTCACCCGCACGGATGTTTCGGCATTCAACTACATACTTCACGAACCGCTCGGCGTGGTGGGTGCCATTACACCGTGGAATTTTCCGCTGACACAAGCCGCCGGCAAGATCGCGCCGGCACTGGCGGCTGGCAATACACTCGTCCTGAAGCCCTCCGAAGAATCGCCCTTAAGCGCGACACGTATGGCTCAACTGTTCATTGAGGCGGGCGGACCTCCCGGAGTCTTCAACGTCGTAAATGGCCTGGGCGCGGAGGCGGGTAAAGCGCTGGCGCTGCACATGGACGTTGCGAAGATCGCGTTCACCGGTTCGGTTGCTGTTGGCCGCAAGATGATGGTCTATTCCGGCGAGAGCAACCTGAAGCACGTTGCAACCGAGCTGGGCGGTAAATCACCACAAATCATTCTTGCCGATGTTGGTGACGTCGACTTCGCTGTCGATTGTGCAATTCACGGGATTTTCGGCAACACTGGGCAGGTATGCAATGCCGCATCGAGAATGCTGGTACACGCCAGCGTTCACGATGAGTTTGTCGAAAAGCTCACTGCGCTGACGCCCAGCTACTACTTGCCGGGTGATCCACTTGACCCCGGGACGACATTGGGCCCGTTAGTCAGTCAGCGTCAGCAAGAGACCGTTCTTGGCTACCTGGAGACCGGTCGCCAGGAAGGTGCAACACTCGTTTTTGGTGGCAATCGACCTGCAGCGTTCGACACCGGCTACTACGTCGAGCCAAGTTTGTTTACGGGCGTCGACAACGGTATGAGGATTGCGCAGGAGGAAATCTTCGGCCCTGTCGCGTCGGTCATTCGTGTGCAATCCGACGAAGAGGCCATCCAGATAGCGAACGATTCGATCTACGGCCTGACCGCCAGTGTATTTACCCGTGACCTCGCCAAAGCGCATCGCCTGGCGCGCGACATTCAGGCGGGTGTGGTATGGATCAATACGATCAACGAATCCGACATGACGATGCCATGGGGCGGAGTAAAACAATCGGGCAATGGCCGCGACAACTGTCTCGCAACCATGTACTCCTACCTGCAGACCAAGAGTGTCTGGACAAAACTGGCCTAATTCAGGACCAGTCATTCGCCAATGGCGTGCCCGGTAATGCGGGCGCTGAGTATTACCGCGACGCTCGCTTTTCCCAGGCGAAGATTGTGCAGGCAACAGTGTGTCCGGTTATACGCGTGTAGTTGTGTTTTCCCAGGTCTGCATATCTCCCGGCTTTGGCTTTCCAGCAACAGAGCCGGGACAAATAGTGACTCGATTGTACTGGCGTGTGGTGTTGCACGCCGATGAGTCATTGAGCAGATGATGGCGATCCGACGCCGTAATGAAAAATCGCTCGATATTTCGGGTCGCAATCATGGGTGTCTTGCCGGTGCTGGAAAGTCTTGTTCCAGCGAACAGTGGGGTGGCTACCCGATACACCGGCCCGGATTGAATTACAGCTCCCGGCAGGCTACAGCGCGCGCAGCGCAAGTCTCGCGGCGTGATAACCGGGAATGCCGGACACTCCACCGCCGGGATGCGTGCCGGCACCGCAAATGTACAAACTCTTGATGGGCGTCGTACAGCCAGCGGCGTCGGCGTGCGGACGCATCGTGAACAGTTGATTCAATTCGTATTGTCCATGGGCAATATCGCCACCGGTCAAGCCGTACTCGCGTTCCAGGTCCAGAGGCGACAGCGCGGTTTGCGCAGTGATCGAAGCTCGAAAATTCGGTGCGTACTTATTAAACGTGTCGATGATGCAGTTGGCGGCTTCCTCGCGGCAATCATCCCAGTTCCTGCCGCCCGACAAATGCCGGGGAAAGTACCGCGCACTCAGACTGATGATGTGCTTGCCAGCCGGGGCCAGAGTGTCGTCATGAATCGTGGGAATTACCGCCTCGATGATCGGGGAGCGCGACCAGTTACCGGAGCGTGTGTCATTGAATGCTTCGCGGATGTATTCGATCGAAGGCAATACGTAGATCATGCCCTGATGTTGCGGACCAGGCTCGTTTCCGGGCTTGCAGAGGAAGTCAGGCAATTCGCTGATGGCGCAGTTCATGCGAAACGTGCCGGATTCCATCCGGTACGCATTGATGTCTTCGCGAAACTCCGGAGCCAGGTGTTCGGCATCGACGAGCCCGAGAAAGGTACGCTTCGGGTCCGCGTTCGACAGGACGACCTTCGCCTGAATCCGTTCACCGTTATCCAGTTCGACGCCCGTCGCGGTGCCATTCTCTATCATCACGCGTTTGACGGCAGTACTGGTTCGGATGACCGCGCCGTGACTGACCGCAGCGTCGCAGATCGCATCCGACACAGCACCCATGCCGCCTTTCGGCAAGCCCCAGGCGCCGGCTACTCCGTTCACTTCGCACAGCTGTCCGTGCAGGAGACGGAATGCTGTTGTAGGTGTATCCAGGTCGTTCATGTTTCCGGATATGGCGCCAAACGCGTAGGGCAGTTTTGCCTGATCGCTTTCGAGGTAGCGATCAAGCAGACTGCCAGCGCTCTGTGACATAGCCTGCACGAGGCGGTTGCGGTTCCGCCGTCCCAGTCGAACCAGATCGATGCCTATCCGTGCCCACTCGAGCAGATCGCGCAGCCCGCTTTTCGAGGTGGGTGGCGGTCGCAACATGCGCTTGGCGAAAAACGTGCTCAGGGGCAGCAGCATTTCGCGCAAGCGTGCCAGACCTTCGACGTCGTTCGCAGAGAACTTGCGAATCTCCTGGTCATCGTTTGCCGAGTCTCCGGTCAACAGCATGTACTCACTGTCATTAAGCGCGAAAAACTCGTTCTCGACCTGTTTTATCTCAAGGCCATGTTTGGCGAGTTCGAGGTCCTTGATAATCTGCGGTCGCAAGTAACCAACCACGAACGCGCAACTCGAATTGCGATAGCCGGGTGCAAACTCTTCAGTCGCTGATGCGCCGCCGACGGTGTAGCGCTTCTCCAGAACGAGGACCCGTTTGCCGGCACGAGCGAGATAGGCGGCTGAGGTCAGGCCGTTGTGGCCGCCGCCTATCACTATGGCATCGTAATTCGTTGTCATCAGGTCCTGACCTCTGCTGCTTTGCGGGTCGCCGCCGTCATGCTACTTCTGCCGCAACGTTCGTCAGTTCTTCTACGCAATCAGCGAATATGCGATTGTGCAGATCAACGTGTTCAGCCGTGGTCGAGGGCGATGTGAGCATCATGTTGTGGAAAGGCGTAATCATTACGCCTCGATTGAGGCAGTAGAGATGCAGCAACTGTTCAAGCTCGCCGTCTGTCGTGTCTTCAACTTCGCGCGCTGTGCGGCGCGGTTTCACGGTATGTCCGTACTCGACCCGGGCACCCATGCGGCTCACGTGCCACGGTATATTGTGTTTCTCTATCGTTGCCCGAATACCTTCTTCGAGCCGTTCAGCAATCGAGAACATGTACTGGAAGTTTTCTTCGGTAATGACGTTCTCAAGCATTGTGCGTACTGCACGCAATGACAGCGCATTGCCGGACAAGGTGCCGCCAATTCCGACGACGACCGGATGTTCCGGATCGAGCAAAGCGTCGAAACGATTCGCGATGTCCTCGGATACGCCGTAAACCGCCGCCGGTATTCCGCCGCCGATAGGTTTGCCCAGTACGAACATGTCGGGTTCGAGGCCATAGGCCTGCGTATAACCGCCGGGGCCGGACGAAATGGTGTGGGTCTCGTCGATGATCAGCAATACGCCGTGCTTGCGGGTGATTTCGCGCATGCCAGCATGGAAATCATCGTCGGGCAGAACCATGCCGCAGTTGGTGAGAGCGGGTTCTGCCAGTACACAGGCGACGTCGCCGTGCGACAGCGCCTCGTCCAGTGCAGCAAGATCGTTGAACTCAACAACCCGGGTGGTTTGTTCCAGCGGTACCGGCGGCCCGACGCTGCCTTCCCGTGGATTGACCCGCCCGTCGTCCAAGCGCGCCAGCGTTTCATCGTGAGTGCCGTGATAGCAGCCATCGAATACAAGAATCTTGGGTCGCCCGGTGATTGCCCGCGCAATGCGCGCGGCGAATCGATTGGCGTCCGTCGCGGTCAGCGTAAATGACCAGCGTGGCAAACCGGTCCGCTTGGCAAATTCGGCAGCGATACGCGCGCCGTCTTCCGTTGGCAACATGTAGGTGAGGCCCTGATCGACGGCATCACGAACAGCGGCGACCAGGACATCCGGCGAATGGCCGAACATCGCGCCCGTGTCGCCCAAACACAGATCGACGTAATCATTACCGTCGACGTCCGTGATTTGTGCGCCTTTGGCCTTATCAACGAATAGCGTAAACGGACTCTCCCACTCAACCAGCCATGGCATCTGTACGCCGGCAATGAAGTGCGGCGCCGATTCGGCGGCAAGTTTGCGTGACGTCGGATGGGCCGATTCGAACGCGGTTTTCTCCCGTTCGAGCAGGTTCCTGATACGTTGTCTGCTGATCAACGGCATATAATGTTCCTGTGCAAGTTGTCGTTAAGTATTTTGTTTACAAGCCGAGTTTTACTTCTTCGAACATGACAGCGATGGCATCCGCATTGCGTTGTGTTCGTTGCATGACGCTGCTGTCAAAAATGTTCTGCATGTCCTGGTCCAGGCCTAAGCTTTGCAGGACGGCGTCACTGACCAGGCCAAATGCGCGCTGGTTGGCAACCCCCGTTCCGTTTTCTGTGATCGTGAAGGCGCCGCCTTCGGGGCTGATCATCGCGTCGATGACTTCATGCGCAAGCTGTCGATGCGCAGAATTCGCGTGAATCGCCGCACCACATATCCAGGCCATCCGTCCTTCTCTCGGGTTCATGAACGCGACCGGTACGCCTTCGGCTTTCAGATTCGCGTAGTCGGTGCTCCAGCCGAGCGCGGCAACAACTTCGCCGCTGGCCAGCGATTGCGCGATTGACGTGTTGTCACTGGTGTACATGCGCAGTAAGGCGCGCTGTTCCTGAAGGAGGGCGCGCACCTGTTCTATCTGCTCAAGGGAAAGATCGAACGGATCCAGTCCGGCATACAGGGCAGCAACTGAGACGCCATCGACCTGGCTGTCGATCGTGGCCAATCGCCCTTTGTATTTGGGATCCCACAAGATGCCGTAACTTTCGTTGTCGATGTATTCCGGTGCGATGTCGGTGCGATAGATCACTGAGGTCAGGCCCCAGTCCGTCGGAATCATTACCCGACGGCCGTCGACCATGCCGCCCGGCGCGTTTTTCAACGCGGGAATGACGTCATCCCAATTGGAAAGCAAAGCGGTATCAATGGTGCCCAGCAGTCCGGCGCGATTCCAGCGGTCTATGACGTTGGCGCAAGGCAGCATGACGTCGGGCTGGTAGCCCGCGCGCATTTTCTGCAGGGCTTCTTCCTCGTCACCGTAAAGGCTGAAGGTCGGCGGACGCCCGTACTTCGTCACGTACGGTGGATAGAACGCCGGGTTGTCGTAGCCGGCCCAGACAAACGCGACCGGGTGCTCGATGTCGTCAGCCAGTGTGTGGGTCAGGACGCCCAGACACAGTGCCAAGCCTGCAATCAGGCCGATCGGGCGGCATTGTGCCGTGCCGGGCTGTCTGCGCATTGCCGCCTCCCGCTGGTTTTCTGGCCGTGTCTTCACCGCGTGTCTACCTGCTGTTGCTCGCGTGGCGCCGCCTCGTGGCGTCAGATTGCCAGTCTCGCCAGTCGCTGAGCGCTTGTTCAATGAAAGTTGAAAGGATGATTGCAGTTTACGTTCTGATTGTCCACAATCACTGAACAATTGTTTAGTCAAGTACGGGGAGAGCCGATTGGGTCAGGGGCGAATTCAGGCAGGGCGGGCGCAAACAGGTGCCCGGACTGTAGAACTAGTACAATCTACGCCTTTTTCTGCAGCAAGGGGCCGAGATATGGCGACTAAACCGGGTACTTCCCGAGTGAAGCGGCGCGATCAGACGCGTCAGGATCTGATCAATGCCACCATTGATTCCATAGCGAGCCGGGGCTTCGCGGAAACCACGCTGGAAAAGGTGTCGAAGCGCGCGGGCGTGTCCCGGGGTCTGGTGAATTTCCACTTCGTCAGCAAGGAAAAATTGCTGATAGAAACGCTGGAACAACTGTCCGAGGAATATGCCGCGTCATGGAAGAAAGCGCTGGAGAATGCCGCGCAAGACCCGGTTTCCCAGTTGGCGGCGTTGGTCGAATCGGATTTTCATCCCCGGGTTTGTACCCGCAAGAAAGTGGCCGTTTGGTACGCATTCCTGGGCGAAGCCCGGTCGCGGCCGACCTACACGGCGGTGTGCAAAGGCTGGGATCGCAGTTTCTCCAATGTCATGGAGAAGAGCTGCAAAGCCGTAGCGGAGCTTGGTGGCTATGTCGACGTGGACCACGCCGTGGTTGCACGTGCTCTGGGAGCGCTGATCGATTCCTTGTGGCGCGAGCTGATGCTGAGTCCAAAAGATTTCAGTCGTGAAGCCAGCAAGTCGATGTGCTTCCGTTACCTGGCCAGTGTGTTTCCGCGGCATTTCGATGCTGACGGCATTCTGGATTCAGATGCAGCTTGATCTGCGGCAGTCGGGTCGGCCCCGACTTCTCTGTCGCGAGCCTTCGCGCTGACCAGCGCGTAATTATCGATGGCGGGCACTTCGAACAACAGGCAGGCAGCCGGTATAGCCGCAACAAAGCCGACCTCGCGTTCGTGGCCCATTCGACTGGCTTACCTGCAGCTGTCACCCGGGCTGTTGCTGGTAATCGCTGCACTCATGGTTCCTCTGTGTCTGCTGGTCGTTGCCAGTTTCTGGAGTGCACAAGGCTACGGTGAGTTCGACACCGCATTCACCCTGGCCAATTACGAAAAGCTGCTGGAGCGGCCCGGTTACAGCAGGATACTGCTACGTTCGATCGGCATCGCCGCCAGCGTCACCCTCGTCACGATCGTGCTTGCCTACCCATTGGCGTATTTCGTCGCTTTCGATGTACACAAGCGAAAATTGATCTGGTTGATCCTGATTACGCTGCCGTTCTGGACCAGCTATTTGCTCAGAGTGTTTGCGTGGAAAGTCGTGCTCGGCTGGAATGGTGCAATTAACTCAGGGCTAATGAGCCTTGGCCTGATCGACGAGCCATTCGGCTTCATGCTGTACAATCCGCTTTCAGTTGTTATTACGATGTCGCATGCGTGGGCGACATTCGCGATCCTGCCCATCTACCTTTCGCTCGAGAAAATTGACCGCAATCTTTTCGATGCGGCGGCGGATCTTGGTGACGGGCCGTTCCGGCGCTTTTTTCGCATCACGCTGCCGCTGTCAATGCCGGGCGTTATTGCCGCAGCAGTGATCATATTCATACCCACGGTTGGGGACTACATTACGCCCGCGTTGGTTGGCGGTCCCGATGGCCTGATGGTATCGAATCTTATCCAGGCTCAGTTCGGCAAAGCCAACAACTGGCCGCTGGGTGCGGCAATCTCGGTCGTATCCATTAGCAGCGTTGCACTGTTGTCATTGCTGTTTGTTACCGTTAGCCGCTTCCTGTCAGCGAGGATCCGCTAGTGTCGGCAAACCGCACTGTTGGACAACGCTTGCGACTGATTTTTTCGTCGTCTTACATGCTTTACCTGTACGCGCCGATACTGATCCTGCCCCTGTTTTCGTTTAACGACTCTTACTACATCAGTTTTCCGTTCAAAGCGTTTACGACCCGTTGGTACAGCGAGCTGGCGGCCGATCCGTCCATTACATCGGCTTTGCTGGTCAGTGTGCAGATTGGCTTGATCACGGCGGCGCTGAGCACGGCGTTGGGTGTGTTGACGGCACGAGCGCTCACCCGGCAACGTTTGCGCGGCTACCGCACGATTGTTGGTCTGATCATGTTGCCCATGGTGATTCCCGAGCTGATCATGGCGGTGTCATTACTGGTCGTCTTGAACAAGGCATCGTTAGGGCTTGGCAAGTGGGCGGTTGTGCTGGGCCACATGCTTGTATGCTATCCGTTTGCTGTCGCGATACTTATGTCGCGATTCGAGGGCTTTTCCGTCTTGCTTGAAGAGGCGTCGCTGGACCTCGGAGCGACACCCTGGCAAACGTTCTGGCGCGTTGTCTTTCCGTTGACTCTGCCAGGAGTAGTCGCCAGTTTCCTCCTGACCTTCACCATTTCCTTCGATGAATTCCTGATTGCCTACTTCCTGTCCGCAAGTGAGCCGACCTTGCCTGTTTATTTGTGGGGGCAACTCCGGTTTCCGAAAAAGCTACCCAGCGCACTGGCGTTGGGCACGTTAATTATTGCTTGCTCTTTTGTCATCGTCGCACTGGCCGAGTGGCTGCGGCGGCGACACGCCAATCCGGAATAAACTCATGACACAAAAGTCACCTTTGGTCGAGCTGAGGAACGTGCACAAGCGTTTCGGCGATTTCGTTGCGCTCGACGACATCAGCCTGAATATAGAACAAGGCGAGTTTTTTTCGGTGCTGGGGCCTTCGGGTTGCGGTAAGTCAACAATGCTGCGGATGATTGCCGGGCTTGAATCGGTTGATGCTGGCGTACTGATGGTCGACGGTATCGATATGGAAGGCGTGCCTGCCTACCGCCGGCCCTGCAACATGGTATTTCAGAATTACGCGATTTTTCCGCACCTGAGCCTGATCGACAACGTGCGCTACGGCCTCAGGAATCTGGACCTTAGTCGCGCGGATCGCGAACAACGGGTGGCAGATATGTTGCAGGCAGTACAGCTGTCCGGTCTGGAAGCGCGTCGTCCTGATCAGCTCTCCGGCGGGCAACGGCAACGAGTCGCGCTTGCGCGGGCGTTGGTCCGGCACCCGAAGGTGCTGTTGCTTGATGAACCTCTCGGGGCATTGGACAAAAACCTGCGCGAGCAAATGCAATTTGAGTTGCGCGAACTCCAGCGCAACGTGGGTATCACTTTCATATTGGTCACTCACGATCAGGAAGAGGCGTTATCGATGTCCGACCGGATTGCGATCATGCAGCAGGGGCAGGTTTTGCAAATTGCGTCGCCGTTGCAAGTCTACGAGCGCCCGAACTGCACGCAGGTTGCGCGGTTTATTGGCGACATGAATTTTCTTTCGGCAACGACCGAAGCGATTCACGAAGGCGGGCGAGTGGTTGTTCGCGTTGGCGGATTCGGCTCGATCGATTTCCAGGAGTGTCTGGCAGGCGAGGCACCGGGTCTGGCGCACACCGTCGCAATCAGGCCTGAGAAAATTTATCTGGCCAACGGGCCCTCCGAAACGGGGCTGTGCACCGCCGGGATAGTGCGAAGCGCTGCCTACTGGGGCGACCAATCGCATCTGCAGGTCAGCGTGGACGGCTGCAATACGCCGGTGACCGTCGCGTTGCGGAGCCAGTCAGGCCTCGACGGCGGGTTGCCAGCGCGCGGTGATCGCGTATGGCTGTCCTTGCAGCCGTCGGCGTTGTTGCGTTTCACGCAGTGATAGCCGGGCTACATTTTCCATAGATCGGAGGCGAGGTTTGATGACGACCGCCATGTACGCGGAAATTGGGGATCTGGAGCAGTTTCTTGAAGAGCATCCCGGCGTCGATGCCATTGATGCTGTGTTTCCTGATATGTGTGGCATAAGCCGGGGCAAACGATTGACTGTGGAGCACGCGAGGCAGTTGTTTGCTGGTGGACTGCAAATTCCGGCCTCCATGCTCATGTTGTCGGTGACGGGCAGCTGCATGGACCCGTTGGGGAAGGGCGTGAGTGACGGTGATCCGGATACCGTAGTTCGGCCTCTTGCGCGAACTTTGATAAGGGTTCCGTGGTCGGCAACGCCGCGCGGCCAGGTGACTGTGGGCTTTCTCAATGACGCAGGTGGCGCCAGTTCGTTCGAACCACGCAATGTCCTGTCCGGGGTCGTTGCGCGTTTCGCCGAGCAGGGCTTATGCCCCGTTGTGGCATGCGAACTGGAGTTCTGCCTTGTCGACCGTGAACGCGATGCCTATGGCATGCCGCAGAAGCCGGAGTCAGCCGTGGCAGGCCGTCGCCACAAGAGTTCACAGCTAATGAGCCTGTCGCATGTCGATGACTTTGAGGGCTACGTATCGGATGTGACGACCGCCTGCCGTGAGTTGCAACTACCGGTGACGGCTCTCAATGCTGAATACGGTGGCGACCAGTTCGAGATCAATTTGCGGCACGTTGCGGATGCCGTGCAATCCGCCGATCACGCGATCTTGCTCAAGCAAGTAGTGCAAAACATTGCTGTCAAACACGACATGCGCGCAACCTTCATGGCCAAGCCTTACAAGGCGACGGCCGGTAGCGGTATGCATTGGCATGTCAGTTTGCTGGACGAGGCTGGCAATAATGTTTTCGATGACGGTAGCGAGCAAGGGAGCAGCAAGCTACGGCACGCCGTTGCCGGCGTGCTGGAAGTCATGCCGGAGGGAATGGCCTTCTTTGCACCCAATCTGAATTCTTACCGCCGCTTTCAACCAGGTTTGTTCGTGCCCATGTCCCGTACGTGGGGCTACAACAACCGGTCTGTCGCGCTCAGAGTGCCGGCAGGCAAGTCAGAGGATCGGCGTATCGAATACCGCGTCCCGGGCGCAGACGCGAATCCCTACCTTGCATTGGCCGCATTGCTGGCCGGAATGCATTGCGGGCTTGAGTTGTGCGGCGAACCGACCAGCCCAAAAACGGGCAATGCCTGCGTAAAGCCAGACGCTGGTCTGCCACTGCGCCTGTCGGATGCATTGCGTGAGCTGAATGCAGCGGTGACCTTGCCTGATTACCTCGGCGCAGAGTATTGCAAGGTCTATGCGGCAACCAAGCAACTGGAACTTGATGCATTCCTGAGCGAGATCTCCGCCCGGGAAGTGGAGTGGTACCTGCGCTCCGATAGCTAGTGTCCGCACGCTGCTGGCCGTGGTGAAACGCAAGCTCGTATTGTTCCGCCATGTACGCCCATTTTGTTCTCGTTCGTTCCTGACTCGCAACCCTGTCGGGAGATATTCTCGTGTGAGTAAGGTCTTTCATATCCTTTATGAACAGTATGTTACAGCCCTGTTGTGGATTTATGAACATTTTCGGCATCTCAAAAATTCGCTGAACATTCGATCAGTTTTTCTTGGCAATTCATCTGTGGCGGTATAGTATCCGGAGGAGTTTGGAATCCAGCCCATTGCCCATAATCAGGGATGCCGCCATGACCTTAACGATCACTCCGACTTCTTCTCGACGGCCCGACCGACAACAAGCAGCGTCCTTCGCGCGGTTTTTTCTGGCCATCGTGTTATCTGCATTCGTTTCGATTGCACTGCCCGTAAATGCACAAGACGCGAACGCTGGTGCAATAAATGGCAGAGTCGTCAATCCAGGCACGCAAAACTATCTTTCCGGTGTGATGATTCGATTACGCGAGACTGGAGCAACAACATCATCGGCCAGTGACGGTTCATTTCGTTTCAACAATCTGCCGTCAGGAACATATTCGGTCGAACTTTCGTACATCGGGTTCGAATCGAAGGTCGAGCAGGTGTCGGTCGCTGCAGGTGAGAATGCATTAACGCTGATTGAGATTGGTCCGGAGACCCTGGATGAGGTGGTCACCACCGGTGTGCGCGGAGCGCAGGCGGCAGCGCTCAATGAGCAACGCAGCAACGACAATATTTCCAACGTCATTTCCTCCGACCAGCTTGGACGGTTTCCGGACCGCAACATCGCAGAGGCAATGCGCCGGGTACCCGGTGTGTCCATCGAGCGTGAAGAAAAAGCAGGGGACGGGCGCTACGTATCCATTCGCGGACTGGATTCGGGTTTGAACAACTTCAAGCTGAACGGTATGAACGTGGCGCAGCAGGAAGAAGATAACCGCCGGGTCGCGCTCGACGTTATCCAGATCGAAGCTGTATCCAAGGTAATCGTCAATAAGACACTATTGCCGAACCACGATGGCGATGGCATCGGAGGCTCAGTCGAGCTGATCAGTGCAACAGCGTTTGATTATCGTGAGCTGTACATGGATATGAACGCTGAAGGGTTCTACAACGACTTCAGTGACGACCTTGGCGGCAAGCTGGCAGGTACTTTCGCAACGGTGTTCGGCCCGGACGATCGTTGGGGGATTCTGGTTTCTGCGGCCTACAGCGACCGCAGTACGGCAGGTTACGGTTTGCTGAATGACGAGGATTGGGTATCGGTTCTGGAACAGGACGATGGCGATCCTTTGGAATCCGGCAATACGCCGGAGGTCTACGATTTCGGCATGCTGCGCTTCGACAATGATCGTGAAAACATCGGCATCAATACCGCGATCAGTTTGCAGGCAACCGACAATACTTTGCTTACATTCAAAGGCAGCTATAACCGACTTGATGACACGGAGCTCAATCGTGGCATCTTTTTCGTTGGTGATGACGATGAACTTTATCAGGGCGGCATGCTGAACCCTGAGGACGGATATACAGCGCGCATCTACGGCGAGTACGAAGAGTCGGTTTTTCGTTCCCAGTCGTACAATCTGCTCGGCGAAACGCAACGTGGACCATGGCGGTTCGACTATTCCGTTGGCTACTCGGAAGGTATTCGTGACGAACCCAATGACTACGAGTTGTCGTTCGAGAAAGACATGAGTTCCAGTACGATATTGTGGGATCGTTCGGATAACGAGTTCCCTTCACCGATACTGAATCCAGCGGATTCGGCGGCAATTGCCAGCGCGGCCGGCTGGTCGTTAAGTGGCAATGATATTGACGAAGATCGCGCGAAGGATCGCAAGACGGCAGTTACCTTTGATGCGATGCGCGACCTCTCAGGTTCTGGCGCATTCGAATACATGAAGATGGGTATCAAGTACCAGCAGTCGGAACGCTCGTTGTTTGAAGCCAACGTGCTTGAAGCAGACGGCGATCTGTTCTTTGAGGAGGACGGCTTCCGCGGCAGCGACGTCAACTTCGCGGACATAGGTTCGCCCTACAGTTCGATCTTCGCGATAGACGAGGGCATGTTGAGTAATTGGCGCAATATCGGCTTCGGCCTGGTTGACGACGGTGTTCTTGAAAACGAGTACGTTGACGATGGCTCAATCCCTCTGGACGCGGATACGTATTCTGCCACTGAAGATATTCTCGCTGGCTACATCATGGCGCAGGCAAACGTCGGCAATTGGGAAATTATCGGCGGGGTTCGGGTCGAGCAGACTGAAGTTTCCGTTAAGAACCTGGAACTGATCGAAAACGACGATGCCGGCACTGAAACCTTGACGCCGATCAAAACCGACTCGAGTTACACGGATGTGCTACCTCGTTTGCAGGTCAACTACCGTGCGTCTGACGATTTGATTTTCCGGGGTGCGGTATTCGCTTCATTGGCGCGTCCCGAATTTCAGTTTATTGCAGGCACCACGGAGATCGCAATCGAAGACGGGACGGCTGATATCTTCCTGGGCAACCCGGACCTCGAAACGGCGCAGGCTTGGAATTTCGATTTCGGCGTTGAGTACTACTACGGCGGCATCGGCATCCTGTCGGCCAACGTTTTCTACAAGACAATTGATGGCTTCATCTTTAACGATGATGCGCCCGAAGGTGATGGTGACGCCTCGCGCTTCGAAAACGATCCGCGACTGGCCGGTCTCGAAATCGGTGATGTCGAAACGTTCTACAACGGCAAGACGGCTGAGGTGTACGGCCTTGAGCTCAACTTCATTCGACAGTTCACGGATCTGGAAGGCTTCTGGGGTGGCTTCGGTACCTATGTGAACCTGACATTGCAGGAGAGTAGTGCGGATTCCGGGCTCGAAGGTCGCGATGACGTCGAGTTTTTCAATGCGCCGGGCACGATCGGTACAGCGGCACTGACCTACCAGGGCGAGCGCTTCGAGGCCAACCTGGCTTATTCTTACCGGGATCAGTTCCTGTTCGGTTTCTCGCAATTCCAGGAAAGCATCTACGAGCAGGACTACGACTCACTCGATTTCACCACGAACTTTGACGTAACGGACCGTATTCGCCTGGTATTCCGCGCGACCGACATCACGGACGATGGCACCAAAGCAATCGTCCGACGGACGTTCGGCAGTGGCAACGCCTACCTCGACAATTCGAACTACAACGGCCGAAACTTTACGCTCGGCATCAACGCCCGATTCCGGTAACCATCATGGAGCTCAATATGAAGTTGATTTCTGTCACGTCGCTGCTGCTCGTCATTGCATGGGCGGCAAACGCCGGTGACGATGAGTTTGTTCGCCTGACGCCGGATGACCTGGTCTGGACCGAGCTGGAACCCGGCCTCGACATGGCGGTGCTCGAAGGCGATCCACGCAGCGAAGGCTATTACATCATGCGTGCCCGCTTTGCGCCGGGCACTTTCAGTGCGCCGCATTTTCACCCGAACACGCGCTATGTCACCGTCATCAAAGGCACCTGGTATACGGGTACCGGTACGGTTTGGGATAAAGAGAATTCCATACCGCTGGGTCCGGGCAGTTACATGAAACACCCCGCAAAGGCAGCCCATTTTGACGGCGCGAAAGACGAAGAGGTCATCGTCGAGATTCGTGGTATGGGCCCGGCACCGCTGGTCTACGTTGATGCGGATGGTCACCCCGTCGACTAGCTTGCCGTACCGTCAGGGTGGGGCGACGTTGCCTTGTCGTCGGGGCCGCAGTAGTCGGATCGACAGGCAAGGCCGTGGCTGTCAGGGGTAACGCCGTGCCACCTTGTGTGTGCGGTGTCCCCCCTGTAGCTCGTCTGTCTGCTGGACATGCAGCTGTTCGCTCAGGGGCATTGGACTGCCGGTGCGCTGGCGGGGTGCCGCCAGCGGTAGTGTCTCTGGCACGTCCGCAATTGAACACGCTAACTGCGCTGCCGTAGTCTTGAGTTAGGCCTCCTCGGCACGGTCCGGTTGTGACGCCACTGGCTGATCGCGGCCGCGGGCCGCTCCCCTGCACTGGTCGCGCCGCATTCTTTGCTCGTTTCTCCGCATTCCCAGTAGTTCCAGCCACAATCAGCTTTCCTGGCTGACCGTATTGCGACCCGCCGCGCGTGCCCGCAGTAACCCGTGCGGGGCCGGCGACTATCCTGGTCTTGAATTCACCGCTCGGTATCATCGCAGCCCTGATCGTTCGCGGTTGCATAGCTGGCAATAGCGGCTATCCATGGAATTTGGCAGGATGGTCAGACGGACGACCTGCTGGTATCGAACTGGAACGTAGCAGGGTGCCCGCTTTAGATCCCGCAAAGTGCTGGTCGATTTGGATTCGGCAGCGCCGCGGTTGTTGCATGATGTTGTACCCATACGGAGTCACGATGCTTATTTTTCTGACGGCCATTACGGTTGTCTTGACCGTTTCCTTTATTTGTTCGCTTTGCGAGTCCGTGTTGCTGTCGACCAGCCCGGCGCAATCGGAGGCAATGATCTCCCGACATCGACGAGCCGGCCGGTGGATGGCCGGCTTCAAGCGCAATATCGATGTGCCTATCGCCGCAATCCTGATACTGAATACCGCCGCGCACACGGTCGGCGCATCAGTGGCCGGTGCAAGTTACGTTAGCGTGTTTGACGAGCGTACATTGTGGATATTCACGATCGTTTTCACGATTGCAGTACTGGTCTTGACCGAAATCATTCCCAAGACCCTGGGCGTAAGCCACTCGCGGTTCTTCGCCGTGCCCGTTGCCTACATGATTCGGGTCATGACTGTTGTGCTGTATCCATTCGTATTCGTTAGTGAACGGTTCTCGCGCTCGTTACGTAGCGGCAAAGCCGCGCCGGTGACCTCCGTGGAGGAGATCCGGCTGCTGGCTGCAATGGGTCGGAATGAAGGTGCAGTCGGTCCACGCACCGCGGAAATGATTGTCGGTGCAACGCACCTGCGGCAAATGACCGCCGGTGATGTAATGCTGCCGCGGCAGGGCATCGTGCATCTATCCGGCGAAATGACGGCCGCTGAAGCGCGGGCGCTGATCAAGGACAAAGGCTACAGTCGTTACCCGTTTGTCCCCGCCAAGGATATTGACGATGTCGCTGGCATAGTCGTCGCCAAGGATCTGCTGCACTGGATGCACGATGCTGCCGACGAACCATTGGCGTGGTCAGAGCTGGTGCGGGAGCCTGTGGTCGTCCCGGAAAGTATGCCGTTGACCGGGCTGTTACGAACCTTTCAGACAGAGCGCATGCACATGGCGATCGTCGTCGACGAATACGGCGGCGTTGAAGGCATTGTCACGCTGGAAGATGTTCTCGAGGAAGTGGTGGGGGAGATTCTCGACGAAACCGACGAGCATATTGACGATACCTGGCAACAGAGCGATGGCTCGATGCACGTCCGGGCATCGGTCGAGTTGCGCAAAATTTGTGCGAGGCTAGGGTTGCCGTGGGAACCCGACGACAATGTCGCCACTGTGGGTGGGCTCATTACCGAGATGCTGGGCCGCTTGCCGGTGCGCGGTGACAGTGTGCTGTGGAAAAACTGCCAGCTCGAGGTCTTGTCGGCCAGTTCGCGGCGGGCAGAGATGATTGCGGTTCGGCCTGCTCCTGATGACCACACTCCGGAAGACGGTTAGCAAAGTCCGACCGGCGCAGGTCTATGGTTGCAGCCGCAATCGGCCTGCTAAAAAAAACCGGCAGGTTTCTTGACGTTTGAAGGGCATGGGCGAAATTGCACGGCCGCCGACTTTGGCCTGATTGAGCAGGTGTGCCGAAGGTGAGAGGCAGGCCTGTTTGGTGCAGGTGCATCGTATTGCGGCATAATCCGGCTTTCAATTGTTCGATGACAGCGGATAGAGGCCACGCCGGCAATCGGTGCAGGCTTGGTGTTCCCAATGAAGGGCGGCTCGTACATGGAAGGAATGATGGCAAATACGGAGCGTTGTGCCCGGGTATCCGTGGCCCCGATGATGGACTGGACGGACCGTCATTGCCGGTACTTCTTGCGCCAGCTGAGCGCACCAACACTGCTTTACACCGAGATGGTGACTGCCGCCGCGATCCGGCACGGTGACAGCGAACGGCTGCTGCGTTTTGATGCGACGGAACACCCGGTGGTACTGCAGCTTGGCGGCAGTTCGCCCGAGCTGATGGCTGAAGCGGCGGTCATGGGGGCCGAGGCCGGCTACGACGCAATCAACATCAATGTTGGCTGCCCATCTGATCGCGTGCAAAACGGCCAATTCGGCGCCTGCCTGATGGCCGATCCGCGGCGGGTGGCAGACTGTGTGCGGGCAATGAGAAAGGCAACAGACTGCCCGGTGACGGTCAAGACACGCATCGGTATTGACGACAGCGACAGTGACGCATTCCTGCGCGAGTTCGTAACCACGGTAGCCGATGCCGGTTGCGAGACTTTTGTAGTGCACGCCCGCATTGCTGTTCTGGCAGGACTGAGCCCTAAAGAAAACCGTAGTGTACCGCCGTTAAACTACCCGCGGGTCTACCGTCTGAAAGAAGCCCGACCGGACTTGCAGATCGTATTGAATGGCGGCATCACCGACAGCCAGCAGGCACTGGCTCATTTGCAACACGTCGATGGAGTAATGATCGGCCGTCAGGCCTACCAGGCACCGTGGTTCTTGCGGGAACTGGACCGGGTGGTTTACGGCAATGAAAGCAGCGAAACCCGGCAGGAGGTGATCTTGCGGATGCGGCCCTATATTGAAGAGGCACTGTCCGAAGGTGTCTATCTCAAACACATCAGTCGGCATCTGCTGGGCTTGTTTGCCGGCGAGCCCGGGGCGAGGGCCTGGCGCCGCCATCTGAGCCAACATGCCTGGCAGGCTGACAGTGGTTTTGAAGTGCTGGAAGAGGCGCTGGCAAAGGTACCTGCGGCATTGGCCGCCTGAGGGCAGGGTACCCGGTCGGCAAGGGCTGATCGTTGTAACCGTTGTTTTCTTTCTGGCGGTGATTGTTAGCCCTTACCCCGCTACAATGGCGGCTCGAATTAGCGAGTGCGGAGTTACCTCACCACAATGAGCGGGAAGAATGTACTAATGTCCAGCAAAAAGCCGACGATGGCTGACGAAGCCGATATCCACGAGTTGTACGAACTGTCAGTTCAGAACGTCGAGCATGAAGTTGAGTTCATGCAAAACACCTTTCGTGATATCCGCGGCCGCACGGCCTATGTATTCCGCGAAGACTTCTGCGGTACCGCGAGTGCTGCCTGTCAGTGGGTGCGGCAAGGCGCAGAGTATCAGGCTATCGGCGTGGACATAGAGCCTTCAGTTCTGGAGTGGGGCCGCAAGAACCGCGTTGGCAAGCTGCCAGCGGCTGACCAGGCACGCGTGAGTCTGATTGAGTCCGACGTGATGACGGTCGAAACGCCGCCCGTTGATCTGTTGGCCGCATTCAATTTCAGTTATTTCATCTTCCAGGAACGGGCCACCATGGTCCGCTATTTTCGACGCGCCTATGAGAGCCTGAAAGAAGACGGCGTGTTCTTTGTTGATATGTTCGGTGGCCCGGAAGCGCAGGAAGAAACCAAAGAGAAAACCAAACACAAGGAACACGGTTTTACCTATATCTGGCGTCAGGCCGAGTTCCATCCGGTTACCAACTGGATGCGTTGCGCGATTGATTTCAAGTTCAAAGACGGCTCGAAAATCAAGAATGCCTTTACCTACGAATGGCGCTTGTATTCTGCACCGGAAATTCGCGACATGTTGCTTGAAGCCGGCTTTTCGACGGCGACGGTGTACTGGGAAGGTGAGGACGAGGACGGTGAGGGCAACGGCATATTTACGCCGGATGCCCGCGGTGAGGCTGATCTGGCATGGATCGCCTATATCGTTGCAGAAAAATAGTAGAAGTTATAAAGACTTGGATGCGATTCTCGTATATTGTTCGAAGTTTGGTGCTGGCCGCATTGCGGCCCGCTGACGTGATCACGGGCAGAGACTAGATGGGAAAGGACATGCAAGTCGCTATTTTGTTTGCTGACGTTGTTGGCAGCACGCAATTGTACGACGAGTTTGGCGACACGAAAGCGAGCGAGACGGTTGCGCATTGCCTGGATGTCATGAAGGACGCGACTCATCAGTTCGATGGCACCGTGATCAAAACGATCGGTGACGAAGTGATGTCGACGTTCCCGACGATCGACGCCGCTATGGCCGCTGCCACGCAAATGCAAACCCGGATCAGCGGCAATGAAATGGGCGGCGATGGCAGTATCCCTGTCTCTATTCGAATCGGTTGCCATTTCGGCCCGGTCGTTCGCGAGCACAACGACATATTCGGTGCTGCCGTGCACACCGCGAACCGCATGACCTCGCAAGCGAAGGCGCGCCAGATCGTTATTTCCGGCGTCTCTGTCGAGCGCATGACCGAAGAGTGGCGGGCGCAGACCCGTCAGATCGACGTGGCAACCGTCCGCGGGCGCATTGACGAAGTCGCCTTGTACGAACTGGTTTGGCAGCCGGAAGAAGCAACAAGTATGTTGCCCACCATCGAGTGGAACGATAAGTCCCGCAAGGCAAACAAGATTACCTTGACGTTTCGGGATGCCACTGTCGTGGTCAATGAGCGCAACAAGAGCATTAACATGGGGCGTGCCGACGACAACGACCTGGTGGTCAAAGGCAACCTGATCTCGCGAATACATGCGAAGGTTGAAATGCGGCGGGGCAAGTTCATGCTGGTCGACCAAAGCACGAATGGCACGTTTGTGCAAAACGTGCACGGTGAAGAAACGTTTGTCCGGCGGGATAGTACCGAGATTTCAGGCGAGGGCATTATCGGGCTGGGCCGGGTCGCCAAACCGGGCACGCCACTCGCCATTCATTTCGTTTGCGAAGAGTAAAGGGCCTCGTTCGTTTTTGACGAGTACGAGGCCCCGGTTATCCTCAGGCGCTCTTGGCCAAAGCCCCCGTCACCTTGGCATGTTCTTCTTTCAGCGCGGCCGGCAGTCTGTCGCCGTAACTGTTCAGGTATTCACCCACTGCGGTCATTTCTTCGCGCCACTGTTCGGCGTTCACCGACAACAGTGCATCCAGTGCCCCTTCTCTGATATTCAGGCCGCTGGTGTCGATATCTTCCGGTTTCGGCAGATAGCCTATCGGCGTTTCGTTGGCCTCAACGCGCTGCTCGCAACGATCAATTATCCAACGTAACACCCGCAGGTTGTCGCCGAATCCAGGCCAGAGGAACTTGCCGTTCTCATCCTGGCGAAACCAGTTGACGTGGAAGACGCGTGGCAGCTTCGTAGAGCGATCTGCAAACGACAACCAATGCGCCCAGTAGTCGGCAAAGTTGTAGCCGCAGAACGGTTTCATGGCCATCGGGTCACGGCGTACAACGCCGACTGCGCCGGTCGCCGCCGCCGTGGTTTCGGAGGCAACACCGGCACCAACCAGCACCCCGTGGCGCCAATCGCGTGCTTCATACACGAGCGGTGCCAGTTCCTTGCGGCGACCGCCAAAGACGATGGCCGACAGAGGCACGCCATCCGGTGCTTCGGCAAGCGACGAGTAACTCGGGTTCTTCGTCGCCGATACGGTGAAGCGGGAATTCGGGTGGGCGGCGGGGCCATTGGCCGCCACGTAAGGTTTGCCGTGCCAGTCCGTTGCCGGCTCGCCTTCTTTCTTGTCTTCCCACCACGGCTGATTGTCAGCCGTAGTCGCGACATTGGTAAAGATAGTGTCGCTTTGAATCATGTCGTACGCGTTCTTGTTGGTCTTCGCGTTGGTGCCTGGAACCACGCCGAAGTAGCCGGACTCCGGATTGATGGCGCGCAGCTGACCGTTGTCGTCCAGATGTAACCAGGCGATATCGTCGCCCAGTGTCCAGATCTTCCAGCCCGGGTGAGACTCGGGGGGGATGAGCATGGCGAGATTGGTTTTGCCGCAGGCTGACGGGAACGCGCAGGCGACGTAGCTCGTTTCGCCTTGCGGGTTTTCGATGCCAACGATCAGCATGTGCTCAGCCAGCCAACCTTCCTCGCGAGCCTGGTAGCTGGCAATTCGCAGCGCGTGGCATTTCTTGCCGAGCAGGGCATTGCCGCCGTAACCGGAGCCGATGCTCTTGATGGTCAGCTCGTCCGGGAAGTGCATGATAAAACGCTTCTCGGGATCAAGGTCACCGGTGGAATGCAGCCCTTTAACAAAGCTGCCTTCACGCTCGATACGCTCCAGTGCTGGCTGGCCCATCCGTGTCATGATGCGCATGTTCGCGACGACGTACGGGCTGTCGGTAATCTCCACGCCAAGGCGGGCATAGGGCGAGTCAATAGGGCCCATGCAGTAGGGGATCACGTACAGGGTGCGGCCGCGCATGGCGCCGTCAAACAAGGCATCGATCTTGGCGTGTGCGTCGGCCGGTGCCATCCAGTGATTATTGGGTCCGGCATCGTCCCGTTCGGGCGTGCACACAAACGTTAGGTGTTCGACCCGGGCGACGTCCGAGGGGTCTGACAGGTGCAGATAGCAATTCGGGTACGTTGCCTGATCCAGTTCGGAAAGCACGCCGCTGGCAAGCATCTCCTCCGTGAGTCGTTGATTCTCGGCATCGCTGCCGTCACACCAATGTATTTGGTCCGGTTTAGTCAGAGTCGCAACCGAGTCTACCCAGTCTGCAAGTGCCGCAAGCCTTGTCGTCATTCTTCTTCTCTTTGTCGTAAGTGGTCCGATCTACATAGCGAGGGTGGCAAAACGGCCCAAGGGTCCGATGACCCGGGCCGTGATTGCGTGTCGATTATACAGAGCCGAACTCCAGAGTCCCGCCCTGTTTCACGTTTGGGAAACAGGGGGGTAGTTCTTCGGCGCCAGAATGGCGTCCAGAGGCTGTCATTCCGCCTGCAGACATTAGGCGAAAAAAAACCGTCTGCGCCGGGGGAGAGGCAGACGGTTCAGGTTGCGCGTCTGTCGTACGCGCGCAATCTTTTTGCAGGTATTTGCCGCGGCGAATTGCCGTCGGTGTTGCCGATCAGCTGGCGCTGGCGACTTTGTCCGCAGCGGCTGCAGTTTTTCCGGCGGCTTTCCTGACGACTTTTTTGCTGGTCTTTTTGGCAGACTTGCTGGCTTTCGCCACGGTCTTTTTGGTTGTTTTCGCGGCTTTACGGGCCGGTGCTTTCGCTACCTTGCGCGGCTTGCGCAGTGAGCCCAGCGTGTCTGCTACGACATCGCGGGCTTCGCTGCCAGCATCGAGCACGATGCCGAACGACGCTCTGGTGTCACGACCAAGGCGAGATAACTGTTCCGGCGTCAGACGAATCTGCTTTTTGACCAGATCACGCAAGCAGCTGGCGTCGGCAGCACTTTCAAAACGCAGGGCGATCAGGTCGAGCTGGTTGGCGGTCAGCGCAGTTTGCTGTTTCAGAATCCGGTCCGTTGTCCGGTGTGAAACTGCGGACAGCTTGAGGCCGAGGCCGGCCAGCGCCTGCAACGGCTTCTTGCCGGCGGTGACGCGTTGCGCCGCCCGCTTGCTGCGTTGTCGAGCACCATTGACGAGCGAGTGCAGGCCGCTGTCTGCGGCAGTGGCGATCCGGTCCATCGACTGTTCTATAGGCTGGTTCATGGCTGTTGTCCCTGGGTAGAATATTGTGCAGTGCACCAATGTTGCGACGCACAATAGGGTTTCAGGGGCAGGCTGTCAAGAACAATTTGTGCGCTGCAACAAAGCGTCGGCGCGCTGGTCAGCCGCTATAAATATAATAAAAACAAATGATTATGGTTTGGGTGGGGGCGCGGAGCGTTACGCAGCGACGTCGTCTTGTGCGTCTTTTCGCCAGATGCTCAGCTGGCTGGGAGCCTGCACACCCATCTTCACCCGGCTGCCGCCCGCGGAGAACACGGTGATTTCGATGGGGCCGTCCTGAAACAGATCGGCGAGGGTCGTTTGCGGGTCCACGTCATCTGACGGTCGAATCACGATCGATTCAGCGTCCTTGCGGCTGATGATTAACATGGCTTGATTCCCTGTTCTGCGTAGTGCGTCAGGCCTGCGCCAGCGCCCGGGACTGGGCGGCTGGACGGTCACCTGAGGGGCCGTAGGTGGATTGGCGCTCGCCGGAAATGACGGCCAGCGCTGCGGAAATCTGTTGGTGGCGCAGCCGGATGATTGCACCATTGGTTTGGTTTTCGGCCTGGCAGCGGGCTGCGAGGTCCAGGTAGCGTTGCCAGTTCGCGGCACTGCGAGTCCCGTCTAACAAGCGCTGCATCCCGGCGTCGTCGTTGCCGAGCTTACGTTGCTGCAACAGGTCTGTGCGCTGTGCCTCGAGTTTCTCGAGTTCGTCGAGGCAGGCTTGCTTTTCGCCGGCCAGTTCGAGCAGCTGGGTCGCATCCTGGGTTTCCAGGGCTGCGCGTTCGCGACCGAGACACGCCAAGAGGCGACTGGCCCCGTCTATGCCGTTGTCAATGACGTTCTCAAGTTGGGTCGCTGTTGACGGCATCACGCTCAGGCTCCGAACTCGCGTTCGCTACGAATCAATGCATCAGCAATCTTGCTCGCGTCGATTTCGTAGTCGCCTTTGGCTATCGCCGTTTTGACCGCTTCGACCCGGGAGGCATCGATATCAGGCAGGGAGGATAGTGTTTTATCCAGTCTTTCCAATAGCTTGGCACCACTGGTCAATTCAACGGTGTCACTGCCTGCGGTACTGTCCGGTGCCTGACGATGCTCTTCGGCACGGCGGGATTCGCCGGTCGACGTCGCGTCTCTGGCGCCACCTATTTTGTCCGAAATTTTCGTCAGCATGTTTGGATCCACCGGTTTTATCGTGTTAGACATAATCCCAACCCTCAACAATCATTGCTGCTCAAGCCCGTTATCGGCCACCGGCCGCGCAACTTTAGCTTTTTGCAGATATTAATAATGAAACTGCTCTCGCCAGCCCGTGACTCCGTTACTGGACCAGCACCTCAACCCGTTCGGCCGAACGCACGATGCCCTCGACCACCCGGCCGGAACTCGTGTTCTCGACCCGTATTCTTTGATTCAGTGCGCCATCCATAAGTGCTTTGCCGGTCATCCGGATGCTGATGGCGTCGGTAGCCGCGTTCAGGGTTACCGTTTGTCCGCGGCGTATTAACAGTGCAGCCTGCAATGCCCCCGGAGTCACGATATTCCCGGCGCGCAGGGATTGCTTCAGTCTGTGGCCGACGGCTTCGTCAATCGAGGCTAGGTAGCCGCCCGGCAATCGGGAGACATCGCGTTTCTCCCGTTTCAGGTCGGCCGCCGTCAATGCGTGACCACGCGGCAGGTTGTTCGCCAGCACCAGTACGGTTTCGGTCACCACGATATTCACCGGTACATAGACTTTCCATGGCTGCGGACCGGTACAGCGGACTCCTACTATAGTGCGCTGGCGGATTTTCGCGCCGTCGCGGAGGTACGCCTGCAATGGTTGCTCACAGCTGGCGAGTCGCAATCGTTGATCCAGGGGTACCGCGCTCGCCGTACCGCCCGTGGCACGCGCGGCAAGAAAAGCTTCTGCGGTCCGTTCGATCTCGGCGAGCGCTTGCAAGCCATCGTTCTGTTCCGCGGCAGCGGCAAACGGTGCCAAACACAGAATCCACCACAGCTGTGTCGCTTGCATAACGTCAGTTACACGACGGCACCCGCTTTGCGGCGTCAATAGTTCGACGAATTTCCGGTAGCCCCTGGCCATTGGCGTTGCAGTTCCTCTTGAATTCAGTGGCCCGCCGGGCAACGGCGTTATTCCGTCAGCGGGCGAACAGTTCTTGTCTATAGGCCAATGCAAGAGACATGCCAGCGCCTCTGGAGATGAAATCGCGGCCGAATGAACCAGTCTTTGCCGCTTTTCCGGCAAGCCTTTGCCGCTTTGACGATCCAATGGCTATCGGCAGCCGCTCGCGAAACTTTAGCGAGGAATCGTCACTGCTGGGTTTCCCCGGGTTGGCATGGCAGTTGCATAGCTATTTGCAGCAAGTATTGGAGCCTTCGGGAATACGGATCATGAAAATTCAGGCATTTGCCACACACGAACACGCTTTACGAGTGCGCGCACAGCGCAACGAAGTGCTGTCGTCGAACATTGCCAACGCTGATACGCCGAATTACAAGGCCCGCGATCTGGATTTTGCCTCGGCGCTTAAACATGCCCAGGGCGGTCCGGGCGGCGCATTGCCAATGAAGACCACGAGCACGCTGCACAACCAGGGGGTCGGTTTTACTTCAACCGGCGCCGAACTGAAATTCCGCGTGCCGACTCAGCCGACGCTGGATGGCAATACGGTTGAAACCGACGTTGAACAAGCTGCATTCGCCGAGAACGCCGTGCAATACCGCGCCAGTCTGACGTTTCTGAACGGTGCAATTTCCGGCTTGCGTTACGCGATCAAGGGAGGTGACTGATGTCACTGTTTAAAGTATTCGATGTCGCCGGCAGTGCGATGAACGCGCAGTCGGTACGGCTCAACGTCACGGCCAGTAACCTGGCCAATGCCGGTAGCGTAAGTGGCGATCCCGATAAAGTGTATCGGGCCAAGCAGCCGGTGTTCGCAACCTTTAATGACGCGCTGGTCGCGCAAACGGGAGTGAGCGGTGTCCGCCTGACCGGGGTTACTGAAAGCACGGCGCCGCTTAACGTGCAATACCGGCCGGATCACCCCGATGCGGATGCCGACGGCAATGTCTACGTCAGCAATGTCAGTACGGTTGAAGAGATGGTCAACATGATGTCGGCCTCCCGCTCTTATCAGAACAACGTTGAAATGATTAACACGACCCGCGATCTGTTGTTGCAGACGCTGGCGCTTGGCCGTCAGGGCTAGCACTCAAGGATGAATGACAACTATGAATGAAATTAACGCGTTCGACAGCCTGGGAATAGGTCAGCCGACCGTCGATAACTCGGCGCGTACCGAGCTGGGCCAGGAAGCCTTCATGACCCTGATGATGGCTCAGTTTCGCAATCAGGACCCATTCGAGCCGATGGACAATGGTGACTTCCTTGGGCAGCTCGCGCAGTTCGGTACCGTCAGCGGGATCGACGAGCTGAATGGCGCGTTCTCCGGCCTGCAGTCTTCCATTCAGTCGGACCAGGCGTTGCAGGCAGCGAACCTGGTTGGGCGCACCGTATTGGCCGAGTCCGGTACAGGCTCAGTCAGTAACGGTGGCGGTGTTGCCGGCGCGGTTGAATTGCCGTCGAGTGTCAGCAATGTGCAAATCGAGATAACCGATGCCAGCGGTCAGCTTGTGCGGCGTTTTGATATTGGTGCACAACAGGCCGGGGTCTCCCGCTTTAACTGGGATGGACTGAATGACAGCGGCCAGCAGGTCGCTGACGGCCAGTACGAGATTGCTGCACGCGTCCAGTACGGCAACGAAATTGAAAGCGTGCCGACGTTGATCGAATCAAATATTGCCAGTGTCACGCTGGGCCGCGGTGGCTCGGGATTGACATTGAACCTGGCTGGCGGCGAGCAGATGTCTCTCGCCCGCGTCCGCCAGATTAACTAAACAAATTAGAAACGGAATTCACTCAGGAGATACACCATGCCATTTGCGATAGCTCTCAGCGGATTGAACGCTGCATCGGCAGATCTGGAAGTTACTGCCAACAACGTCGCCAACGTAAACACGAACGGCTTCAAAGAATCGCGCGCTCAGTTCGCCGAGGTCTTTGCCGTCGGCACCCAAAGCGTTGGCTCCAGTGCCTCGGGCAGCGGCGTGCGCCTGTCTTCGGTCGCGCAGCAGTTCACGCAAGGCAATATTGACTTCACAGACAATGCCCTCGATCTGGCCATTGGCGGCGAAGGCTTTTTCGTGCTCAGCGACAACGGCGCCCGAACTTACACCCGTGCCGGTGCCTTCGGGGTCGACAATCAAGGCTACGTAACTAACGCGCAGGGCGCGCGGTTGCAGTCCTACCCGTTCGCCGGCAACGGTCTGTTCAATACCGGTACGCCGACGGATCTGCAGTTGACGACGGGCGCAAACCCGCCATCCGCCACCACGGTTTCCAATTTCGGACTGAATCTGCCGGCCAATGCGACCACCCCGACCAACCCGGTGTTCGATCCTGCAGACCCAGCGAGCTTCAACCACACGACCTCGGTAACGATTTATGACTCACTGGGTGCGGCACATACCGCAACCGTTTACTTCATTAAGGACGCAGCACCCAACACCTGGAACACCGAGGTGGAGATCGACGGCACTGCCGTTGCCGGGTCTACCCAAATCACGTTCAACAACGATGGCAGTCTCAATACGCCAGCCAGCGGCAACATGACTCTCGCTGCATACACGCCTTCTACGGGTGCTGCAGACATTGCCATGGACCTTAACTTTTCAACGGCCACGCAGTTCGGCAGCAACTTCGGTGTGAACTCACTCTCGCAGGACGGCTACACAACGGGCCGACTGACCGGCGTCAGCGTTGATGCGGAGGGTGTGGTTTTTGCCCGCTTCACCAACGGACAGTCGACATCACTGGGTAAGCTGGCATTGGCCAACTTTGTAAACCCGCAGGGCTTGCAGCAACTCGGCGATACCAACTGGGGACAATCGTTTGCCTCGGGTGATGCCTTGCTCGGCGAAGCCGGTACCGCATCGTTCGGCAATATTCAGTCCGGTGCACTCGAAGCGTCCAACGTGGATCTGACCGCTCAGCTGGTACAGATGATTACGGCGCAGCGAAATTTCCAGGCGAATGCCCAGATGATTTCCACGGCTGACACCGTTACCCAAACCGTCATCAATATCCGCTAGTACGACAGACGGTAACCGGACCTAAGGGAGCAGGCACATGGACGAAATGGTTTACCTGGCGATGACCGGTGCGAAACAGACGGAATACGCACAGGCCATCAACAGCAATAATCTGGCGAACATCTCGACCAGCGGATTTCGTGCCGACCTGCATGCCTTTTCATCGCTGGCGATCGAAGGTCCGGGAGCCGAGTCCAGAGTGAATGCGGTTGTCGATTCATTCGGTACGGACTTCGCACAGGGCCCCCTGGTGAATACCGGTCGCAATCTGGATGTAGCAATCCAGGGTCGCGGCTTTTTCGTAGTGCAGTCGCCGGACGGTTCGGAAGCCTATACCCGGGCCGGCGATCTGCGTGTTAATTCGGGCGGCTTACTGTCGAACGGCGCGGGTCACCTGATCATGGGCGACGGTGGTCCGGTTGCGGTGCCACCGAATTCCAGCCTGACCATTGGTGCGGACGGTACCGTGTCCGTCCAGCCACTGGGGCAAGGGCCGGAAGCGTTGGTTATTGTGGATCGACTCAAACTTGTAGATCCGGATATCAAACAACTGAGCAAGGGCAGCGACGGATTGCTGCACTTGCCCGAGGGTCAAACAGCCGATGCCGATGCGAGTGTCACGTTGACGGCCGGCTCACTTGAACAAAGCAACGTAAACGTGGCGATGACACTCGTGAATATGATCGAGCTGTCCCGGCAATACGAAATGCAGGTAAACGCCATGAAGACGGCGAAAGAAAACGCTGACTCAGCCGCGCAACTGATGCGTGTTGGCTAAGTCCGGATACAGGAAACGGAGAACGATATGAATCAGGCCTTGTGGATTGCCAAAACCGGAATGGATGCGCAGCAGACGCGCATGTCCGTGGTTTCCAACAACCTCGCGAACGTAAATACCACCGGCTTCAAGCAGGACCGGGCGGTGTTTGAGGACTTGCTCTACCAGAACGTACGTCAGGCAGGTGGCCAGTCGTCGCAGGACACTGAGCTGCCGACCGGCATGAACATCGGTACGGGCGTGCGTGTTGTGGCAACCGAGAAACTGCATACCCAGGGCAACCTGCTGCAAACCGAGAATGCGCTGGATGTGGCCATCAATGGCCGCGGCTTTTTCCAGATACTGACCCCGGACGGCAATCTTGCCTATACCCGTGACGGTACGTTTCAGCGGAATGCAGAAGGTGAAATGGTAACCGCCAGCGGCTATCGCGTGCAGCCAAGTATCGTGATTCCTGATGGAGCCCAAAGCATAACGATTGGCGGTGACGGCATTGTCAGCGTCAAGCTCGCAGGTCAGCCGATACCGGCCCAGGTCGGCACGCTGGAGACGGTTGATTTTATCAATGCGACCGGCTTGCAGCCTATCGGTGAGAACCTGTTTCTCGAAACCGCATCCAGCGGCACGCCGCAAACCGGCACGCCAGGTCTGGACGGCTTTGGCAAGTTGCTGCAGGGCTCTCTTGAAGGTTCCAACGTCAACGTCGTATCGGAACTCGTCAGCATGATCGAGACGCAACGTGCGTACGAAATGAACTCGAAGGCGATTTCGACCAACGATCAGATGATGCAGTACCTGAACAATAACCTGTAAGCAGGAATCAGCAATGAAGCGAAATTTTCTTGAACAGATACGTCGTTGTGCCGGCATCGCACTGATTGCGATGGCGGCGACGGGTTGTGCCCGTATCGATGCCATGCGCGATCCTTACGAACCGCCGGTACCGGTGATGCCGGAACTTGCGCCGGCGACCAGTGGCGCCATCTATCGGCAGGGCGGAGCAACGCGCTTGTTTGAAGACCTGCGGGCAGGGCACGTTGGCGACATACTGACAGTGCGCTTGCTCGAAAGTACCAACGCATCATTGCAGTCCAATACGCGGACGTCGAAATCCACTGAAACTGAATTGACCACACCGACATTCCTCGGGCGGCCGGTTACCCGTGATGGCATCGCCATCTTCGATGGTTCGCTGGCCGGTGAGCAAGGCTTCGAGGGAGCAGGGTCGAGCAACCAAAGCAACAGCTTGCAGGGCAACGTCACTGTGACGGTTGTCGAACGCTACCCTAATGGCAACTTGCGTATCCGCGGCGAGAAAAGAGTCCTGCTGAATCAGGGCAATGAGTACATTCGTCTGTCCGGCATCATCCGCGCCTACGATATCGAACCGGACAACTCCATACCGTCGGCGAAAGTGGCCGATGCGCATATTTCTTACAGCAGTAAAGGCGTACTCGCAGCGGCCAATAAAATGGGTCCGTTCTCGCGCTTCTTTCACTCTGTCCTGACACCTTTCTAGGCGCCGCATTATGAATACGAAAAACCTACTTTCTCGTGCTGGCAGCGCCTTGCTGGTGTTCGCGATAGTTGCGCAACCCGCTCTGGCGGACAGGATCAAGGATCTTGCCGCTGTCGCAGGCGTACGTAGCAACCAGTTGGCGGGATACGGCCTGGTAGTTGGCCTTAACGGCACCGGCGACCAGACCAGCCAGACCCCGTTCACGGTACAAAGTATCAAGAACATGCTGACGCAATTCGGCGTTACCGTGCCAGACGGGACCAGCCTGCAGCTCAAAAACGTCGCGGCGGTCACTATTCATGCGGATCTTCCGCCGTTCGTAAAGCCGGGTCAGACCATTGATATCACGGTCTCTTCCATCGGTAATGCGAAAAGTCTGCGTGGAGGCAGTTTGCTGATGGCGCCGTTGCGCGGTGCCGATGGCAATGTCTACGCGATAGCGCAAGGCAATCTCATCGTCGGCGGCTTTGGTGCCAGTGGCAATGACGGCTCCAGCGTAACCGTCAACATTCCCAGTGCCGGACGAATTCCAAACGGGGCAACGGTAGAACGTACCGTTCCCAGCGACTTCCACGCGCGCGAATCCATTCTGTTGAACCTGCACACGCCGGATTTCACGACGTCGCATCGCCTGGCAACGCTGATTAATGAGACTGTTGGTGAAGGTACCGCACAAGCAATGGACCCGGTTTCGGTCAGCGTGCGTGCACCGACCGACGCTAATCAACGCACGTCTTTTCTCGCTTACCTGGAAAACCTGGAAGTTGATCCGGGGCAGGGTTCCGCCAAGGTCATTATCAATTCGCGTACCGGTACCGTAGTAATCGGCTCGCACGTACAGGTATCGCCGGCAGCCGTTTCCCACGGCTCGCTGGTGGTGACGATCAGCGAACAACCGTTGGTCAGCCAGCCGCAGGCCGCGTTCTCGGATGCCGGCCAGACGGTGGTTGTACCGAGTTCGCAGGTGCAGATAACAGAAGAAGACTCGAGCATGTTCCTGTTCGCACCGGGTACCAGCCTTGATGAAATCGTGCGCACGGTCAACCGGGTCGGAGCCGCACCAGGAGACCTGGTTGCGATTCTTGAAGCACTGAAGCAGGCCGGCGCGCTACGCGCTGAACTGGTTGTCATCTGAGCCAGTTTCATGACCGCCTCGATCACCGACTTCGGACAGTTCACAACCTTGAAAGCCAGCGCGGATCGCCAGGAAGCGGCCGCGCTGCGCGAGGTTGCGTCACAATTCGAGGCGCTGTTCGTGCAGTCGATGCTCAAGAATATGCGCGGAGCCAAACTGGCGGAGCCCATGTTTGGCAGCGATCAAATGGACATGTACCAGGACATGTTCGACCAGCAATTGTCGCTGGAAATGGCCAATGGTCGCGGTATTGGACTGGCGGACATGCTGGTCCGGCAGATGGGTGGCGAAATCGGTCATGTGCCGACGAGCCGTGAGACGTTCGCGTTACCGCCCACTCGTCGTATGGACGGCGCTGTGGCTGAGTTGCCGGACTGGTCGGAACCGCAATCGTTCATCAAAGATGTCTGGCCGCACGCGGAACGTGCTGGTACAGCATTGGGCGTTGAACCACGTGCGATCGTTGCCCAGGCGGCGCTCGAAACGGGTTGGGGCGCACATGTCATGCAGGATGCCAATGGCAGCAGCAGTTACAACCTGTTCGGCATCAAGGCGGGACCGGACTGGAAGGGCGACAGCGTCGCGCGATCAACCGTGGAGTACGAAAACGGCATTGCCGAGCGGCGAGTGGAGCGATTCCGTTCCTACCCCGATGTGGCAGCGGCGTTCGATGACTATGCCGACTTCCTGCTGACCCGTGGCCGCTACGAGCAGGCGATAGGTCAGGGTGACAACGTAGCGGGCTTCGCCGGTGCCTTGCAGGAAGCGGGCTACGCGACAGACCCGCGCTATGCCCAGAAAATTTCGCGCGTGCTGCACAGTGACACGATGCAGGGCGCGCTCAGTGAATTAAAGATTGACTCCAGCCGGCCGATAACCTCGGCGGGTGCTATGGCCAATGCGGACTAACGGCCCAGGGAATCGCTATGCCGAATATATTGTCAACGAGTTTAACCGGAATGCTTGCGTTTCAGCGTGCGCTGGAAACGACCGGTCATAACATCGCCAACGCCAACACGCCGGGATACAGCCGCCAGGTTACGGAGTTTTCCGCGCGCCCGGGGCAGGGCGTGTACAACGGCTATATCGGGTCCGGTACCCAGGTCAGCTCAATAAAACGCATTTACGACGATATTATTGGCGGGCAGCTGCAAACCAGTACCAGCAGCCACGCGCGGTTCGCCGCGCTAAATGATCTCGCCAGCCGTCTCGATACGCTGATCGCCGACCCCAGTTCGGGGCTCAACAATCAGTTGCAATCCTTCTTTAATTCCGTGCAGGACATCGCCAATGATCCGTCATCATTGCCGACCCGTGCCGCGTTACTGGGTGAGGCTGACAGCCTCGTGTTGCGCTTTTCGGAAATGGATCGCCAGTTCGCTGATCTTGATGCGGAAATCAGTCAACGACTGGCAGCAGCCGTGACCGACATTAACCAGCTTTCCACGTCGATTGCCGACCTGAACGACAGGATCACGCTGGGTCAGGCGGCGAACGGGCAGTCTCCCAATGACTTGCTTGATCAGCGCGATCTGTTGCTTCGGGATCTGGCGGCGCTGGTTCCGGTTGACAGCGTGCAGCAATCTGACGGTTCCATGAACGTCTTTATCGGTAACGGACAAACGCTCGTCATCGGCAGCGAAGCACGTCAGCTCACGACCCAGGGCAGTGAATTTGACCCAACCCGGCTGGAAGTGGCGTACCGGACTTCCGCGGGCACGTCGGTTATGGACAATCGGCTGACCGGTGGGCAACTGGGCGGCTTACTCGAGTTCCGCAATCAGATGCTGGACCCGGCACGGCAGGCCTTGGGCCAAACGGCCCAGGCTGTGGCGGTGACTTTCAATGAGCAGAACGCGGCAGGCATGGACCTGTACGGCAACATGGGCGGCGATTTCTTTGGCATCGGTGACCCGGGTGTTACTTATTCCAACCGCAACAGCGGTAGTGGTACGGCCGAGGCAACCATTGCCGATCTTGGCGCCGTAACCGGCCGCGACTACATCCTGACCTACGACGGTGCCGCCTATTCAATGCTGCGCGCTGACACGGGCGCTGCGGTCAGCATGAGCGGCACCGGCACAGTCGGGGATCCGCTCATTGCGGACGGTTTGAGCATCGTTACCGGCGGTGCACCGGCGGCTGGTGACAGGATCATGATCAAGTCATCAACCAACGGTGCGGAGACCATCACCCGCAGCATGAACGATGCACAACAGATAGCCATGGCCGGCCCGACCCGCACGCTGGCAAGCCTGAGCAACACCGGTAACGGCAGCATTTCGGCCACCGACATTGTTGATCGCAACGACCCGGCATTGCTGAATACGGCGGTGATTCAGTTCACCGGGCCGGCAACCTACAGCGTTAATGGCGCAGGATCTTTTGCTTACGTCAGCGGTGAGCCGATTGTCGTCAATGGTTCCCGGTTTGCAATCAGCGGCACGCCACAGGCGGGTGACGAATTCACGCTGGAGGCCAATACTGGCGCGAGCGGTGACAATCGCAACGGCTTGTTGCTGGCGAACGTACAGGCCCAGGGAATACTTAACGGCGGAACGGTCAGCATCAACGACAGCTATGGCCAACTCATTGGTCAGGTCGGCAGTGCCACCCGGCAGGTGCAAATGAATTTCGACGCGCAAAGCGTGGTGAAGGCCAATGCCGAAGCCAGCCAGCTGGCGAAATCCGGTGTGAATCTCGATGAAGAAGCCGCGAACCTGTTGAAGTATCAGCAGGCCTATCAGGCTGTGGCGCACGTGGTCAGCGTGGCCAATAGCATGTTCGACACTCTGATCAACGCGACCCGGAGATAAACCATGCGAATTTCGACCAGCGGTTCACACCTGAGCGCTCTGTCGATGATGCAGCAACTGCAGTCGGCTATAGACCGTACGCAGCAACAACTGTCGACCGGACGTCGGCTCTTGTCTCCAGCTGATGATCCCATTGCCGCTGCGCGAACGGTGGAAATGCGTGAGTCCTTGTCGCGACTGGATCAGTTTGACCGCAACGGCGAGGTTGCACGCAACCGGCTGAACTATGAAGAGACCGCGCTGGTTAGCGTCAATGATGCTTTGCAACGAATTCGCGAGCTCGCTATTCAAGGCAACAACGACACGCAATCGCCGCAGTCGCGCAGTTTGATTGCGGCCGAACTGCGTGAGCGGGTTGATCAACTGGTGCAGATCGCCAATCAGCGTGACGGTTCGGGCCGTTACCTGTTCGCGGGCAACCGCGACAGTACCGCGCCGGTCAGTCGGCAGGGTAATGCGTTCGCCTACGCTGGCGATCAGGGCCAGCGACTCATTCAGATTGGCGCAGACCGGCAGATTCCGGATGGCGATTCCGGCGCTGCCATATTCTTTCAGATTAAAGACGGCAATGGCACGTTCAGCAGCAGTGCGGCGAATGGCAATACCGGCACTGGCGTCGTTTCTGTCAACAGTGTCATGGACCAGAGTCAGTACGACCGTGACAGCTATACGGTCCGTTTCACTGCGAGCGACAGTTATGACGTTCTGGATAGTGGCGGTGCCATTGTCAGCAGCAACAGTTTTGCCTCGGGCGATTCGATCGCGTTCAGTGGCATACGTTTCACCATTGACGGTGCGCCCGCAGCCGGTGATGAGTTCAATATCGAGCCAAGCCGGAATGTGGACATGTTCAGCAATGTATTGAACCTGGCTAATATCCTGGAGCAACCGGTGAGCAGCGATGCGGAACGGGCGGGATTGCACAATGGCGTCAACGCTGCTTTGCAGAATCTCGATCAAGCCATCGACAATATTCTGACCGTGCGTACCCAGGTTGGCACTCGTTTGAGTGCGATAGATAGCCAGGTCGACAGCAATGCATCGTTCCGGCTAAACCTCGAAACCAGCATATCGGGGATCGAGGAGCTCGACTACGCTGAAGCCATTTCACGTTTGAGTATTCAGGCCACGACCCTTGAGGCTGCTCAGCAATCGTTCATACGCACGCAAGGATTGTCACTGTTTAACTTCCTCTAGAGCCCGGTATTCCCGTAGCGATTGCAACTCTACGGGCTTTCGTGACATGCATCACAGTTTGACGACAAGTCGCTAAAGTTTCCTTTGCAGATGCCGGCGCAACGCCGGTCTCATTTTCAAAAAATGTACTGAATCTGCTTAAAGTTTTTCTGCGCCATACCGATAACCTCCCCGTAAGGCGGTAGCGAAACAAGTTCGCGAGCCGTGCGAATCAGACCGGCAGCCACAGACGCCGGGATTATTAATCAGGAGTTAATGACATGGCACAGTCGATCAATACAAACGTTGCTTCGCTTAACGCACAACGTAATTTGAATCGTTCGCAAGGCTTGCTGAATCAGTCACTGGAAAGACTGTCTACCGGCCTGCGGATTAACAGCGCAAAGGATGATGCTGCAGGACTGGCAATTTCCGAGCGGTTCACCACACAGATTCGTGGTCTTGATCAGGCAGCCCGTAACGCAAGTGACGGCATCTCCCTGGCGCAGACGACCGAATCAGCATTGAGCGAGTTGACCAACAACCTGCAGCGCATTCGTGAGCTGGCAGTGCAGTCGGCCAACGCTACCAACTCTGCGTCTGATCGCGTAGCACTGAACGAGGAAGTAGCCGAGCGTATTGCTGAGGTCGATCGCATTGCCAAGCAGACGAACTTCAATGGCGTGAAAGTCCTTGACGGCTCGTTCGGCACGGCAACCTTCCAGGTTGGCGCAAACGTGGGTGACACGATTGCTGTTAGCCTTACCACAGACGTGACCGCGTCAGCTATCGGCACGGTTAACACGGCGGCAGGTACCGGCTTCGACACCTCCGCCACGACCGATGACATAACCATTGAGTTTGGTGATGGCACGGATGCCGACCTCTACGGAACAGTGGTAGTCGCAGCGGGTAGCACTGCTCAGCAGGCAGCAGCCGCAATCAATGAAGGCAACGTCTCGGGAGTCTCGGCATTTGTTAATGGCGATGGCGAGCTACAGATCTTGTCGCAGAACGGCGCAGTGACGATGACTGAATCCGTAGCAGCGGGCGCCAACACGCTCGGTCTGGATGCGGTAGCAACGGCTGACGAAACAGCGGCTGCAGCTACGACTCTGGCAGGTGTTGGTGTTGACACTGTGGCGGGCGCGAATTTCGCTATCGCACGTATCGACTCTGCACTGACGGCTGTTAACGGACTGCGCGGTAACCTCGGCGCCATCCAGAACCGCTTCGAGTCAACCATTGTCAACCTGCAAACGGTTAGTGAAAACCTGTCGGCCTCGCGCGGTCGTATCCAGGACGCTGACTTTGCCGCAGAAACGGCAGCATTGACCAAGGCACAGATACTGCAACAGGCAGGTGTCTCTGTTTTGGCTCAGGCTAATGCTCAGCCGCAGTTGGCATTGAGTCTGCTGCAGTAAGCACGCAGTAAGGAAGAATAAGCCGGTAAGGCGGCACGGATGCTGCCTTACCGGATTTTTCAGGAGTCAGTCATGTCGGAAATAGCAGCAAATTCGAACTCCGGCACGGGTTTGCACCGAATTTTGGTGAAACCGGCGGCGCCAGGTGCGATTGAACAACGCGGCAAGCCGACCCCGGCAGACGGCAAAATTTTGCCGGTTGAGTCGGAGCAAGTTGACCTTGAGGCCGTAGTTGAACAGCTCAACCTGGAGACGCAGTCAATCGGTCGGGATCTGCGCTTTGAAGTGAACCTGGACAGCGGACGCTCCGTGATTCAGGTGCTGGACCGGGAAACGGGCGAGATAATCCGGCAAATACCGCCGGAGAAAGTGTCGCCAACCCGCCAGGAAAACGGCGCGCTGATGGTGAGACTGTACGACGAAATCGTCTGACGTCGAGACCTGCCGCTTTTGTCAATCGCTTGGCACGGAACTTGTATTAATTTTCGGTACCGCTGCCGTGTGCAGCCCCACTTACGTACAACGAGAAGCAGAAACCGAGTATATGGCCAGCATAATTTCCACGGGTATCGGATCGGGACTGGATGTCAGCAGCCTGGTAAGCCAGTTGGTTGCGGCTGAAGGTCAGCCGGCCGAACGCAGAATAGCCACCGGCGAGGCCAAGGCGCAGGCCCGCCTGAGTGCTTTCGGTACGCTCAAATCGTCGCTGTCCGAGTTTCGCGACAAGCTGGACGGCATGCGTACGCTGAACAACTTTCTGACCCGGCAGGCCAGCTCTGGTAACGACGAAATTTTCTCCGTCAATGTTAATAGCAACGCACTGCCCGCGCGTTACGCGGTCGAGGTCGTCAACACCGCCAGCGCACAGAAGCTGCAATCAGGCGCGTTCGCCGATGCGGACGCGATTGTCGGTACTGGGACGTTGCAACTGGACGTCGGCGGTACTGCTTTCAGTATCGAAGTTGACGAAGAAAACAACACGTTGTCGGGTATTCGCGATGCGATCAACCTGGCTACCGACAACAGCGGCGTGGCGGCAACCATCGTTAATGCGGCGGGGGGCAGTTACCTCATTTTAAGCGCTGACAACACTGGCGCGGCAAATTCAATCACGGTAACGCAGAGCGGTGGCGACGGTGGACTCGCAGCGCTGGCGTACGACCCGGCAAACGGGCTGAATTCATTAACCGAAAGCATTGCGGCACAGGATGCACTGATACGTATCGATGGCCTGGATGTCACCAGTAGCAGCAACAGCATTACCGGCGCCATTGATGGCGTCACCATCGAGGTTCATGCGAGCAACGCCGGCAGTACGGAAACGTTGGCGGTCGAAAACAACACCGCCGCGGTCAAATTGCGGGTAAACGAGTTTGTCGAAAGTTACAACCAACTCGTGGCGACGTTCGATCAGTTGACCTCGTTCGATGCCGAGTCTGAAATCGCCGGACCGTTGTTGGGTGATTCCTCTTTGCGCGCTGTGCGTGACCAGTTGCGTCGGGAGATGAGTACCAGCATCGGTGATCTGGGCGCGACCTTTAATACCTTACGCGAAATCGGTATCGAAATTGGCCTGGATGGCACCATGAGTGTTGTCCCGGAAGACCTCGACGCCGCCCTTGCCGACAATTTCAACAACGTTGGCCAGTTGTTTGCCAGCGAGAACGGCTTCGCTGTTCGCCTTTTCGAGCGCGTTGACGGCTTTCTTGATGATGACGGGCCACTGACGACCCGCACTGACGGTCTCAATACCACTATCGAACAATACAGCGAGCAACGTGATCGTTTGAATGAGCGTTTGGAGTTGCTCGAGACCCGGTTGTTGCGCCAGTTCAATGCGCTTGATGCCTTGGTTGGGCAACTCTCAAACACCAGTAACTTCCTGACCCAACAGTTGGCTTCGTTGCCGAGTATTGGTGGGTCTGGCGACTAATAAGAATCAGGGACGATGACATGATGCAGAACAGCGGGATGACAGCAATGCGCGAATACCGGCAGGTAGGAACACGGCAGGCCGTGGAAAGTGCGTCACCCTACCGGCTCGTGCAGCTGATGATGGAGCGTGCGCTGGCGAAAATCGCCATTGCCCGCGGCCATCTGGAGCGCAATGCCATTAGCGAAAAAGGAAGGCACATCGGTGATGCGATCGGCATCATCAGTGGCCTGCAAGCCAGCCTGAATCACAAAGTGGATTCAGATCTGAGCGGCAACTTCGATGCACTGTACGACTATATGTCGCGTCGCCTGCTGGAAGCCAACCTGAAAAACGATGACCAGATTCTGCAGGAAGTTGCCGGTCTGATGCGCCAGGTGAAAGAAGCCTGGGATGCGATCGGCGATGAAATTGCCGAGCAACCGGTGGCGGCCGGACTGGCGTAAGCCGGTGCCGACCAGAACAGACTGATGGCTAATTCCCAACATCCCCCGACGACACTTGCGGCGCTGGCAGAATTGCACCGGCGTATCGAAGTGTCGGCGGCGGGCAGCCGCTGGGAGGAGGTCGAGACGTTGATGACCGAACGCAACGCCATGCTCGAGCACATGACCGGCCCGGACCGCAGGGCGGCACTGCGGGCGGCGCAGAAATCGACGGACCGGTTGCTGGCGCTGGCCAAGAGCGCGCGCCTGGAGCTGGCCGGTGATCTTGCCAAACTGCAGCGGGGCCGCAAGGCGACAGACATATACCGGGCGAATCGCTGATCCCGCCCTGGTCAATTGGATAATTAGTTGTACCTGAAACCACAGGTATGCAAAAAATCGCAGAGGCAGCGTCAAAAATCCAGCGCCGGGCGAAATCTTCGTGGAATGAACCAGATACCGCCAATAATTTGACAATATCTTGATTAACTGTGAGTCCGGTCACGTTCAGGAGTGGGCGCGGACGACTATGCTTTTCCCCACTGCAGTTGCCACCCGGCATCTGAGAGTTTTGGAAAGGCACGATGAACAACAGCAAGACCAGTCAAGCCAGAGTACTCGTCATGGACGAGAACATTGATCGGGCGGCAGAGCTCAGCCACCGCCTGCGTTTCCTGAACTACGAACCCATGGTCGCGGCAGACCCGCAAGCACTGCAGGACATCGACCTCGACAGCGGCATTGCCGTCATGCTCGGCGACACCATCGTCGGTGGCGAGCTGGAGACTGCGGTCAATGACTTGCTGAGTACCCGACCCAACATGCCGGTCTTGCTGGCATCTTCCACGCGCGACAGCGAGCTTGCGAAAAAACACGGCTGGCCGCTCGAATTACCGATTCGCCGCGCGCAGCTGCAACAACTGCTGAAGCGGGCTGAACGCTACGACGGTCGCGACCAGCGACAACGGCTTACCGGCAGTTCGCGCACCATTCGCAAGGTCCGCAAGATGATCGAACAGGTTGCGGACTTCGATACCAACGTGCTGGTTACCGGTGAATCCGGCACCGGCAAGGAGCTGGTCGCGCGAACGATTCACGACCTTTCCGAACGTGCCGCACGCCCGTTCGTACCCATTAATTGCGGCGCCATACCCCCCGATTTGCTGGAAAGCGAACTGTTTGGCCACGAAAAAGGTGCGTTCACCGGTGCGGTCAGCACGCGGGTAGGGCGCTTCGAGCTGGCCGAAGGCGGCACGCTGTTTCTGGACGAAATAGGCGATATGAGCCTGCCCATGCAGGTCAAACTCCTGCGGGTATTGCAGGAGCGCACGTTTGAACGGGTCGGCAGCAATGCGACACAACATTGCAATGTGCGCATCATTGCCGCTACCCATCGCGATTTGCCGGCCATGGTTGCCGATGGCACGTTTCGCGAAGACCTTTTTTACCGCCTCAATGTGTTCCCGATCGAAATGCCGCCCTTGTGCAAACGCGCGGCCGATCTGCCGGCTCTGCTGGACGAATTGCTGACGCAGCACGTGCCCGGGTCGGACAGCACCTTGCGCCTGACACCCGCGGCCATTGCGGCGCTCGCGCGCTACCCCTGGCCGGGCAATATTCGTGAACTGAGTAATCTGGTTGAGCGTCTGGCGATCATGTTCCCTAAAGGCGAGATCGATCTTGCGGATCTTCCGCGGAAGTACCAGACGGCGGAAACGGCAGCGCCGGATGCCGGGCATTCGACGGCTTCGTCGTCTGTCGCCAGTGCGACGACCGCCAATCTGAAGCAATACCTGCAGGACGTTGAGCGCGATCTCATCGTGCAGGCGTTGGCGGCGACTGACGGTGTCGTTGCCAAAGCTGCGCGGCGACTGCAAATGCAGCGCACGACATTGCTGGAAAAGATCAACAAATACGGCATCGCCTGACGCACGGCAATCACGGCCGGCCGCAAGGCTGTGCATTGCACGGCCCTCATCAAAAACCCACGACCACCGCGAAGCGGGCTGACCTGGTGCTCGCGTAGTACTCAGCGGGCTTGCGCCCGTCATTTTCAGGGCCTGCAGCCGGGATCCGTCAGTTGCCCGCCACGCGTCAGTTTTCCGACACTGAAAGTGCCTGTCGATCATCGTAACTTATTGATTTGTAATAGAGGTCACATTGGCACATATCTTGCTTTTATAGGGCAGGAAGAGGAATTTCGGAGTTCATAAGTGATCGCCAGCGTTACCAATGCCGCTACGCTAGAGTCCGCGTTCAATGCGTTCAACGAGCAGTCTGCACTGCTCGAGAGTTCGTATCGCGAGCTGCAGCAGCAAGTTGCCAGTCTTACGGCGCGACTCGACGAGGCGCAGTCGGCCAGACACCGCGAGTTGCTGGCAAAAGAACGTCTGAGCGAACAGCTGGCGAATACTCTTGAAGCGTTGCCCGGTGCGGTTGTCGTTCTGGATTGTCATGGCGTAATCAGTGAATGCAATGCGGAAGCGGCCCGGCTGCTCAATCAGCCGTTGCTGGATCGACCCTGGTCGGAAGTTGCAAAACGCGAGTTTGCCCCGGTCGACAATGCCGACGGCGAGCTGCAATTGCACGACGGCCGGGTGCTGAGCTTGCAACGCCGGCGTCTGGGTCGCGACCTTGGCGAAATCCTGTTGCTGACGGATGTGTCAGAAACCCGGCGGATGACCGAGATGCTGGCGCGCCAGCAGCGCTTGTCGGCAATCGGTGAAATGACCGCCCGACTGGCCCACCAGATTCGCACACCGCTGGCCTCCGCCTTGTTGTATGCCTCACAGATGTCACCGGGCGACTGCTCGGATGCCAGCCCCGGTGGCAAAGTAGTTGCGCGATTGCGCGAACTCGACCGGATGGTTGCTGACATGTTGCAGTTTGCCTCGGGCTCGAATCAGGACGACGAAGGCATCGACGTTGCATTGCTGCTTGCCGATGTTGCCGAGACGGGCTCATTACCGATGGAGGCTGCGTCACGCGTAGCCGTCAATATTGCCGACAGCAATCTGCGTATCGCGGGTAATCGCGGTGCCCTGAAAGGGGCATTGCTGAACCTGCTGGACAATGCCCTGATCGCATCGGGCGATGAAGGCCGGGTCGATCTCGGTGCCTGGCGGGATGCAGATCGCATCTGCCTGACCGTGTCTGATAACGGCTGCGGCATTCCTGAGAACGAACTCGGCAGAGTTTTCGAACCGTTTTTCACGACCCGGCCGCAAGGTACGGGTTTGGGTCTTGCCGTGGTGCGCTCGGTTGTCGATGCCCATCAGGGTGAAGTCGTACTCGAATCCGGCAGCCAAGGCACCACCGTCTCTTTGTGCTTGCCGGCAGCGGCAATCCCGTCCGCGCAACGCGCACCTGAGCGGGGTTTTTGCCATGCATGATGCTGCCGTATTAATTGTTGAAGACGACGCCAATCTGCGCGGCGCCTTGTCCGATACCCTGGCCAGCGGCCGCTACCCGGTGCTGTCTGCGGGCAGCGGGGCGGAAGCCCTGAGCATTCTCGGCCGTGAACGCGTAGGGCTGGTGGTCAGTGATATTCAAATGGAGCCGATGAGCGGCCATCAGCTGCTCAGCGAAATTCGCCGGCAGCACCCGGCCATGCCCGCGGTCCTGATGACGGCTTACGGCACGATAGAAAACGCGGTTGATGTCATGCGCGACGGGGCATCGGACTACCTCGTGAAACCGTTTGCTGCCGATGAGCTGATCGCTGTCGTGGACCGGTACATGCATGCGGATGTCGCCGACAGTCAACCAATAGCCGGCGATGCAAAGACCATCGAACTGCTGCGCATTGCCGAACGTGTCGCACGCAGTGATGCGACGGTGACCATCAGTGGTGAGTCCGGTTGCGGCAAAGAAGTATTTGCCCGATTCATTCACGATCGTTCCTTGCGCCGAGACAAGCCTTTCGTCGCAATCAACTGTGCGGCCATTCCCGAGAACATGCTCGAGGCCGTCCTGTTCGGCTACGAGAAGGGCGCATTCACCGGCGCGACGTCGGCGCATCCCGGTAAATTCGAACAGGCCGAAGGCGGTACCTTGCTGCTCGACGAGATCAGTGAAATGGATCTGTCCTTGCAGGCCAAACTGCTACGGGTCATCCAGGAACGCGAAGTGGAGCGACTGGCCGGCCGGACCACGATCGCGCTGGACGTACGTGTGCTCGCGACCACTAACCGCAACCTACGACAATGCGTTAGTGACGGCGCGTTTCGGGAGGATCTTTACTACCGGCTGAACGTCTTTCCTTTGCGAATCCCGCCATTGCGCGAGCGCCGCGGTGACATTTTGCCGTTGACGGAGCTGGCCATCGCGCGTCATCACAATACCAGCGGACCGCGGCCGATTCTGGCGGAGTGTGCGGTCGAACGCCTGCTGAGCCACGACTGGCCCGGCAATGTTCGCGAACTGGATAACCTTGTGCAGCGCAGCCTGATCATGCTGGGTGGTGCGACGGTCCGGGCAGCGGATCTGGCGTTCGAAGAATGCGACGCAGCGCCACAAGTCGCTGCCACGCCCGCGGCTGCCAGCCTGCAGGACGAAGTAAAACAGCACGAATACGAGCGTATCCGCAGTGCCCTGGGCGCCCATCACGGCAAACGTTCTGCTGCGGCGAAAGCACTGGGCATCAGCCCGCGAACGCTGCGTTACAAATTAGCGCGTATGCGCGACGAAGGTGTCGATGCCGACACCGTCCAATCATCAACGCTGTACGGATGAGGATCGACCGATGAGCGAAATCAGCCCACAACAATTGCTTAGCCAAATACGTGCCATGCAGTCGGAACTGCACGGTCCGCAAGCGGCTCAGCCGGCGGCTGGCAGCGGCTTTGGTGATCTGCTGAAGAACGCGATCACCGAAGTCAACAGCACGCAACAGACTTCAGCCGCAATGAAACAGGCGTTCGAGACCGGCGCGACCGACGCGAGTCTGGCCGAAGTGATGATCGCCTCGCAGAAAGCGGACTTGTCGTTCCGCGCAATGACCGAAGTACGCAACAAGCTCGTTAATGCGTATCAGGAAATCATGAACATGCCCGTTTAAGGACGTAAACGAAGCACATGGAAAACTCAGCAATAGTTCAGTCATCGGGTATGCCGATGAGTCAGATCAATCTCGGTGGTGTCATCCAGATTCCGGCGGTGCGACAGGTTATGTTGCTCGTGGGAGTAGCGGCGGCCGTGGCGGCGGGATTCACGATTTTCCTGTGGTCGCAGACACCGAGCTATTCGCAGCTGTACGGCAATCTTGATGCCACAGAAGCGGCACAGGTGATCGAGGTCCTGCAAGGCGCCGAGATCGACTACAAGATGAGCGACAACGGCAGCATCATGGTGCCGGACGCGAAACTGCACGATGCCCGCATGCAGGTTGCCGGCCAGGGACTGGCACAAAGCAGTGGCGGTGGCATGAACCTGTTGCAGGATCAGTCCAGTTTCGGCGTCAGTCAGTTCATGGAGAACGCCCGCTACCAGCACGCACTTGAGGCGGAACTGGCACGCACAATCACCAGTCTTGGTGCGGTACGTGAAGCTCGGGTGCATCTTGCGCTGCCCAAACAGACGGCGTTCCTGCGCGATCAGAAGAGCGCGAGTGCTTCAGTGCTCCTGCAACTTGGCGCTGGCGGCGCGCTGGAAGCGGATCAGGCAGCGGCGATCGTCAACCTGGTTGCATCCAGTGTGCCCAACCTGACCGCGAAGAATGTAACCGTGATCGACCAGTACGGTCGGATGTTGAGCTCGGCTGGCGACCAGTGGGGCGACGCGCAGGCGGTTAATCAGTTCAAGCACGCGCAACGACTTGAGGACATCTACACCCGGCGGATACAGGACTTGCTAACGCCGCTCGTTGGACCTGGCCGCGTACGTGCACAAGTTGTGGCCAGTCTGGACTTTACGGTCACGGAAGAAACCCGCGAAACGTATGACCCGGCCAGTACTGCGTTGCGCAGCGAACAAATCAGCGAAGAACGCCGCAGCGGCAGTGGCAGTGCCGCCGAAGGTATTCCCGGCGCATTGAGTAACCAGCCACCGGAAACGGCGGCGGATACCCCGGAAACGAGCACTACACAAACCCAGAGCGCGACCAATTCGTCGCGCAGCAGTACCCGTAATTTTGAAGTCGACCGAACAATCAGCCATGTACGGCCGCAAAGCGGCACGATACAGCGGCTGTCAGTTGCGGTTCTGGTTGACGACAGCCCGCTTGAGGAAGGCGGCGACCCGCAAGCATTTACAACGGAAGACATTGATCGCTTCACGACCCTGGTTAAGGAAGCCGTCGGTTTCGATGAGTCCCGTGGCGACACTGTGGTCGTAGTGAACGCGGCATTTCGCAGCGCGCCAGCACTCGATGACATAGAAGAGCCTCCGTTCTGGGAAAACCCGGCCATGCAGGGCACGTTGAAACAGATCCTCGGTGCGCTGCTGGTTCTGGCGCTGGGCTTCGGTCTGGTTCGACCGCTGCTGGGCAAGCTGCTGGCAGGCGGCAATGCCGCCGGCAATGCGCCTTACGCCGGAGGTGCCGGTGCCGAACTGATGCCCGCGGGCAGCATGGCGGGCAGTCTTCCGGCTCCCAGCTTTGATGACAAGATTTCAGCGGCGCGCAACATAACAGGTGCCGATCCTGCGCGTGTCGCACAAGTGGTCAGGAAGTGGGTAAGTACCGATGAGTGAAGCGCAGCAACTGAAAGGCACTGAACGAGCGGCACTGTTGTTGATGACGCTGGGTGAGGCCGATGCCGCGGAAGTGCTCAAGTACATGGGGCCGCGTGAAGTGCAAAGCATTGGTACGGCCATGGCATCGTTAAAGAACATTTCCCGCGATCAGGCGAACGTGGTCCTGGACCGCTTTATTACCGAGGTGGAAGAGCAGACCGCTTTCGGTGTGGGCACCGAGGACTACGTTCGTAAAGTGCTGACCGGGGCTTTCGGTGCCGGCAAAGCGAACGCGTTTATCGACCGCATCATGATTGGTCAGGATGCGCGCGGCCTGGACGAACTGAAATGGATGAGCTCCAAGGATGTGGCCGAGATTGTCGACGGCGAACATCCGCAGATCGTCGCGATCATCATTGCCTATCTTGACAGCGAACAGGCGGCCGAAGTTATCGGCCTGTTGCCCGAGGAATTGCGCACGGAAGTGCTAATCCGTATCGCTCGCCTCAGTGACGTGCAACAGAGCGCGCTCGCGGAGATTGAGAATCTGATCGCCAACAAATCGAGCAACAAGAAGTCTTCAGGTAGCGAAAAAGTGGGCGGCGACAAAGTCGCGGCGAATATCATCAATTCGCTGGGCTCTGCCAAAGGCGAAGAGATCCTGGAGAAAATCAAAGAACGTAACGAAGACCTGTCCAATCGCATTCAGGAAATGATGTTTGTCTTCGATACATTGCTGAACGTTGATGACCGTGGCATCCAGTCCTTGTTGCGCGAAGTATCGAACGACTTGCTGGTTGTCGCCCTGAAGGGCTGCGACCCGGCGGTACGAGACAAGATTCTGCGCAACATGTCCAAACGCGCGGCGGCATTGCTGTCGGAGGACATGGAAGCTCGCGGACCGATCAAGCTGAGCGAAGTGGAAATTGCGCAGAAGGAAATTCTGGACATAGCCCGTCGGATGGCGGATGCCGGCGATCTCGATCTGGGCCAGGGCGGTGAAGAGTATGTCTGATTCAAACGCCGCCGAACGCTGGCAGGTGCCCGCTATTGACGGCTCATCAGGGCAGGGTTACCCGACGGCCAGCCGCTTGCAGGAATTGCAGGAACAGGCGCACGAAGAAGCGTTCGCGCAAGGCTATGCCGAGGGCCTCAAAGCCGGTGAGCAGGAACTGGCCGAGCGGGTTCGCCGGCTGGATGAATTGCTGCAGGCCCAGGCCCGGCCACTCGATGAGCTTGACGAAGTCGTCGAACAGCAACTGCTGGAACTGGCGATGAGTGCCGTTCGGCAGTTGTTTCGTCGCGAGCTCAAAAGCGATCCGAGCCACGTGATCGGGGTGGTGCGCGAGGCGATCCGCTTGCTGCCTGTCGCCTGCCGCGATATCAAAGTACACCTGCATCCTGACGATGCCATTCTGGTCCGTGAGTCCTTGTCCAGTAGTGACAACGAGAGAGCATGGTCGATTGTTGAAGATCCGCTTATTGCACGCGGCGGCTGCCAGGTGAGCACGGAGGCATCGCAAATCGATGCTCAAAACGAAACCCGCCTGAACGCGTTGATCGCGTCCATTGCGGGCAACGAGCGGCACACATGAGCTTGCCGGCCGGCCCTGCAACTAACCGCAGTGAAAAGCGTGCGCGTGGTCTGGCGCGTTACCTCGAGCGGGCAAACAAAGAAGCACCGAAGCTGGTGGTCGAAGGACGCCTGCGGCGCACAGTGGGTATGGCCATGGAGGCGGAAGGTTGTTTCGCTGCTGTCGGCGGACGTTGTGACGTGGTCGTTGAAGACGGCCATCGGGTCGAAACCGAAGTGGTGGGATTCTCAGGCGACCGCCTGTTCCTGATGCCGCAAGGTGAAATGCGCGGCATCGTGCCGAATGCGCGGGTTGTGCCGATTCCCGGCGTGCCTGAAGTAACGGTTGGCGATGATTTGCTTGGCCGGGTTCTCGACGGCCGTGGTCGTCCGCTGGACGGCGGCAAGCCTATCGAACGCAAACACAGCGTGCCGCTGGTCGGCCAGCCGATTAATCCGCTGGCGCGACAACCTATTCGTGAACCGCTGGACGTTGGTGTCCGTTCCATTAACTCTTTGTTGACGATCGGCCGCGGGCAACGTATGGGCCTGTTTGCCGGTTCGGGCGTCGGCAAGAGCATGTTGCTGAGCATGATGACGCGTAACACCAACGCTGATGTCGTGGTGGTGGGTCTGATCGGGGAACGGGGCCGGGAGGTCAAAGAATTCATCGACCTGACGCTGGGTAGTGAAACGATGCACAAGGCCGTGGTCGTTGCCACGCCCGCCGATGACACGCCGTTGATGCGTATGCACGGAGCCTGGTTGTCGGCAGCGATTGCTGAGCATTTCCGCGATCAGGGAAAGAACGTACTACTGCTCATGGACTCGTTAACGCGCTTCGCCCAGGCTCAGCGTGAGATCGCGCTGGCAATCGGTGAGCCGCCTGCGACCAAGGGCTATCCGCCGTCAGTGTTTGCCAAATTGCCGCAGCTCGTTGAACGCGCGGGCAATGGCGCGGTCGGCGGCGGTTCCATCACCGCCATCTATACGGTGCTGGCCGAAGGCGACGACCAGAATGACCCTATTGTGGATGCCTCGCGAGCGATCCTGGATGGTCACATCGTGCTCTCGCGGAAACTGGCCGAAGCAGGGCTGTACCCCGCCGTCGACGTCGAAGCCTCTGTCAGCCGTGCGTTGTCCAACATCACGGGTGGCGAACAGCAAGCGCTGATCAGTCGCTTCAGGCAGATCTACGCGACGTACCAGGAACACAAGGATCTGATCGCGGTGGGTGCGTACCAGCGCGGCTCCGACCCACGGGTGGACGAGGCGGTTGCGCTGTGGTCAGCGATGCTGGACTTCTTGCGCCAGGAGCACAAAGGCGCGGTAAGTTTCGGTGACAGCCTGCAACAGTTGCGCAAACTGCTGGCACCCGCGGTGAACAAGCCGGGCGAGGCGGCGTGAAATGAATGACAAAGCCGATCGCATTCAACGCGTACAGCACCTGGCGGAAACCGAAGAACGCAAGTTCTGCCGCGCCATGGGCGAGGCGCAACGGCTGCTGGGCGACAATGAGAAACGGCTGCAGGAATTGCAGGAATACCGCCGCGAATACGCCAGCCGCCGACCGAATGGCGTCAAGGGCACAATCAGCAGCGTGCAGTGGGCCGACTATCAGAATTTCCTGCACCGCCTGGATGAAGCCGTGCGCGCCCAGCAGGAACTGGTGATGAACAGCAAGCAGAATCGCGATGCTCACCGTAAACGCTGGATGCTTAAGCGGCAGAAAATGGAATCCCTGCAAAAGGTAGTCGATCGCTACCGGACCGATGCTGTCCGCGAAGATGAGCGGCAGGAACAAAAGGTGCAGGACGACCTGCCCGCCCGCGCCCACCTTTTCTCCCGGGCAACACGATGACTGGCATGGAACTTGCTCCCCCTACAGTAAGGATGCCGGCGGGCCCGTCGCCCGCGCTCAGCAATAAGGACTTTGCATGCTGCCGTTACCCGAGTTAACTCAATCAGACTATCGATTGCCTTTCGCCGGAAGTACGACGAAACAAGGCGCGCAGGGCAAGGAGGGCACCGAATTGCCGGTCCGCGGCTTCGCTGAGATGCTGACGGCTGCCGTGCCGCCGAAAGAGTCGGTTGCGACACGTAGCGGCGAATGGCTGCCGGCCAGCGGCAAAGAATTGCCGCTGCGGGAAGCTGACACGACGCTGGAATTGCCGACGCCGAGCCTCGATAGTGCCAGCAGTATGGCGGTGGACAGCGTCGTGCAGGCATTGCCGGAAGCACCGAGTGAGCTGCTCCAGGGCGGCCTGCCGCGAATTGAATCCGGCGTGAACCCCAAGGCAAGCGCCGACCCGGTCGCTCTTGAACCCGCGACAGAGGCATCGACGGATACCGAACTGGCCGCTTTGCAGCGCATGCTGCCCACATTGAACCCGAATACCGAGATGGTCACTGAGGCCGCCGCGGCAGCGCCGGCCACTGACCCTGCACAAGTAGTGACCGTACCTTTTGCGGCTCCACGGACGGTACTGGCCGGCAATAATTCTGTTGCCGCCACGGATACCCGTTCTGACAGCAATGCGCGGGCATACACCGCCTTGCCCGGTCTGGTGACGGGCGAGACGGCCGTTGCCACCGTCAATGGGCAGGCCAGTGCGGCACAGCCGCCGCTACCGTCCCTGCCGGCGGAACCGGCGCCGCTGCTGCGTGATGCGCAGAACCCGGTGCTCTCACCGACGCCGGCGGCGACTGTCGATGTTGCCGCTGGCCCGGGTAAGGAGTTTGCTGAGCTATTGGCCGGCGGCAAGGAAATTCGGCTCGAGGCACAGGATACGTTGCCGCGAATCCAGCCCATGGCCGCCGCACCGCTGGCCGGTCCGAGCAGTACGGCACCGGCATTGCCAGCAGCGGCGGCTACTCTTAACTTGCCGGTTACGGATGCCCGCTGGGGGGAGGCCCTCGGGGAGCGGGTCACCTGGATGGCCGGGCAGAAGCTCGACAGCGCCGAGATACGCTTGAACCCGGCCGAACTGGGGCCCATCCGTATCAAGATCATTATGGAAGAGAACCAGGCGCAGGTGACGTTCACGGCCCAGCATGCCGTGACCCGCGATGCCATCGAACAGGCGTTGCCGCGTTTGCGGGAGCTGTTCAGCGGTGAGGGCCTGAACCTGACCAATGCCGACGTGAACGGCGACGGTGTCCGGCACGATCGGGGTGAATCCGGTCGGGACGATGACCGTCTGGGTGGTCACGATTCCTTACTCGGCGACACCGAGGAGGACGAGGCGAGCATCGTGCCCACAGTGAGCACCAGCAATGGCCTCGTGGACACGTTTGTCTGAGCGTGTCGGAATTCTGACGGCGCTGCCGGTGGGTACCGGCAGGCGTGCCGGATACGCCAATATTCCGACGTAGCATACGCATCAGCTCATTACGTATATGATCTAATTTACTGAAAATTCTACCGAAAATGCTCGGTATCAGTTCTGGCATAAGGCTTGCATCAGGGTTCGTTAAGAACTACTGGAGCTTGAGATGGCAGACACAGATACAGCGACCGTTGACGGTCAACCGGAAGCTGACGCGGCCCCCGCGAGCGGCGGACTGATAAAAAAACTCATGATCGGCGGCGGCGCAGTGGCGCTCCTGGCCGCTGGCCTGTTCGCAGGCCCTGTTGTGCAGAACATGCTGGCACCGGCAGCGGACGAGCCGCTCGCCGAGGAAGCGGCGGAAGCCGTGGCAAGGCCGGCCAATGCGGGTGGGCCTGAGCTGTACACCGGTTTGCACCCCGCCATGGTGGTCAATTTCCGTGACGCGGTTGGTGATCAGCATTTCATGCAAATTGAAATGGAAGTCATGGCCCGCGATCAGGATGTTATCGACGCGGTTAAAGACCACACCCCTCTGATTCGGAACAACCTGATCCTGTTGTACGGCGGGGTGTCTTACGAGCACATCACCACCCGCGCCGGCAAGGAACAGATGCTGGCTGACGGTCTGAAAGAAATTCAGGACGTGCTCACCGCCCGTATCGGGAAGCCGAACGTCGAAGCCCTGTATTTCACCAGTCTGATCATCCAGTAGCCGGAGCCCACCATGACTGAACAGGTTCTGTCGGACGATGAAAAGAATGCGCTGCTGGAAGGCGTTTCTTCCGGTGCCATTGAAGTGCAGTCGGCAGACGGCCCGCAATACAAGACCGTCAAGCCGTACGTAATTGGCCCACGTGCACGCATCGTCAGTAACAGTTTTCCGCGCCTCGAGAGCATGAATGAACAATTTGCTTCGCGGCTTGCCGAGAGCACCGCCGGTTTGCTGCAAGTTGAAGTCGATATCTCGGCTCGCGCCATTCGCCAGCAGGTTTTTGCGGATTACAGCGAACTCTGGCCGGCACGCTGTGTCGTGGTTGGTTTCACTGCTGCACCGCTGCCCGGTGAAGCATTGATCGTGTTCGACTCCGAGCTCGTCAGTCCGCTGGTCGAAGCGTTCTTCGGCGGCAATAGTCCGGAGTCCGAGGCCAGCACCGATACCGCGCATTCGGCAGGCGCGCTCAGCATTCTGCAACTGCTGGTTCGCGAAATTTTTACAGCCATGCACGCGGTCTGGTTGCCGCTGCGCGACCTCAAAACCGAACGCGCTGAAACGCGTATCGGTCTTGATCTGGTCGAGTCCATCGCTCCCGCCGAGAGCATCATCGCCAGCGAATTCGAAGTCACGATCGGTGAGGGCAATGAACAGCGCGCCTCATTCAGCGTGGTGTGGCCGGTGAACACAGTAGCGTCCTTGCGCCCGGCGCTGGAAGGCAAACGTCGGGAACGCGACCACGCCGAAGACCAACGCTGGGAGAAAGTACTGCGTCGCCGAATGATCGACGTCATCGTGGATCTCAGCTCCAACGTAGGCCACGCACGCATGACTCTCGGTGAACTGGTGAACCTGGCTCCTGGCGATGTAATCGGCATCGACACGCCACGGGTTGCGACAGTCCTTGCACACGGCGTGCCCTTGATAGAAGGGCGTTTTGGTGTACAGGCCGGACGCAATGCCGTTGAAGCGGTCGCGTGGCTGGAGTCACAGAACAGCAACTGAACTTTCTGAGGAACAATTGAGATGAGTGAACAACAGCAAGAGACGAGTGGCGAGCAGTTCGCGCCGGATGAGCTGGGCGCTGGCAAAGCGGCCAACAACGGTGCGGATGTCAATCTGGACCTGGTACTTGATGTGCCGGTCAACGTGACGCTGCGGGTGGGTTCGACCGAAGTGCCCATACGTGAACTGGTCAAGTTGGTGGAAGGCTCGGTCATCGCACTTGACCGGGATGCGAGTCAGGCTATGGACGTGCTGGTTAACGGCACACTGATCGCGCACGGCGAAATTGTCGTCGTCGATGACAAATTCGGTGTCCGTCTCACTGACGTTGTCAGTCCTGCCGAACGCATCAAGACTATTAACTGAGTTCGGGACGATTAACGCAATGATTCGCGTAATTCATAACACCGCATTGATCGCGGTGTGCTCGGTACTGCAGACGGTGCCGGCTGTAGCGGCAACCGTTCCGCGTGCAGCACCGGTTGGTGCAGACGACGTGCTGAACATGGGCACGGGCCTGATCCTGGTAATCGGTGCAATCCTGGTTACGGGCTGGTTGTATTCGCGTACCCGGAAAATGCGCGGTGCCAGTGGCGACCTTATTCGTATCGTTGCCAGCCAGCCGCTCGGTACCCGGGAGCGTGTGTTGTTGCTGCAGGTAGCCGACAAACAGCTGCTGGTCGGCATGACCAGCAGCCAGGTGCAAACCCTGCACGTCTTCGATGACCCGGTGGCGATAGCAGAGGTACCCGCCAACGGCTTCGCCGAGCGCTTGCGAGCCGCCGTCAAGGGGCAGCAGAAATGAGCCGCACCGTTTTTGCACTGACGTTATTCCTGCTGCCTGCTCTGTCATTCGCCCAGGTCGAACCGGTAACCGTAACGGGCCCAACCGGCGAGTCGTTTTCGCTGAGTCTGCAAATTCTGGTTTTGATGACGCTGCTGACTTTGTTGCCAGCGGCCATACTTTCCACCACGGCCTTCGTGCGCATCATTATTGTGCTGTCGATACTTCGCCAGGCGCTCGGCACCGCACAAACACCGCCGAATCAGGTCTTGCTCGGAATCGCGCTGTTTCTGACGTTTTTTATCATGACGCCGGTCATCGACAGCGTGTACGCCGATGCCGTGAAGCCGTACATGAACGACGAAATATCCACCGAGGTGGCATTCACGCGGGCCGTCGCACCGCTGCGTGGATTTATGCTCGATCAGACCCGCGAAAGTGATCTGGAGTTGTTTGCCAACATCGGTCAGCGCACCGACATAACGTCAGTGGACGACATACCGCTCTCGATCGTTGTTTCGGGGTTTATGGTGAGTGAACTCAAGACCGCGTTCCAGATTGGTTTTCTGATTTTCATTCCGTTTCTGGTAATCGACCTGGTCGTCTCGAGCGTGCTGATGTCCATGGGCATGATGATGTTGTCGCCCATGCTCATCTCGCTGCCGTTCAAGATCATGTTGTTTGTGCTGGTCGATGGCTGGGCGCTGGTGCTCGGTACGCTCGCTTCCAGTTTCTACACCTGAGGCCAACGACATGACACCAGAAACCGTCACGACGATTGGCCAGGAAGCCCTGTGGGTAACGATGCTCATCGCAGCACCGCTGTTGCTGTCGGCGCTCGCTGTGGGCTTGCTGGTCGGCATGTTTCAGGCGGCCACACAGATTAACGAGATGACGATGAGCTTCATACCGAAACTGCTGGTCATCGTTGCCGCACTGATCATCGCCGGTCCGTGGATGCTGGGTGTGATAGTGAACTACACACAACAACTGATGGCGCAAATTCCATCACTTATTTCGTAGGCCCGATTATGCCGCGAGGTTGCCATGAACAAGAGACAGAAGAGTGAATCTGAACCTGACCATAGGTCCGTTGTTCGAGTCGATCGCCGTGTATCTATGGCCGTTCGTCCGGGTAGCGGCATTCGTTATGGTCATGCCTGTGATTGGTGGCAGCTTTGTGCCGGGTCGCGTACGCCTGATGATCGCGCTGGTGCTGACGCTGGTCATCGCGCCGGTTCTGCAGCCAGCGATAACGGTCAATTTTCTGAGCTTCGCCGGGGTCATTATTATCCTTCAGGAACTGGCGATAGGCATTGCGATGGGGTTTGCAGTGCAGCTGATATTCGATGCGATTGCGCTGGGCGGCCAGGTTGTAGCAATGAGCATGGGTCTCGGCTTCGCGGTATTTCTGGACCGTCAGCGCGGCGTCAATATTCCGGTGCTGGGTCAATTTTTCCTGATGCTCGGGATGCTGATTTTTCTGTCGCTCGACGGACACCTGGCACTAATACAACTGATTGGCGAGAGCTTCCGTATCTTGCCGATTGCCGGAGCTGGCCTGACTCAAGGGGCCGTTTCGTTTCTGCTGAGCTGGTCGGGTCAGGTCTTCGTGGTGGCCTTGAAAATCGCGCTGCCGGCGATTACCGCTCTGCTTGTGGTGAACCTGTCATTCGGCGTGATGAGTCGTGCCGCACCGACCTTGAACCTGTTCGCAGTCGGCTTTCCGGTTGCGATGTTATTGGGCTTCGTGGTCATTTTTCTCAGCATGGGCAGCCTGACGGAGAACGTGTCGCGTTCGACAGCCGACGCGTTGGAAATGCTACCCGCGCTGCTTAACAGCCGCTAGAGAGAACGAGAAAATGGCTGACGAGCAGCTACAGGACCGTACTGAACAAGCGACACCCAAGCGCCGTGAAGACGCGCGCAAAAAGGGCGACGTTCCCCGGTCACGCGAATTGACGATGACCGGCGTCATGTTGGCCGGCGCATCGGCCTTGTTGTTTCTTGCGGCGCCATTGGGCTCGTCAATAGTCGGCGGCTTTGAACGGTCTTTTTCCATTGAACGTGCGGCCATGTTCGATCCCAGTTACTTGCCGCGGGCTTTCGGCGCTGCTGCGGTAGAAGCCATGCTCGGTCTGGCACCACTGGCGATCGTTTTGTTACTGGCGGTATTCGGCAGTGCAACACTGATCGGCGGTTGGTCATTCAGTATGAAAGCGGCGGCCTTCAAAGGCAGCCGTATGGACCCGATTAAAGGACTGAAGCGAATTTTCAGCGCGAACAGCCTGAATGAACTGGTCAAGTCGATGGCCAAGTTTTTTATTGTTGGCCTGATCGCGGTGCTCTGGCTGTGGTGGTCGGTTGACGAGCTGCTGATGCTTGGGCGGCAGCCAGTGAAGGAAGCGGTACTGGCGGCATTGCAGCTTTGCGGCGTGTCGCTGTTGGTAATCAGTTGCGGCTTGATACTCATAGCAATGGCGGATGTGCCGTTTCAGCTCTGGAGCTACCAGAAAAAACTGAAAATGACGCGCACGGAAATTCGCGACGAATTCAAGGAAACCGAAGGCCGACCGGAAGTGAAGGGCCGGATACGCCAGATGCAACAGCAAGCCGCCCAGCGGCGCATGATGGAGGACGTGCCAACGGCCGACGTTGTCATTACCAACCCAACGCATTTTGCTGTTGCGCTCAAGTACGACCCGAACGGCAGCGGTGCGCCGCGGGTGGTTGCAAAAGGCAAGGACCTCATCGCCGCACGGATACGCGAGATCGCGACCGACAACCGCGTGCCGTTGTTCTCGGCACCGCCGTTGGCGCGTTCGCTCTACCGCAGCACCAAGCTGGGCCAGGAAATTCCCGGCGCATTGTACAGCGCGGTGGCGCAGGTGCTTGCTTACATCTTTCAGATTCGCGACGCGGCTTTGCCGGCGCACAAGTGGCCAGAGCGACCGGATCCCGTGGTCGACGAGAGTCAGTTCTAACTTAACTTTTTTGACGGAATAACAGCATGGCAAATTCGAAGGGTCTGGCAAGCGATATTGTTCGCGGATTGGGTGTACCGCTCATGCTGTTGACGATGTTGGCGATGGTCATGATACCGCTGCCGCCAATGGCGCTCGACATTCTGTTCACCTTCAACATTGCGTTGGCGGTAGCCATTCTGCTGACGGCTATTTACGTGGGCAGGCCGCTGGATTTCGGCGTCTTCCCAACCATCTTGCTGGTGGTGACCTTGTTGCGCCTGGTACTGAACGTGGCATCGACCCGGGTCGTCTTGCTGGACGGTCATACCGGCACCGGAGCTGCGGGCAAGGTTATTGAGGCATTCGGTGAGTTTGTGGTTGGCGGCAACTATGCAGTCGGTCTGGTGATCTTCGGCATTCTGGTCATTATCAATTTCGTCGTTGTCACCAAAGGTGCGGGTCGCGTGTCGGAAGTCACCGCCCGGTTTACCCTCGATGCAATGCCCGGCAAGCAAATGGCCATCGACGCGGATCTGAATGCGGGCGTGATCGATCAGGACGCCGCACGTCTGCGCCGCCAGGAAATCGGCGAAGAGGCGGATTTCTACGGTTCAATGGACGGTGCCAGCAAATTTGTTCGCGGCGACGCAGTGGCCGGCATACTCATACTGTTCATCAACATCATAGGTGGTCTCATCATTGGTACCGCCCAGCATGATTTGTCGCTCAGCGCGGCCATGCACAATTACACGCTGCTGACGATCGGTGACGGACTGGTTGCCCAGATTCCGTCACTGCTGCTGTCGACAGCGGTTGCGATCATTGTCACGCGCATGTCCAAGTCGCAGGACATGGGTACCCAGATGTTCACGCAGCTGTTCGCCGATCACCGCACATTGATCGTGACGGCGACGGTACTGACGGTGCTGGGTTTGATTCCGGGTATGCCGAATTTTGCCTTCCTGTCACTGGCCGCGGCCTGTGGCTGGGGCGCGTGGCGCATGGCCAAACAGCGCCAGCAGGCGACCCGGCCGCAGGCCGAGCCGGCCGAGCAGGGCGGCCGCCTGGCCAGTTTGCCGGACCTGAGCTGGCAGGACGTGTCGTCCGTTGACATGGTTGGCCTCGACGTGGGTTATCGACTGATACCGCTGGTTGACCGGGCACGGGACGGCGCGCTGGTGAGCCGGATCAAGGGCGTGCGCAAGAAACTGACCGAAGATCTGGGCTTCCTGATTCCGCCGGTACATATCCGCGACAACCTCGATCTTGGTCCGAGCTTTTACCGCATTTCCCTGATGGGCGTGCCTATAGGCGAGGCCGAAGTCCACATCGATCGGGATCTGGCGATCAATCCCGGACAGGTGTTCGGCAAGGTGAACGGTATCGCGACCCGTGACCCGGCGTTCGGCCTGGAAGCCTACTGGATTGATGCCGGGCAGCGTGAGGAGGCACAAATGCTGGGTTACACGGTGGTCGACACGGCCACAGTCGTGGCTACGCACCTGAGCCAGCTGTTGCAGAACCATGCACACGAGCTGCTGGGCCACGAGGAAACCCAGCAGTTGCTGGATCGGCTGGCTGCCAGCACGCCCAAACTGGTCGAGGAACTGACCCCGAAGACCCTGCCGATGAGTGTGATCGCCCGGGTTCTGCAGAATCTGCTGGAAGAGGGCATTTCGGTGAAGAATATCCGCCGGATTGCCGAAACCTTGGCGGAAAACGGTGCCAAGAGTCAGGATCCTGACGTTTTGTCGGCGGCCGTGCGTGTTTCGCTGGGTCGCTCGATTGTCCAGAACGTAGCAGGGACGCGGGCTGAGCTACCTGTTTTGACCCTGGAGCCAGAGTTGGAACGAATCTTGAATGAGAGTACTCGAGACGGGTCGAGCATGGGGCTGGAACCCGGTCTGGTGGAGAGGTTGCATGAATCGCTCAACGAGCAGGCACAGAAGCAGGAAGTCAGCGGGGACCCGGCCGTATTGCTGGTACCGCCCAACCTGCGGCCGTGGCTGGCACGCATGATGCGCGGTATTCGCAACCTGCACGTATTGGCCTACAACGAGATTCCGGACGACAAGCGGATTCAGATGGTCGGTGCGGTGAGCTAGGCGCTCTGGCAGCACTTGAGGACTAACAGTGAAGATCAAACGATTTGTTGACAAGGATATGCGGACGGTACTCCGGCAGGTTCGTGCGGAGCAGGGGCCCGATGCCGTCATACTTTCCAATCGCCGTGTCGATGAAGGCATCGAGGTGATTGCCGCGGTCGACTACGACGCAGCCCTGATGCAGCACGCTATGGGCAGCACGCCGGGGGGCCGCGAGGAAGCAGCCGCCAGGCCAGCGGAGATCGAGCCGGCAGCGGCTGGCGCCGATGTCGATGACCACGACGACTACGTCGAGCTGAGTTCGCAAGTCAAAGCGGACGCCAATGCCGAGCCCGTTGCCATTCCGAATGCGGTCAGCCCTGCGAAAGCAGCCAGCCAGGTCGCCAAACCGGTCGTTGCTGCCGCGCTGGCTCCGACAGCACCTCCGACAGCACCTCCGACAGCACCTTCGGCAGCCGTGGCGCCGCCCAGCGTGATTGACTTCGATCTGTCGCGCACGTCTGCCAACGGCAGCAATGACTATACGCTGGACGCTTTGGTCGGCAAGGAATCATCCCTGCTGGCCATGCGTTCCGAGATCAGTTCGTTGCGCGGTCTGCTGGAAAACCAGGTGTCCGGTTTGTTGTGGAAGGAAGGCAGCACCCGTTCGCCGATACTGGCGCAAGTACTGCGCAATATGGCTCGTCTCGGGATCGCCCCCGACGTTGCGAGCATGCTTCTGAACAAGTTGGGTCCCGTGGATGACCTCAAACACATCTGGCAGCAACCGCTGGCGACTCTGGCGCAACTGATTCCTGTGACCGGCGACCGTTTGCTGACGGACGGCGGCGTTGCCGCCTTAATCGGTCCGACGGGCGTTGGCAAGACCACAACCATCGCCAAACTGGCAGCACGCTACGCGATGCACCATGGCACCGATGACATTGCGCTGGTTTGCGCAGATGCGTACCGCATAGGTGCCCGCGAGCACCTGACCGCGTTCGCCAATATTCTTGGCGTGAAGGTGGTATCGGTCAGTGACCCGCAGGATCTCGGCCGGGTGCTGGGTACCTTGTCGTCCAAAAAATTAGTGCTGATCGACACCGAGGGTGTCAGTCAGCGTGATGCTGACCTGACCCGCCGGCTAGGCGACTGGAAGCAGAACGGTGAAGGCATCAAGTTCTACCTGACCTTGTCCGCTACTGCGCAGGAAGCGGCACTGGATGAAACCATTGCCAGCTTCAGCCAGGTGCCATTGACCGGTGCGGTTGTGACCAAAGTGGACGAAGCAGGGCAACTCGGCTGCGTACTGAGCGCATTGATCCGCCGGCAGCTGGCTCTGGCCTGGATCACGGACGGCCAGCATATTCCCGATGATCTGCACGCTGCGGAACGGCGCAAGCTGTGGCTGCTGAAGCGTGCGGTTGACTGCATTGAAGCGAGTGAACCACAGATAGATGAATTGATGATGGCTGAACGGTACGGCAAGGTGAGTGCGACCCATGCATAGTGTTTCTCAAGGCGAAGGAATCAAACAGGCACTTGCACGGCGGCCCGTCAAAGTCGTTGCGATAACCAGTGGCAAAGGCGGCGTGGGCAAGACCAACGTCGCAACGAATCTCGCTGTTGCGCTGTCAAACCGGCGTCGCAAGGTCATGTTGCTGGATGCCGATCTTGGCCTCGCGAACATAGACGTACTGCTGGGATTGCAGCCTCGCTTTAATCTGTCGCACGTGATCAGTGGCGAGGCCGATCTTGCCAGCACGATCATTAACGGTCCGGCCGGTGTGCAAATCGTCCCGGCCGCATCCGGCAATTTTTCAATGACCGATGTGCCACCGGCTTCCCAGGCCGCGATAGTGCAGGCGTTCTCCGATCTCGGTGAACAGCCCGATGTGCTGATCGTGGACACTGCGGCCGGGATATCAGAGTCGGTCGCTCGTTTTGTACAAGCCGCACAGCAGGCCATCATCGTTGTATGTGATGAGCCCTCATCGATTACTGATGCTTATGCGCTCATCAAGGTATTCAGTCGGCACTACGGCATTAGCCGTTTTCAGGTACTGACCAACCAGACCCGTGACGCGCGTCATGGTCAGGATCTCTACACCAAGATCCGCAAAGTCGCGGATCGTTACCTGGACGTCGTCTTGCGGCATGTCGGCAATGTGCCACACGATCAGTACCTGCGCCGGGCGGTGCAGGAACAACGGGCTGTAGTGGATGCATACCCCGCCAGTATTGCCGGAGAAGCCTTTCAGCGCATTGCGCAAACGGTGGACGAATTGCCGACCGCCCGTGGCCCGCAGGGAGGTATCGAGTTCTTCTTCGAGCAATTGCTGCACGCCGAAACGGCCTGTGTGGGGAGCATGGCATGATTGGCTACGCCAATTATTCGAGCAATCAGTACATCTCACAGGATGAACTGGTTACGTCGCATGTCGATCTTGTCAAACGTATTGCCCATCATTTGGTCGCACGGCTGCCGGCAAGCGTGGAAATCGATGATCTGCTGCAGGCCGGCATGATCGGATTGCTCGAAGCTTCACGGAACTTCGATGCCAGCAAAGGTGCCAGTTTCGACACGTATGCCGGTATTCGCATTCGCGGTTCGATGCTGGACGAGGTACGGCGACTGGACTGGACTCCGCGTTCGGTACACCAGAAGCATCGACAGGTTTCTGCGGCGGTGCGTGAAATCCAGGCAGAAACCGGCCGACCGGCCGAGTCGCAGGAAATCGCAGCACGACTTGGCATCTCCATCGATGAATACCACGACATTCTTGCGGATTCCGCAGGCAGTCGATTGTTCAGTTTTGAAGAAGCGAATGAAGACTGGCAGGTCGGTCAGGAGCTGCCGGCTTCTGACGTGGCAACGCCGGACCAGGCCTTTGGCGACGACCAGTTTCGGGAGTTTCTGATCGAGGCGATAGGTGATTTGCCCGAACGTGAGCGCCTGGTGTTGTCGCTGTACTACGAACGCGAACTTAACCTGAAGGAAATCGGTGCGGTACTCGGCGTCAGCGAGTCTCGTGTTTGTCAGATTCACGGTCAAGCGCTCGTTCGCTTGCGTGCGATGACCAGCAAAGGAGCCTGATGCGATGGCTGATAACGGAATATCGGGTCTCTACCGGATCTTGCCGGCTTATTCGGTCAAGCCGCCACAGCCCGTGGGCAAGGAAGGCGAGCAGGAACGCCGCGAACAAAGCAAGCGGCCGGACGAGGATGTCACTGACACTCAGGAAGAAAAGCAACGTCCTGAGGACGGTGATGACAATTCAGTAATTGATGAGTATGTGTAATGTATATCGATGATGCTTTCTGGCAGTATTCATTGCTGCTTGCGAACGCCCTGTTGTTGGGTGCTGCAGCTTTGGTGATTGTGCGCTTGCGCAGGGAACTGCATACGATGCGTGAGTTCTGGACCAGCCCGGCGATGGCCGCGATGCAGCCGGAACCTTACGATGATCGCGATTTGCGACGTATGTTCGATCGAAGATTGACCATGCTGCAGAAATACGTTGAGCAACAGGTAGCGGCACGCCCGAATATGGTGGCGGAAAGTCCTGCGGCTGTCGCGCCGCGCAGTAACGAGCTACCGGTTGAGTATGCGACGCGAATGGCACGTGCCGGTGCAAGCGAAGACGACCTGGTTCGCGGCTGCGGTCTGAACAAAGGTGAGGCGCAGCTATTAATGAGATTACATGCTGGACGTACGTCAGCAACCCAAGCAATTACACACTAAGGACCACGAGTCGATGAGCAGTAAAGAGTACTTTCAACTGGTTTCGGATTTCGCCCGCGAATTAACCAAAGGTGATATCAGCCTGCCTTCCTTCCCGGAAGTTGTATTGCGAATTCGCAAGCTGTTGGAAAAAGACGATGTACTGATTGAACAGGTCAGCGGCGCGGTAAGTACCGACCCTGTATTGGTATCTCGACTGCTGGTTTTTGCCAACTCGTCGCACCACAACCCTGCCGGTGTGCGCATCGAATCACTGGACGTCGCTATCAGCCGGCTGGGTTTTGAGCTCGTAAAGAACACAGCTGTGTCACTGGCTATCAAGCAGATTGCACTGGCTGAACAGCACAAAGACATAGCGCCGCAAATGCGCGCGGTCTGGCAGCGAAGCATGCAGTTGGCGGCTATGTCGTCTGTGGTCGCGGCGCGCAAACGGGGCCTGGATAAGGAAACGGCGTTCCTGTGCGGCCTGTTGCATCAAGTGGGCAAGCTCTACATTCTGACCCGCAGCAAGGACTATCCAGCGTTGCTGGCGGACCCCGAACAGTTCGACGTGCTGGCCGACGACTGGCATCCCAAAGTCGGCAAGAGCATCGTCGAATCGTGGAATTTTCCGGACGAGGTTGTGCGCACGCTGGAACCCGATGAGCACCTGAGTGACTTCACCCATGAAGACGCTACACTGGTGGACGTTGTGTACGTGGCGGGACAGCTACTGAAATTCGAAGATAACGACGACGACGGCGCCGCTGTTGAAGCGTTGTTGTCTGAACCAGCCGCCACCCGGATAGGCATCGCGCCGGAGAATCTTGCCGGGTTACGTACCGCGTACAATGAGAAGCTCAGCGCGGTCCGCGAAGCTCTGACGACCTGAGTTTCAGTCGTTGTAGCTGTCGAGTTCCAGCCGGCGCATCCGGAGTGTTTCGGACTCCCGGCTGAACAGGTGCTGGATCAGTATTTCCTTCTGGGCGGCAGTCATGCCGACGAACTCAACGGCAATGCCGTGCGGCCGGCTGGCATCGCTTTCAGCCGGCGGTTCGGTGATGCGCACGACCCGGCAGAAGGTTTCTATGTAACGACTGTCTGATTCCAGTAACAGCCGTAATACCAGTTTGGTTTCCGGAGCATAGGCCTCCGCGGCACCAAATACCATGCCGTCTGCACTGAGTTCGCAAACCTGGGGCATCTGCCGTGCCAACGACGCTTTGCATTCGCGAAACGCGGGCAGTTGTTCGACGACGATATTCAATTTTTCGTTGAGCAAGGTCAGGATAGCTGCGACTTTTTCGGATTGTGCCTTCATCAGGAACAGCTTTTCGTCGAGGCGTGCATCCAGATCGATCATGCGTGAGCGCACGCCTTCACTGTTGCCCTCCCGGATTCGCCTTCGTTCGAGCCCGCCATTGAATTCGTCTTCGCTGATCACTTCGTAGCGCAGGTAGACGGACTCGACGATGCGAAAGGACCGACGATGCTTGCTGCCGTTACTCATCGTTTGCTACCCCTATAGTTAGTTTGCTCACGACAGGAGCATCGACGCTTTGTTCGGTCACGTCATCAATATCCCCACCGCGAATAATACTGATATCGACCCGGCGGTTCTTCGCGCGATTCTCGGCGGAGTCGTTGTCAGCCCGCGGCCGGGTATCGGCATGCCCGGTAACCATGAAGCGTCCTTCATCAGCTGAAGCGGTCTTTAGCAGTTCATGCGTCACGGACACAGCCCGCGACGTCGACAGATCCCAGTTCGAACGAAAACGCTCATTGTAAATGGGGATGTTGTCAGTGTGGCCGGACACCGTGATTTCGCCGCTGTTGGTGTCAATCATGCTGCCGATCTTGAGCAGCACCGGTGCGAATGCGGGACGGACGTCGGCCTGGCCCGATTCAAACGAGGCTTTTTCAAGAATGCGAATGATGACCTTCATGCCCTCAGTTTCGACGGCGACACTGCCGTTGGCAATTTCTTCCTGTAATGCAAGTCGCAGGCGTTTGGCATGCTTCTGAGTTTCTTCAACCTCTTTGGACTTTCGATCCAGCAGGTCAAGCGTGTTTTGATTGGAATCGATCGTAAACTGCTTAACCTGTTTAAGTGCAGTTGGGTCCGGTCGTCCGGGACTGAATTCCCGGGTAACCACGCTGGTCCCCTTGGGAATGCTCTTGACCTCTATTTCAGCCTGCACGCCGAATGCATTCTTCATTGAGCCGGACAGCTGTTTGAATTTCAGCACGTCCATTTCGGAGAATGCCAGCAGCAGGACGAAGAAACACATCAACAGCGTCATCAGGTCTGCGAAGGTCATTACCCATGCAGGTACTCCGCCGCCACCGTCCGATTTCTCTTGTGCCTGATCCACCGCGGCGAGCCCTTAATCGACGTCGTCGACCGGCCGCTTGGAACGCGGCAGGTAGGTTTGCAGCATGTTCTCAATGACCCTTGGATTCTGGCCGCCCTGGATCCCGAGCAGCGCGTCAATGATCAGTGATTTGCGAGTGTTTTCTTCGCGACTGCGTACGGACAGTTTGTCAGCGATGGGCAAGGCGAACATGTTGGCAAGAATGGCGCCGTAAAGCGTGGTGAGCAGCGCGACTGCCATAGCCGGACCGATTTGCTTGGGATCGTCCATATTGGCCAGCATTTGCACCAGGCCGATCAGCGTTCCGATCATGCCCATGGCGGGGCCGACATCACCGATGGCCTTGAAAATATCCTGACCGTCGCTGTGCCTGGCAAGCGTCATATTGAGGTCTTTGGTCAGCATTGAGCGCACGATTTCGGCAGGATGGCCGTCGATCAGCAATCCCAGGCCGGATTTCATGAATTCATCAGGGACTTCCGCGTCCTCAAGCGCCAGCAGACCACCCTGGCGAGCGGTCTTGGCGAGCTCGACAGCGGTTGCGATCAGTTCTTCAGGTTCGGTTGGCTTGTGCAGAAACGCTTTTACAGCAATGGATGCCGCACCAAGGAACTTGCCCAGGCTGAACTTCATCATGGTAACAAGTACGGTACCGCCCAGTACCACCAGCAAGGATGGCATGTTGACGAAGGTACCGGCCGAGCCGCCGAGCATGATTGACGCCAGCACGATGCCGAAAGCGCCTATCAATCCGATAAGTGTTGCAAGATCCAACGCGATGTCCTCCGTTCCTTCGGAATCCAAGTTGGGCAGAGATCTGCCGGTAATTCAGGGTTGCTGTTACTACAGGTTATCGGCAGGAAGCGCGCCGCCTTTAGCTGCCTACTTATGCCGATTTGGCGGCGATGGTTTCGACTTCAGCTTCTGCGTACTTGTAGCAATTCCTGCCAGCGTCCTTGGCTGCGTACAGGGCACTGTCAACGCGCTTGATGATTGATTCCACGGTGTCACCCGGGATCACTTCCGTGTAGCCCGATGAACAGCCGAGGCGTACGCCGTCGGGGGCGTAGGGGACAGTGATCTCGCCGACGTATTCGTAGAAACGACTCAGTAGCGTTGCTGAGTTGGCGGCCGTTGTATCCGCGAGAATAACGGCAAATTCGTCCCCCCCGTAGCGCGCGACGAAATCAGTCTTGCGAATAAACGAACGTGCCAATGCGTCGCCGACCGAACGCAATACTTCGTCGCCGGCGGCATGCCCGTAGGTGTCGTTGACTGTCTTGAAATGATCAATGTCGAGCAAAATGACCGTGACCGGCTGGTTTAGAATGAAATTGATGTTCAGGCAGTGGATGATCGCCTGATCGAAGGCGCCGCGATTAAACGCGCCGGTCAGCGAGTCACGTGACATTTTTTCGCGAACCGACAACAGATCCTGGCGCAGGCTGCTCATGCGCTGGTTCATTTCGCTGATTCGTTTTTCGTAATCCTGCTTTTGTTGCGCAAGGCTTTCGGCAATATTGCGGATGGTCTGATTCAACGTCGCTTTGATCTCCGGCAGCAAGCCGGTCGCAACGGCTGCCTCGACTGACTTCAGGTTGCGATTAATGCAAAACTCGGTTTCCCGGTCACGTTGAGCGATTTCCCGCAGTCCGCCAACGAGATCCTCCACCACGCCACGGTAATCGGCCATGCGAGAGTTAACGAAGTCGCGTTCGCTTTGCCGTCGATCGATGTAGAAACGGCGAACATGACCCCAGCGGCGTTCTCCATCATTCGAACCGGCGATGTCGAGGGACGGTACCGGCGCGCCATTTTCGACGTGGCAGGCCAGTTCGGTGCATTGCGTAGGGAACAGCTCTTCCGGAGCTCCGTCGTCGATGTCGAAGCTGATCTCACCCATGGTACGAACGATAGTGCCGAGCGTGTCGATAGCACCGTCCGCGGTATTCGTGGCAAAACTGGCAGTGGCGGAGGGCAGGTCTTCGCCGTTGCCCTTTCGACCACCCATCAATTTGTTTACAAAGCCCATAGGAATGATCCTGCGTATTGTGGAGGCCGCATCAATTGCAGCCGTCAGGCAGGATATCGGGAATGTGGGCCGGAACTTTAGAGTGTGGCTTGCAAACTGTGACCGTGTTCCGTTATTTACGGTGTTCTGTTGAATATGCGTCATTTAGGCGGGTTGGCGCATACTTGGAAACTGTGACTTCAATGCTTGTTTGCTTGGGGTGGGAAACATATATTCAGAGTCCACACGACGTTCTCGCTGAAATTGTTCCGAATGAGACAAATCGTGTTGGCACTCTGTACTGGCAATGATGCGGTACGTATTCTGGCGAGCCAGACGGTTGGCTGGACTTGATGACAAACAAGGACTGTTTCGCAGCACACTTGCGATGCACATTTGAAGGAACAATAGGCATGTCCGGCTCAACTCAAGCAATTGCGGCACCGCAAGCGGCAGCAACAGACCCGTCTGTCAGCGGCGCCTCACTGAGCAGGCATCAGCCCCGGCATTTGATTGTTGTCATACACGAAGCGGCGGACCAGTCGCGGCAAATCAAAGAACTCATCGAATTCATGGATGCTCCGCAAGTGCTGACGGCGACAGCCGACAACTGGCGGGCGCAGATTGGCGATAGCCGCCTTGCAGCGGTGTTTGTGAGTGCCGGTTTGCCGAAGTCCGTTCAAAGCCGGATTTTCGATGGCGTTGCGGCGATCGATTGCAATGTGCCGTTGGTCGTAACGGGCGACGGCGGTTCTTTGTCGGATAAAGCAGCGCCGTGGGCACGCATCCTCAATCTCCCCAACCCGATGCAGATTGACGAACTCAGCGCCGTGCTCGAAGAAATCTGGGCGGTCAATGTGGTGCGCCGCAGCGACACGATGGCGCCAGGCACGGAGCTCATCGGCGAAAGCAACGACATGCGCATGATTCGGGCGCTCATTGAGCGGGTTGCACCGTCACAGGCAACGGTCCTGATCACGGGCGAGTCCGGCACCGGTAAAGAACTGATCGCCCGGCAAATTCATGAGCAGTCGGGGCGCACTGGCGAGTTCGTTGCAATCAATTGCGGCGCCATTCCCGAGCACCTGCTGGAAAGCGAGTTGTTCGGCCACGAACGTGGTGCCTTCACCGGTGCCCAGGTCGCGCGGGCAGGTCGTTTCGAACTGGCTGAGGGCGGCACGCTGTTTCTCGACGAGATTGGCGACATGCCGACCGCGATGCAGGTCAAGTTATTGCGCGTGTTGCAGGAACGGGTCATTGAGCGGATTGGTGGCACCAAGAGTATCCCGGTGGATATTCGGGTGATCGCTGCGACTCATAGAAACCTGCAGCAACGCATTGATGAGGGCACATTTCGCGAAGATCTTTTCTACCGCCTGAGCGTCTTTCCGATCGAGGCCTCGCCGTTGCGCGAGCGCCCGGACGATGTGCCGGCGCTGGCCAACATGCTGATCGACAAAGTCGCGGAACGCTACGGTGTGCGCATTTCCCTTAGCGATGCCGCTCTGGCGGCATTGTGTGACTACGAATGGCCGGGCAATGTCCGGGAACTGGCCAACGTCATTGAACGACTCGCGGTCCTGCGACCGCACGGCGAAGTGCAGCTTGATGAGTTGCCGGGCGCGATTCGTGGCGACGGCGGAGACAGGGGCGAAGATGACGCTGATGCCGGCGTTGCGGAGTCGACCCTGCAACTGCCGGACGATGGTCTTGATCTCAAACAGCATCTGGCGACCATCGAGCGGGATATGATCGCTGCCGCTCTGCGCGAAGCCGATGGCGTTGTGCAAAAAGCGGCGAAGAGTCTGGGGCTCGGCCGGACTACGCTCGTCGAGAAGATTCGTCGCCACGATTTGCGCGACTAGGCCAATACCGCGGCACTTGGCATAGCCGTCCGGAACGGCAATTTTCAATCGAGCGTGACGACAGACAGCACGGTATAGTGCCGCTGTGACTCATTCCCTGACAGAGTTTTTTGCGGAGAACAGCCCGCTGGCCCGGCATTTGCCCGGCTTTCAGCCGCGCGCGGGACAGGCGTGGATGGCCGAAGCGGTGGCCGAAACCATCGCCGAGCGCAAGCACCTGATCGTCGAAGCCGGAACCGGCACTGGCAAGACGTTCGCGTACCTGTTGCCGGCGTTGCAGTCCGGTTGCCGAACGATTATTTCCACCGGTACCCGTGCCTTGCAGGATCAGCTGTATCACCGCGATCTGCCCTTGATCAGCAAGGCGGTTGGCCGGCCGGTCACCACGGCTTTGCTAAAGGGGCGGTCGAACTACCTTTGTCTGCAGCGCCTGGAAATTGCGGCGCCGGATGCGCCGGAGGCTGTTGAGGATCTGGCGGAAGTATGCAGCTGGCAACACCGCACCGTCAGCGGCGATCGCGCGGAGCTGACCGCGGTGCCGGAAGACTCGGTCGTCTGGCCGCTGGTGACCTCAACGGTGGACAACTGCCTCGGCCAGCAGTGCCCGTTGTACAGCAAGTGCTTCGTGGTCAAGGCGCGACGCAAAGCGCAGGAGGCCGACCTGGTGGTCGTTAACCACCACTTGCTGCTGGCTGACCTTGCCATGAAGGAATCCGGGTTCGTCGAGTTCCTGCCAGGCGCTGACGCCATCATTCTTGACGAAGCGCACCAGATTCCGGACCTCGCTGCGCAGTTCTTCGGGATCAGTCTGGGCAGTCGTGAACTGGAACGTGTATTCGATGAGATAGACGCGGCGACGCTGGCGTACCGCGACAAGGAACTGGTAAAAAGGGTCGACCGCAGCCGCACGGCCGTGCGGGTGTTGCGGGTCGCCGCGCCGCGCGATCAGGGGCGCTACGAATTATCCGGTGTGCTTGCCGAACTCCAGACACCGTTGAATCGATTGCTCGCGGCGCTCATGGATCTTGCACAGGTACTTGAGCAACTGGCACATGCCTCCATGGAAATTGCCAAGCTCGCGGAGCAGGTCGGTAGTGCGGCCGAACGTTTGTCGCATCTATGCAGCGATGACACCTGGGACGGATTGCGCTGGCTGGATGTCAATCCGCGCAGTATTCGCTTGCACCTTACGCCACTCGACGTCTCCGGAACGATGCGCAATCTGTTGAATACAGGGCACCAGGCCTGGATATTTACCTCGGCAACGCTGGCCGTTGGCGAGGATTTCGCTCATTTTACCAGTCGCCTGGGCCTGGACGATGCACCGGGACTGCGCTTTCCCAGCCCTTATGCGCTGGAGCGCCGCGGTTTGGTTTATTTGCCGCCCGGCATGCCGGCACCCTCCGACAGCGAGCACACGGACCGCATGATGGAGGCGGTGATGCCACTGCTGGAAATGACGGACGGCGGAGTTTTTTGTCTGTTCACCAGCCACCGCGCACTGACGGCCGCGCGTCGCTGGAGCAAGTCCCGGCGGCGGCGGTTCCGGGGCCGGCCATTGCTGGCGCAGGGCACGGCACCGCGCGATGATCTGTTGCAACGCTTTCGTGAACACGGCAATGCAGTACTACTGGGTACCGGCACTTTTTGGGAAGGGGTGGACGTGCGCGGCAGCGCTTTGACCGTGGTCGCCATCGACAAGCTGCCGTTCGCGTCGCCGGCTGACCCCATGACCATGGCGAGGGTTGAATTCATACGTCGCCAGGGTGGCAATCCGTTTTCCGAACACCAGCTACCGCAGGCCGCTCTGACCCTGAAGCAGGGGGCGGGGCGTTTGCTGCGTGACCAGGAAGATTACGGTGTCATCATGCTTTGCGATCCCCGGGTACGTTCCAAAGCCTATGGGAAATTGTTCCTGGAGTGCCTGCAACCCATGCCGGTGACTGACCAGCTGGATGAAGTCGCACGCTTTCTGACAGCTCATGAACAAACGCAGGTTGCGAGGGTTGGTTCATGAACGTGCTTGCACTGGATACCTCCACGCTTGCCTGTACTGTTGCGTTACAAAGTGATGACGCGATGCGTTCGCGCCATGCAGAGCGGCCACGGGAACATACCCGCTTGTTATTGCCAATGATTCAGGAACTGCTTGCTGAGGCTGGAATCAACAGCGCGCAACTGGACGCTGTCGTGCTCGGCAATGGTCCCGGTTCCTTTATCGGCATGCGCATCGCCGCTTCGGTTGCGCAAGGCATTTGTTTTGCATCCGGTGCCTTGCTGGTGCCGGTTTCGTCACTGGCGACGGTAGCCGCCGCCGCATTGCGTGAGTCGGCCGGGCAACCGGTACTGGTGGCGCAGGATGCGCACATGAATGAGGTCTACCTGGCTGCCTACGGTGGCGATGCGGATGCGCCGGAGGAGCTGTGGCCGGCGAGCTTGCAGTCCGCGGGCGTCCTCGCCGGACAACTACCCGGTGCGCTGCCGGCTGGCGCTGGATGGCAGCGATACCCTGACTTGCTCGCCGCGAACAGCGACTGGCTCGGCAGCCCGGGCGGAATCCTGTACCCGCGCGCAGAGGAATTGTTGCGGCTTGGCCTGCGCGCTTTGGAGAACGGTCAGACCGTCGCGCCCGAGCGGCTGGAGCCTGCCTATTTGCGCGAGCAGGTTGCGACACCGCCCGCTGGCTGACAGCGGCTTGCTGGTTTTCATTCAGTAACAGAACTGTCATAGAGGCTTGATGTAATACTGCTGTCATCCACGCAGAGTGTTGTCGCCGGCATTGCCGGGACCGGACCCAAAAATTTATGACTGCTAGCAAGATACTGATAGTTGAAGACGAACCGCCGATCCGCGAGATGATCGCATTCCATTTGTCGCGTGCCGGGTACGAGACCTTGCAGGCTGAGGATTGCCGGCAGGCCAGGCAATTGCTGGCCGACGAACGCCCCGTGCTGGCGCTGATTGACTGGATGCTGCCGGACATGAGCGGGCTGGAGTTAACCCGCCAGTTGAAGCGGGACAGCGACAACGAAGACCTTGCGGTCATCATGCTTACCGCACGGGCGGATGAGCATGACAAGGTGTCCGGCCTGCAGGGTGGCGCAGACGATTACGTCACCAAGCCATTTTCGCCGCGTGAACTCATCGCCCGTATCGAAGCGATCCTGCGTCGGGTAGGCGTCACGGAAAATGAAGGCATAGACGCCGGTATTCTGCAGCTCGACGCGGCCGCCCACCGTGTTCGGGCAGCGGGCAAAGAAGTTGTACTTGGCCCGACCGAATACCGTTTGCTGAGCTTCCTGATGACCCACCCGGATCGGGTTTACAGTCGTGCCCAACTGCTGGATCGGGTATGGGGTGCTAACGTTTACGTCGAGGAACGCACCGTTGACGTGCATGTTCGCCGCCTGCGAAAGGCCTTAACCGAGCACTTTGCCGAGCATTATATTCAGACTGTGCGTGGTGCCGGTTACCGCTTCTCCGTACAGGAAAGACAGGCCTGACGTGCCGAACGCACGACGCAAATACCTGACCTCGATAGTGCTGCTGCTGGTGGCCGGGATGGCTATCGGCTGGTTGTACGACGCACCTTTGGTCGGCTTGCTGGTAGCTTCGTTGCTGGCTCTCGCGCATCAGATCCGGCAGTTGCTCACCTTCGAGCGGGCACTTATGTCGGATCGACTTGATGATGCCCAGCTAGGCGACGGTATCTGGTCACAGTTGCTGTCGCGGGTCAGCTATTTTCGGCAACGTAGCCGCAAATACAAACGCCGCCATCGTCTCTTGCTGAAAGAGGTTCGCAATTCAACCAACGCCATGCCGGACGGCGGCATTGTGTTGAATCGCGATTTCGAGATCGTGCTTAGCAATCAGGCGGCAGAGACCATGATCGGCGTGCGCATGCCGCAGGATCGTGGTCAGCGCATCGACAATATCCTTCGTGATCCGGTGTTTGTTGCCTACCTGAAGTCAGCAAACCGGGCACCCGCAATAGAGCTGGCGTCGCCGCTGTCAGATGAGGTGTGGTTGTCGTGTCGGCTGGTACCATTTGGCGCCGAACAGCACCTGCTCCTGATCCGCGACGTTACCGAAACTATTCGCGTGAACAGAATGCGCCGCGATTTCGTTGCCAACGCCTCGCACGAACTGCGTTCGCCGCTAACCGTTATCAGCGGCTACCTCGACACACTGAGCGATGACCCGGACATGCCGAATGACTGGCAGCGACCGCTCGCGCAGATGCGCACACAGGCGGAGCGCATGAACCGTGTGGTGGCCGAGCTGCTGGAGCTGTCGCGGTTGGAAAACCCGCGATCGATGCGCGATGAACAGGATATCGACGTCGGTGCCGTGCTGGCTTTTGCCCGTCGAGGCTATGCTGGCGAACCGGGGGTCCCGGAAATCGTGATCGAAGCTCCGTTGACCGCCCGGCTGCACGGTGTCAGTGCGGAAATCGAGACTGTCGTGAGCAATCTGTTGGCCAACGCGATTCGTCACACCCCAGCCGAGGGGAGAATCACGTTGAGCTGGATGTCGGCGGCTGACGGCGGTGCCTGTCTGAGCGTGACTGACACTGGCGAAGGCGTCCCGGAAGAGTATATCCCGCGCCTTACTGAACGCTTTTTTCGCGTGGATTCGGGGCGCAGCCGGGATGCCGGCGGCGTAGGCCTGGGGCTTGCCATCGTCAAGCACGCGTTGATGCGCCATGACGCGCAACTGGATATCAAGAGCACGCCCGGGGAGGGCAGCCGCTTCAGCTGCAATTTTCCCGCCGCGCGCGTGATAGCAGCAGAACCGGTACCCATCGATGCCAAGCGGGGCGGGCATTGAGCTGCGGCGACTGTTTCAGATAAGGTCCCGCAGACGTCCGGTTTTGCCGGTATTGCGCGGCAAATATTGGTCCGCGTCATTAAACTGTAATATTCCTGTCATCTAATCGTCGCCCAACACGGGTGTTACAGACAGGTGTCAGTTTGATGAATCATGGCTTACGAGCGAGCTGCGCGGCAATAGTGCTCATCCTGCTTTCGACTTCAGGAGTTTCGGCGGAATTTGCGTCGCAGGACCGGATTACATTCGAAGGCGACTTCCGGCTGCGCTATGAGAATATCGATGCCGAGGGCAGCCCGCAGGTCGATCGCAGCCGGCTCCGCGCCCGATTCGGGTTTGCGGCCAAGGTGGCTGATGATCTCAAAATTGTGCTTGGCGTTGCGACGGGCAATGGCAGTCCTGTGTCCACCAACGTGACTCTGGACGGTGGATTTTCCGCCAAAGACATTACGCTGAACCGCGCTTACGTGGACTGGCAGCTCAATGACCAGTGGGCTTTGCACGGTGGCAAAATCAAGAGCCCATGGGTTCGACCTGGCGGTTCTTCATTGATCTGGGATGCCGACCTCAATCCGGAAGGCCTGGCCGGTCATTTCAGGAGCGGTGAATACTTTGCGTCATTTGCTGCCTTGTCTGTCGATGCGCGGTCAGCTGCTGACGATTCCCTGTTGTTTACCGCGCAGGCCGGCCGCAAGTTTCTGCTGTCCGAAAAGCAAACACTGACCGCCGGATTGGGCTACTACGCCTACACCAATACCGTCGGCAGTACACCGTTTTATGATGGCGCCGCCGCCGGCAACAGCGTTGATCTTGCGGGCAATTACCTGAACGATTACCGGCTGCTTGAATTGTTTGCCGAATACAAGACCATGCTGAATGACTTGCCAGTAACCGTGTACGCGGATGTTGTGCAGAACACGGCCGTCAGTGTTGAAGATACGGGCTATGCAATCGGCGTGGCCTTCGGTAGCGCCAATGCGCCTGGCAAATCACAGTTCGCGTACGCATGGCATGACACCGAGGCTGATGCGGTCGTGGGAACGTATAACGATTCGGACTTTGCCAATGGCGTTACGGATGCCGCTGGCCATTTCATCAAAGCGAAATACGCGATACGCGACAATGTGAAGCTGGGCGGTACGTTAATCATTGCCCGGCACGGTGGATATACGGGTGATGAACGCGACTACGACCGGATCATGATTGATCTGGAGTTTGAATTCGAATAAGCCGAGGCTTGCCAAGTCGTTCGTGATCCGTCATCGTCCGACATTATTAAAAGGGTTAATCAGTGATGCAGACGTCAGACCTTAGCGATCATATTTCTCAGCGTTATAACAAAGACCTGGAAGACCTGCGCAACAATGTGTTGCAAATGGGTGGACTGGTTGAGACACAATTGTCGCTGGCGATAACCGCGATAGTGACTGGCGATAGTGAGCTGGGATTGCAGGTTGCGAACGACGACTACAAAGTCAACAAGCTGGAAGTGCTCATCGATGAGGAATGCAATCGACTTCTCGCTACACGTTCACCCGCAGCGGGCGATCTGCGGCTTATCGTCGCCATCATCAAGACCATAACGGACCTGGAACGTATCGGTGACGAGGCCGAGAAGATCGGTTACCTCGCGTCCAAGCTGGCGGAGATGGATAGGCCGGCCGATTCCTACCGTGAGTTGAAGAGCCTCGGCAATCACGTGCTGCAGATGGTACGGGATGCAATGAACGCGTTCGCCAGGCTGGATGTCGCAGCGAGCTATGCCGTGGTTCGCGAGGATGAAGATGTTGACGAAGAGTACGACGCCATTACCCGGCAAGCGATTACCTTCATGATGGAAGACGCCCGCAGTATCAGGCGGGTCATGAATGTCACCTGGTCGGCGAGAGCGCTTGAGCGCATCGGCGATCATGCCAAGAATATCTGTGAGTACGTCATATACATGGTTGAGGGCCGCGACGTACGTCATACCGAGATCGCGCAGGACGCCGAATGATGGGCAAGTTGGGCAGCCGATACTTGAATCTCGCCGGTGCACTGGCTTGTACCGCGATGATGGCGTACGCCTTGTACGCGGAACACAAGCTGCTGCTGACGCCGTGCCCGATGTGTGTGTTCCAGCGTTTGGCGACCGTCGCGCTGGGCATCGTCTTTCTGGTCGCCGCGATTCAGAATCCGTCAGGGTGGGGGCGTCGCGTGTCTGCCGCCGGCATATTGCTCGCGGCGGGCGCAGGAATCAGCGTCGCCGGCTGGCATGTCTGGTTGCAAAACCTGCCCGCGGACGAGGTACCTGCCTGCGGCCCGGGCTTCGACTACATTATTGATTCGTTCCCGCTGCTCGATGCCCTGAAAGTCATATTCTCCGGTTCCGGGGAATGCGCCGAGATCGACTGGTTGTTTCTTGGCCTGACCATGCCTGCCTGGGTTGCGATCTGTTTCGTTTGCCTGTTGACTTACGGGCTCTGGGTCAACCTGCGCCGCACCGGGCCGGACAACGCACTGGCGTAAGCGGCGGCCGGTCTCAGGCCTCCGGCAGCAACAGTCGTTCGATCACCCGGCGGTAGATTGCGGTAAGTTCTGGCAGGTCGGCGAGGCGTACATGTTCGTTGACCTTGTGAATGGAATCGTTGACGACGCCGAGTTCGACGACGTCCGCGCCCGCGGGCGAAATGAAACGACCGTCCGATGTGCCACCACCGGTAGACAGTTCGGTCACGGTTCCTGTCACTTCCTCGATGGCTGCTGATACCGCGTCGGTAAGTTTGCCCGGCGCTGTCAGGAACGGTTCCCCGGACAAATGCCACTTCAGATCGTAATCAATGTCGTAGCGGCTGAAAATTTCCTCGACGCGGTCTTGCAGAGATTGAAAGGTCCATTCTGTCGAGTAGCGAAAATTAAAGCGGGCCGAAAGTGACGATGGCGTGACGTTAACAGCGCCGGCACCGGCTTCAAGTTTCACCACCTGAAAACTGGTCGGCGGAAAATGCGCATTCCCTTCGTCCCAGACCGTGTTGTGAAGTTCGGCGAGTACTGGCGCAAACCGGCGTATCGGGTTGTCGGCAAGTTGCGGATAGGCCACGTGGCCTTGCACGCCGTGCACTGTAAGAATGCCGCTCAGTGATCCGCGCCGACCGTTGCGGACGGTGTCACCCAGGGTGTTCAGGCTGGAGGGTTCGCCAAGCACGCACCAGTCGATGGACTCACCCCGGGCGCTCAGGGTTTCGACCACTTTCAACGTGCCATTGCGCGCCGGGCCTTCTTCGTCGCTGGTGATGAGCATGGCTATGCTACCCGCGTGCTCCGGGTGCGCGGCAACGAATTGTTCGATGGCGACGATCATCGCTGCAAGCCCGCACTTCATATCGGCTGCACCACGGGCATAGAGATTGCCATCGCGGATTTCGGGTACGAATGGGTCGGACAGCCATTGGCTGTCATCGCCGGGCGGGACGACATCGGTATGCCCGGCAAAGCACAGCAGTGGCCCCGAATCACCGCGGCGCGCCCAGAGGTTGCTCACTTCCGCGAATGGCATGGATTCACAGCTGAAACCGGCGGCGCTGAGGCGGGCGGCCAGCAGTTCCTGACAGCCGGCGTCGTCAGGGGTTACGGACGCTCGTTGCAGCAGGTCCCACAGTAATGTGACAGTCGGGTCGCTTGCGGGGCAAGGGGTGTGCGGCTGGGCGGGATTCATCGTCTTATTGCTAACCTTTATGTGTCAAAAAATGTCTTAAATATCAATATTTAATGGGGGTCGGGCCGATCTCTGGAGTCCCGCAGGCGGTTGCAACAAATTCGTAACAAACGGCGTTTAAGCTGTGCGCCACAAGTATGACTGTTCCTGAATGTGTCCGGAGGTTGACCGTGGCAAAGAGAAGCACAGCGCTGGCATTGCTGGCAAGCGCAACACTGATTTCGACGTGGGTACCCGATGTGAATGCGCAGTCCGCCAGGGACTACGTTTATATCGTCGGCTCCAGCACGGTTTATCCGTTTTCTACTGTAGTTGCCGAACGATTCGGTCGCGGCGGCAGTTTCAAAACGCCGAAAGTAGAGTCGACCGGCACTGGCGGTGGTATGAAGTTGTTTTGTGATGGTGTCGGTGTTGCCTATCCGGATATCAGCAATGCATCGCGCGCGATTAAACAGTCAGAAATTGACCGTTGCGCGGCGAACGGTGTCGATGAAATCGTCGAGGTCAGGATTGGCTACGATGGAATTGTGATAGCCAATTCGGTCAATGCAGAAGCTGCCGAGTTTACCCGCCGAGTGATATATCTGGCACTCGCGAAGGAAGTACCGGGCGATGTGGAGGGGCAGTTGATCCCGAACCCTTACACGCGTTGGAACGAGATCGATCCGAACATGCCGAACAGCAAGATCGAAGTGCTGGGTCCGCCGCCGACCTCAGGTACGCGTGATGCGTTCGTGGAGCTGGGGATGGAAGGCGGTTGCAAGACTGTTCCCTGGATTGCCGCACTCGCTAAGACGGACAGCAATCGATTCAAGGCTATTTGCCACACGGTTCGCGAAGATGGAGCCTACGTCGAGGCTGGCGAGAATGACAACCTGATTGTCCAGAAACTGGAAGCAAACCCGGCAGCATTCGGTGTGTTCGGTTTCAGTTTTCTGGATCAGAACGCCGAGAAAGTGCAGGGCGCCACCGTCGACGGCGCGGAACCGACGTTCGAGGCTATTGCGGACGGCCGTTATCCCGTTTCACGGCCGCTGTACTTTTACGCGAAAAAAGCACATGTCGATGTAATCCCGGGTCTGCGCGGCTTCTTGCGGGAATTCACCAGTGAGCGCGCCTGGGGTGATGACGGCTATTTGTCCTATCGCGGTCTGATACCGATGCCGGAAGAAGAGCGCAGTGATATTGCGGCGGCGGTACATGCGTTGACGCCATTGTCCGTAGCCAGTCATTAGCGACTAGAATGCTGCAATCAATAGCCCGGCCGTTGCCGGGCTGATTCCACCGGCCAAGGCCATCCTGATCGACCTGACCGACGAACGTGTGTAGCTGAATAATGCAGATGACAACATTGATACTGGTTCTGTCAGGAATGGCGTTGCTTGCTTACAGTGCCGGACGTAGCCGCGCATTGGCTTCGGTCGGTGGCCAATCGCGTGTGTTCGATCTGCATTCTTTGCCGGGCTACTACGGCTATTACACCGCCATGTGGTGTTTGTTACCGGCGCTGGCGGTGATTTTGCTGTGGTTGTTTCTTGAGCCTCGGGTGGTTATGGCGCTGCTCGTGGGGCGATTGCCCGAAGTACAACAAAACCTGCCCGCCGGTCAGCTCAGTCTGTTGCTAAACAACATCCAGAACCTCGCCACCGGTGACGTCGTATCGGGTACTGTGGATGCGGCGCTGGCGGATGCTGCTGAAAAATACCGATCGTACGGCGTGCAGAGCAGGCGTTGGCTCAGCGTGCTGTCACTGGCACTGGCGGCGCTGGGCGGCTTGTACGCATGGCGGCGCGTACAGCCCAGGTTCAGGGCTCGAAATCGCGTAGAGACCTTGATGGAAGCGCTGCTGATCGCGGCGTCGAGCATTGCGATTCTGACGACCCTGGGCATTGTGATGTCGGTGTTGTTCGAGGCTTTGCGCTTTTTCGGTGAAGTTCCCGTCAGCGAATTCCTGTTCGGTACCAACTGGAGTCCGCAAATGGCCATTCGTGCCGATCAGGTCGGCTCCTCCGGCAGTTTCGGTGCAGTTCCGTTGTTCACTGGCACCTTGCTAATTACCGCGATAGCCATGTTCGTGGCGGTTCCAATCGGCTTGATGACCGCAATCTACCTCGCTGAGTACGCCAATTCCCGGGTTCGCAATATTGCCAAGCCCTTGCTGGAAATACTGGCGGGTATTCCGACCGTGGTGTACGGCTTTTTTGCCGCCTTGACAGTGGCACCGGCCATACGGAGTTTTGGCGAGAGTCTGGGATTCAATGTCGCATCGGAAAGTGCGCTGGCCGCCGGACTCGTTATGGGCATCATGATCATTCCGCTGGTCTCCTCGCTGTCCGATGATGCGATCAACGCGGTGCCGCGCGCCATGCGTGACGGAGCACTGGGATTGGGTGCGACGCAGTCGGAAATGATACTGCAGGTCATCTTGCCTGCCGCGTTACCCGGCATCGTTGGCGGCATCTTGCTGGCCGTCTCGCGCGCGATAGGCGAAACGATGATCGTGGTCATGGCAGCTGGACTGGCTGCCAATCTGACCGCGAATCCTTTTGAAGCGGTGACTACCGTTACCGTGCAAATCGTCACGTTGCTGGTCGGTGATCAGGAGTTCGACAGCGCCAAGACACTCGCGGCATTTGCGCTGGGACTGATGTTGTTCGTGGTGACGCTGGCGTTAAACGTCATCGGACTGAAAGTGGTTCGCAAATACCGGGAGGAGTACGACTGATGGGTGACTGGAGCGACTCCCGCAAGAAAGTGGAGGCTGGCCTCGCGCGCCGCTATCGCAAGAACCGCCTGCTGCATTTTGGCGGATTGCTGGCAACGTTTTTCGGCGTGGCCTTCTTGCTGGTGTTCTTTGCCTCGGTCGGTCTCAAAGGCGCCTCTGCGTTTCAACAGAGCTACGCCTCTCTCGACATTGAGTTTTCCCGCGACGATCTGGCACCGGCAGGCGAACTGGACCTCGAGTTCGCGGATTTTGACGCCGTTGTGCGTAAAGCGTTGCAAGAGCAGTTTCCGGACGTGAAGGACCGGCGCGCCCGGCGGGACCTTAATCGGCTGATCAGCGTCGGTGCGGCCTACGAATTGCGTGACTTGCTGGAAGCACATCCGGAATATCTCGGCACCCGGCGAACGGTGTGGCTGCCGGTTACAGCCGATGTGGACATGGTCGTTAAAGGCAGTATCGACCGCGACCTCGATGAAGCGCAACGGCAAGTCAATGATCGGCAACTGGCGTGGATTGATTTCCTGCTCGCGGAAGAACGCATAGAAAAGCGCTTTAATACTGCGCTGTTTTCGAATGGCGATTCGCGTGAACCGGAGCTGGCTGGCATAAAAGGCGCACTGATGGGGACCTTCTACATGCTGGTCGTGACCATCGTGCTGGCATTCCCGATTGGCGCCGCGGCCGCTGTCTATCTCGAGGAATTTGCGCCCAGGAATCGCTGGTCCGATCTTATTGAGGTCAATATCAATAACCTTGCTGCCGTGCCGTCTATTGTATTCGGTTTGCTCGGTTTGGCCGTGTTCATAAACTGGCTGTCATTGCCGCGCTCGGCGCCCCTGGTCGGTGGTCTCGTGCTGGCTTTGCTCACATTGCCGGTCATCATTATTGCGGCCCGCGCCGCGATCAAGTCGGTGCCACCTTCGATACGCGAAGCGGCGCTGGGTTTGGGTGCATCGCGGATGCAGGTCGTGACCCATCACGTCTTGCCGTTGGCTATGCCCGGCATGCTAACCGGCGCTATTATCGGCATGAGTCGTGCGCTGGGTGAGTCAGCGCCGCTGTTGATGATCGGCATGATTGCTTTCATAGTTGACGTGCCGGCCGGGTTTACCGATCCCGCTACGGCATTGCCGGTACAGATTTACTTGTGGGCGGACAGCCCGGAGCGGGCATTTGCAGAACGCACGTCCGCCGCAATTATAGTGTTGCTCGGCTTTTTGCTGGTGATGAACCTGACGGCGGTCATCATGCGCAAGCGGGTGGAGCGACAGTGGTGAAGGCCGGACAAAACGGGAACAAGCCGATGGTGGGCAACGCAGTGAAGAGAGTTCAGTTTGATGACGACCGACAGGTGGACGATTTGCCCGTAAAGGATCAGGACGCGAACAACAGTTCAGCAGCGGCGGAAACAGACGACGCGGCTTATGCCAAAGAGCGGTTCGCCGCGCCGGATGCCGCGACTGTCGGCACAGTTGAAAGTGCGGACTCGAACATGTCCGCACGGGACGTTAACGTCTGGTACGGCGACATCCATGCGATTCAGGGCGTCACGCTGGAGATTGGTCGTAACGAGGTTATCGCGCTGATTGGGCCTTCAGGGTGTGGCAAATCCACCTTCCTTCGTTGTCTTAATCGCATGAATGATACGATCGAGTCAGCGCGTGTGACCGGCCAGATTCTACTGGACGGTCAGGACATCTACAGTAAAGATATTGATCCGGTAGCGTTGCGCGCACGCGTAGGCATGGTTTTTCAGAAGCCGAACCCGTTCCCGAAGAGCATTTACGACAATGTTGCCTACGGTCCGCGAATTCACGGGCTGGCTGCGAGTCGTGCGGAACTGGATGACATCGTCCACGGCAGTCTGGAACGAGCGGGATTGTTAAAGGAAGTGCGCGACAGAATTGATGAGCCGGGAACCAGTTTGTCCGGCGGTCAGCAACAGCGATTGTGTATCGCGCGCACCATTGCGGTTAACCCGGAAGTCATCCTGATGGACGAGCCCTGTTCAGCGCTTGATCCTATCGCGACAGCCCGTATTGAGGACCTGATCGATGAGTTGTCGCAAAACTATGCCATCGTCATCGTTACGCATTCGATGCAACAAGCGGCGCGGGTTTCGCAACGTGTCGCGTATTTTCATCTGGGTCGGCTCGTGGAAGTGGACGAGACGGACCGGGTTTTCACCAATCCGCGCCACAAGCTGACCGAAGACTACATTACGGGCCGCTTCGGCTAGCGACCGTCCTTCTTGAACACGCGGGCATAGCCGTCGGCTGAAAAGCCGACACCTGTGAATTTGCCACGCTCAAGCACCGGTCGTTTGACCAGCGTGGAGTTCTCGAGCATCAGGGCAATTGCCCGCGCCTTGGTCAGGTTTTCCCGGTCCATTTCCGGGATTCGTCGCCAGGTCAAACTGCGCTTGTTCAGCAATTTTTCCCAGCCAAGGTTATCGCTCCAGCGTTCGAGCATTTGTACCTCGAGTCCGTCCTGACGCAGATCGTGGAACTGGTATTCGATGTCATGTTCTTCGAGCCATCGTTGTGCTGATTTGCACGAATCGCAACTCGTGATTCCGAATAACTTGAGTACTTTCATGTCTTGTCCGGTCATTCCTGGCTGGCTAATCTGAGTAACTCGTTCAGGCCTGTGCGAGCACGTGTCTTGGCGTCAACCTGCTTGACGATGACGGCGCAGTATAACGAATGTGAGCCGTCCGCTGCAGGCAGGTTGCCCGGCACGACGACAGAACCGGCGGGTACTCTGCCGTAACTGACAGTGCCCGTTTGCCGATTGTAAATGCGGGTGCTTTGTCCGAGGAATACGCCCATGGATATGACTGAGCCTTCTTCCACGATAACGCCTTCGACCACTTCGGAACGAGCACCGATAAAGCAGTTGTCCTCAATTATGGTTGGTGTCGCTTGTAGCGGTTCCAGTACGCCACCGATACCAACGCCGCCGGAAAGGTGCACGTGTTTGCCAATTTGCGCACAACTGCCAACAGTAGCCCACGTATCCACCATAGTGCCACTGTCGACGTATGCGCCAATATTGACGTAGCTGGGCATCAGCACGACATCGCGTGCGATGTGGGCACCGTGTCGAACGGTGGCATTCGGCACCACACGAACACCGGCCTCGCGAAATTGCTCTTCACTGAAATTGTCGTACTTGAGTCCGACCTTGTCGTAATAATTGCCAAGGCTGGTGGGCATGACCCGGTTTTCGTTGAATCGAAAGCTGAGTAACACGGCTTTTTTCAGCCAATCGTTAACTTGCCACTGCCCATCGCGCTTTTCGGCCACGCGCGCTGCGCCGTTGTCGAGCATGGCAAGTGCATCGCCCACGGCGGCGCGCAGTTCGGGCGTGTCAAAACCCGCTTCGTCGCGTTGTTCAAAGCCGGTGTTGATGAGGTCTATCAGGGTCTTTTCGGTCATGCTACTTCCATGTTCAGGATTGTCGTTTGAGTTTTTCTATCAGGTGATCGCCCAGAGCATCGCAGGTTTTCTGCGACAATGGTTTGCCATTCTCATCCATGATGTAGAAGACGTCTTCAGCGCGTTCGCCGATAGTCAGTATTTTTGCGGTATCGATATTGATGCCGTATTCGATAAAAGCCTGGCCGATTGTACTGAGCAAGCCGGGCCGGTCACCAGCAATAATCTCCAGGATGGTTCGGCGGCTGGCGATATCTTCGTCGAAATGAATTGCGATTTCTGTTGAGAACATCCGCACCTGGCGCGGCGGCGGGCGCGTTACCGGTTTGGCGGAATCGTCAGTCGTGTTCATGACCTGCCGGATGGCATTGCGTATTCGTTCCAGGCGCGCTTCGTCCACGTCATTGCGCATGTCGAGTTCCATGAACACGAATGTATCCATGCTGTAGCCGTTCTTGAGCGGCACGATGCGCGCATCGACGATAGTCATACCAAGTTCGGCGAGCAACGACGTGGTTTGCGCGAAAGTACGTTTCGTTCGCGGCGTATACAACACCGCTTCGAGGCCGTCACCACTGGTCTGGCGCCGTACGTCAAAGAACCCCTTCGGCGAGTTCAGATCTGAACGCAGCATTACCTGGGTATGCCAGGCGATCTCCGCGCCTCGATAGCGAAGATAATAATCATCCGTTAACAATGACCACGCCTCACTGATGCTCGATTCAGACACACCGTCGTCAAGCAATGATTGCATTGCGGTTTCTTGCTTGTCCTGGATCAACTCCGCGCGATCGACCGGGTTCTCAAGACCATTGCGCAGGGCGCGTACCGTGAGATTGTAGAGGTCGCGAAACAGGGTGGCTTTCCACGAATTCCACAGCTTCGGGTTGGTGCCACGTACGTCCGCGATGGTTAACAGGTAGAGATAGTTGAGCCGCATCTTGTCGCCAACCAGACCGGCGAATTCGTTGATGACGTCCGGGTCGCCGATGTCTTTTTTCTGGGCCGTCATTGACAGCAACAAGTGATGCCGCACCAACCACGCTACAGTCTTCGCGTCATATTCGCTCATGCCGTGTTCGAGGCAAAAGGCTTGTGCGTCCGTTGCACCGAGCTCCGAGTGATCGCCGCCGCGGCCTTTCGCGATATCGTGAAAGAGGCCGGCGAGATACACGATCTCGGCTTTGTCGAGCGATTGCATGATCTGGCTGCAATGCGGAAATTCGTGATCGAATCGATTAAGTGCGAAACGCCGTAGATTGCTGACCACAAACAAGGTGTGTTCATCGACCGTGTAGGCATGAAAAAGGTCGTACTGCATGCGCCCAACTATGCGACCGAATGCCGGAATATAGAGTCCCAGGACGCCGTACAGGTTCATGCGTCGCAGCTGGTGAGTAACGCCTTCCTCGGCGCGCAGTATTTGCAGGAACAAGCGGTGATTGCGCGGGTCCTGGCGAAACGATTCATCGATCAGGTACAAGTGTCGTTTGATCAGGCCGACTGTCCATGCACTCACACCGCGAATTTCCGGCCGTTGTTGCAAGATCAGAAACACTTCCAGCAGGGCGGACGGGTCGCGCGAGAAGACCTGGTCATTCGCGGTTTGCAGGTAATCGTTCTTGACCTGGAATCGTTCGTTTAATGGTTCCGGTGTCGCGTCGGGGTCAAGGAGTATGGCCTCCTCGAACAACTGCAGCAGCATTTCGTTCAAACGGCTTAGATCCATGACCGTGCGGTAGTACCGCTGCATCATCTGCTCTACGGCAAGCGTGTACGCGGCATCTTCATAACCGAGCAGTTCGGCGAGGTTGGTTTGGTGATCGAACAGCAGGCGGTCTTCACGGCGGCCGGTCAGAATGTGCAGGGCGAATCGCACCCGCCACAAATACGCCTGACCTTCGCGCAGTCGTCGCAATTGTCCTTGTGACAGAAAGTGGTGCGCGATCAGTTCATCGAGTGTTGCGGCACCGAAGTGACGTTTTGCCACCCAGCCGATCATTTGAATGTCGCGGAGTCCGCCCGGGCTGCCTTTGACGTTCGGTTCGAGCTTGTAAGCGGTGTCGTCGTAACGGTGATGACGGGCGCGCTGCTCTTCAACTTTGGCCTCGAAAAAGCGGTCAGACGGCCAAATGTCAGGTGCGGCCACCGCGCTGACCATCTCGGCGAACAGATTTTCCGGACCGCGCAGGAGTCTGGCTTCCATCAGTGTGGTCGCGACGGTCAGATCCGCGCGGGCTTCGTCACGGCATTGCTCTACCGTGCGCACGCTGTGGCCGAGATCGAAGCCGAGGTCCCACAACTCGGTCACCAGCGCGGCGATCAATTGTTGCTGAGACTCGTCCGGGGAACTGGAAGTCAGCAACATGATGTCGATATCGGAACAAGGGTGCAGCTCGCCGCGCCCGTAGCCACCGACCGCAACCAGCGCGATGCCGATTCCATTTAGCGGGCCATGGCGGTCCCACAGCCAGCCCAGTAACTTGTCTACGAGGGTGGCGCGCAGGTGCACGAGCTCCGTAATGTCCGCGCCTTCACGAAAGCGGTCGGCGAGGGCCGCGTCAGCCTCGCGCATGGCTGCCCGGGCAGCCGCCACGTTGCCGCAATCAGCGAGGGCCGCCAGCAGCAGCTCTGGCAGTCTGTCTTGCGTCGCGTCCTGCAGCGTGCTCACCGGTCCGCCGCGCCCAGCGTCAGGACCTCGTAGCCATCCTCGGTAATGAGTACCGTGTGTTCCCATTGTGCCGACAGCTTGTGGTCTTTCGTGACCACGGTCCAGCCGTCCGGTAGCAGGCGAACGTGACGTTTGCCGGCGTTAACCATAGGCTCCACGGTCATGGTCATGCCGGCCTGCAGCGTCAGGCCGGTACCGCGTTGGCCGTAGTGCAACACCTGCGGATCTTCGTGAAAGACCCGGCCGATGCCGTGGCCACAGTATTCACGTACGACGGAAAACCGTTTGTCCTCGACGTAGCCCTGGATGGCGGCGCCGATATCGCCCAGGTGCTTGCCGGGCGCCAGTTCTGCAATACCGAGCCACATGGCGTCGAAGGCGACCTTGGCCAGCCGCTCCGCCTGTACGCTGGGCTTGCCGACAAAAAACATGCGGCTGGTATCTCCGTGGAAACCGTCCTTGATCACCGTGATGTCGATATTGATGGCATCGCCGGCCTTCAGTACCCGGTCGCCGGGAATACCGTGGCACACCACGTGATTGACCGAGGTGCAGATCGATTTCGGAAATCCGCGGTAATTCAGCGGCGCCGGTATGGCCTGCTGGGTTTCCGTAATGTAGCGGTGGCAAATGGCGTCGAGCTCACCGGTTGTGACGCCTGGCACCACGTGGGGACCAATCATGTCGAGGACATCGGCCGCCAAGCGCCCGGCAATGCGCATCTTGTCCTGCTCTTCAGCTGTCTTGATAGTTACTGTCATAAGTCTGCAAATAGCCGGGTGGAAACACCTTTTCCCACGTCTCGCCGGCAACCTGAGCAGGCTGCCAGCGCTGATTCGTGGAAATCGGCAGTTCGACCCCTAATTTTCCTTGGGAAACTGCGTTGTTGAGAGTAGCGGGGTATGGTATAAAGCGCGCGCCCTTGAGGCAATTAATCCACACGTACATCGACACATCGCGCTGGGTGCCCCACCTGAAAAGGGGTTGCGGGATGGGATGTACGGAGGCCAAACCCGGAGAAATCACATGGCAGACGTAACTATGCGCCAGATGCTAGAGGCTGGCGTGCATTTTGGTCATCAGACCCGTTACTGGAACCCAAAGATGGCACCCTACATCTTTGGCGAACGTAACAAGATTCATATCATCAATCTCGAGAAGAGCTTGCCTCTGGCGCGCGAGGCTTATGCTTTCGTCAAGTCATTGGCGGCGGACGGCGGCAAGATCCTGTTTGTAGGCACCAAACGTGCCGGCCGCGAGGCGATTCGCGAACAGGCCGCTCGTTGTGAAATGCCATTCGTCAGCTACCGCTGGCTCGGCGGCATGCTCACCAACTTCAAAACCATTCGCAATTCTGTAAAGCGCCTGAAAGTGCTTGAGCAGATGGCTGCCGATGGCGCCTACGACGGGCTGACCAAGAAGGAAATTCTGGGTCTGTCTCGTGAGCAGGAAAAGCTCGACCGCTCGCTGGGCGGCATCAAGGAAATGAACTCCTTGCCGGATGCCCTGTTCGTTGTTGACGTTGATCACGAAGACATTGCGGTTCGTGAAGCCCGCAAACTGGGTATCCCGGTTGTGGCTGTCGTCGATACGAATTGTTCACCGGATGCGGTCGATTACGTTATCCCGGGCAACGATGACGCCATGCGTGCCATCAGCCTGTATGCCACTCTGATTGCTGATGCGGCCCTTGATGGCAAGTCATCACTGCCGGAGGTAGCGCTGGGTGACGATGATTTCGTTGAGCTTGATGAAGATGGCAAGCCGAAGAAATCCAGCAAGAAGAAGGCGGCCCGCAAAGCGCCAGCCCGAGCCAAAGTAGCCAAGAAAACGGCGGCGAAGAAAGCGGCACCGGCGGCAGACGCAGAAGCGGCGGATGCCGAGCCTGCCAAGGAAGTTGTTGCTGACAAGACTGAAGCAGCGAAAGACGCAGAGCCGGCCAAGCCGGCTGAATAGGCGGACGGCCGCTTGCGGCCGTTTTCGCGATACAGAACAGAGATAGAGGTTTAGTGATGTCGATAAGTGCATCGATGGTAAAAGAGCTGCGCGAGCGTACTGGCGCCGGCATGATGGAATGCAAGAAGGCCCTGGTAGAGACCGGTGGCAATATTGATGAGGCGATTGAGAGCCTGCGCATGTCCGGCCAGGCCAAGGCTGTCAAAAAGTCGGGTCGAATCGCGGCAGAAGGGCGCATTGAAATCGCCGAAGAAGGTAACAAGGCACTGTTGCTGGAAGTCAATTCCGAAACGGATTTCGTGGCAAAAGACGAAAACTTCACCGCCTTCGCAGTGGCTGTAGCGCAGACCGCGCTCAGCAGCGGCATAGCTGATGTGGCGGAGCTTAATTCGGCCACGCTGGCTGACGGTCGCACGGTGGAAACAGCGCGCACGGAACTGGTTGCCAAAGTGGGCGAGAACATTGCTGTTCGGCGTCTGGTTGAGGTTGAGTCGGCCGGTGCGATTGGCTGCTATACCCATGGCGCACGGATCGGCGCTGTTGTTGCTCTGGAAGGTGGTGACGCCGAACTGGCGCGCGATATCGCCATGCACGTTGCGGCGACCAAGCCGACCTGCATAGATGAAGACGGAGTCCCGGCCGAATTGCTGGAAAGCGAGCGGCGTATTTTCACCGAGCAGGCTGCCGAGTCCGGCAAGCCGGCAGACATCGTTGAAAAAATGGTGACCGGTCGGATCGCGAAGTTCCTCAAGGAAATCACGCTCGTTGGCCAGCCGTTCGTGAAGGACCCGGACATCACTGTTGGCAAGCTGCTGAGCAAGGCGGATGCCAAAGTGACGGCCATGGTTCGTTTCGAAGTGGGCGAAGGTATTGAGAAGAAGCAGGAAAACTTCGCTGAAGAAGTGATGAAGCAAATCAAGGACAACGCCAGCGCCTGATTGCTGGTGTGACTGTTACGCCGCGTTCGGCTACGGATGCGGCGTAATATTGATTCTTGGATAGTTTTGTAAAATATTGAAAAGGCAAGAAAATGAGCGATAGTCCAGTGCTTTACCGTCGCGTTATGCTGAAGCTGAGTGGCGAAGCGTTGATGGGCGATCTGGACTACGGCATCGAGCCCAAGGTGATCAAGCGCATTGCCCACGAGATCGCCGAGGTGCAAAAGCTGGGCATCGAAGTCGCACTCGTTATAGGCGGCGGCAATATCTTTCGCGGTGCCGGCCTTGCCGGTGCCGGCATGGACCGGGTCACCGGTGATCACATGGGCATGCTGGCCACGGTCATGAATTCACTGGCGATTCAGGATGCGCTCGAACAAATGAACGTCTACGCCCGGGTTATGTCCGCGCTGAAGATTCACGAAGTTTGCGAGGACTACATCCGGCGACGCGCGATTCGGCACCTTGAAAAGGGCCGGGTTGTCATTCTGGCGGCCGGCACGGGCAATCCGTTTTTTACCACCGATACGGCGGCAAGTCTGCGCGCCATTGAGATCGGCGCCGACGTGCTCATGAAAGCAACCATGGTAGGCGGTGTCTACGACATGGACCCGAAGACCAACGCGAATGCGTCATTGTTTGATACTGTCTCGTTCGACAAAGTACTGATAGACAAACTGCAGGTTATGGATGCGACTGCGGTTGTGATGTGTCGTGATAACAACCTGCCGCTGCGTGTGTTCAGCATGAATGAAGACAATGCGCTGGTTCGGGCCATGACCGACAAAGAGGTTGGTACGCTCGTCACAGCATGATTGCGTAGTAAATTTGCACAGACTGACAAGGGCCGAAACGTGATTAACGACCTGAAAAAAGACGCTGCAGAGCGCATGGATAAAAGTGTGCACGCGCTGAAGCAGGAATTGACCAAGCTCCGAACCGGGCGGGCGCATACCAGTCTCCTCGACCACATTACCGTTGAGTACTACGGCAGCGAAGTGCCGCTAAGCCAGGTCGCTAACATCAACGTCGAAGATTCGCGCACGCTGACCGTTACGCCATGGGAGAAGCCCATGGTGCAGGCGATCGAGAAAGCGATCATGAACTCCAATCTGGGTCTGAACCCGATGTCTGCCGGCACCGTTATACGCGTGCCATTGCCGGCGCTGACGGAAGAACGCCGCAAGGACATGATCCGGGTGGTCCGCCAGGAGGCCGAGGGCGGCCGGGTTGCCATTCGCAATATTCGCCGCGATGTGCTCGGCGACATCAAAGACCTGCAAAAAGAAAAGCTGATTAGTGAGGACGACGAACGCCGTGCTCAGGATGAGATTCAGGGCATTACGGACAAGTACATCGCCCGCGTGGACGAGGTTCTTGCCGAGAAAGAAAAAGACTTGATGGAAATCTGATCGCGGTGACTGTGGCTATCGAGCAAGCATCGTCGAAAGGGAGTGAGGCTGCGGAGAATGTTCTGCCGCAGCACGTTGCCGTGATCATGGACGGCAACGGCCGCTGGGCGAAAGCGCGTTCGAAGCCCCGTACGCTGGGACACCGCTCTGGCGTCAAGGCAGTGCGCGCATTGGTTGAAGCTGCCGCTGAAAGGGGCATTAGCTACCTTACGCTGTTCGCGTTCAGCAGCGAGAACTGGCGGCGCCCGCGGGAAGAGGTCAGCACGTTGATGAACCTTTTCCTCGAAGCCTTGCAGCGCGAAGTCGATGACTTGCATCGCAATAATATTTGCGTTCGGTTCGTTGGTGAGCGTGATGGTCTGGCCGCCCCGCTGCGCACCAAGATTGAAGCCGCTGAACAGCAAACCCGCGATAACGATGGTTTGACCCTGATCGTCGCTGTTGCGTACGGCGGCCGCTGGGATATCGTCAATGCCACTCGTCGGCTGGCAGCAAAAGTCGCCGCCGGCACGCTGGACAGTGACGCGATAACCGAAGAGCATTTTGCGAATTCATTGGCCCTGGCCGGCGTGCCAGATCCCGATTTATTGATCAGAACCGGCGGCGAACAGCGCATCAGCAATTTCCTGCTCTGGAACCTTGCTTACGCTGAATTGTTTTTCTGTGACTGTTACTGGCCGGATTTTGATGCCGTTCGTTTTGATGAGGCGCTTGCCCATTTTGCGCAACGGCAACGGCGATACGGCTGCACGGGCGAGCAGGTCGCAGCGGTTTAATATGTTGAAGCAGCGAATCTTCACAGCGGTACTTGCAGTGTTGTTGCTGTTCGTCGTGCTGTTCGTGTTGCCGGCGACGATCGCCCGCTCGGTTATCGCGGCCGTTATTTTGGTCGGTGCGTGGGAATGGGCACCGTTTGTAGGTCTTTCGCGACCCGCTCAGCGCTTGCTGTTTGTATCCATAGTCGCGGGTTCGCTGGCGGTATTGCAGTTTCAATTGTTGTACGGGCTGGTGACAGTCAATGCGGTCTTCGTGATCGCCGTTGTCTGGTGGTTCGCAGCCTTTGTCTGGATCCTTCTGTACCCGACGCCCGTGCCGAAAGTGTTGGCCTGGATTGCGGGCTTTGCAGTTTTGCTGCCCGCCTGGCTGGCACTGGATCTGGTTTATCGCCATTCGTCAGCGTTATTGCTGTTCATGCTTGTCATCGTCTGGGCGGCCGACGTCGGTGCGTATTTCGCCGGCAAGCGGTTCGGCAACGTCAAGCTGGCGCCGCACATCAGTCCGGGCAAGACCTGGGAGGGCGTGGTCGGCGGCTTGCTGCTGGTTACGTTGCTGGGCGCCTTTGGTGCCTCTTATTTCGACCGCCCTCTGGCGATGATGCTGCCGTTCTGTATGGCGATCGGATTGGTTTCGGTGGTCGGTGACCTCACGGTCAGCCTGTTCAAGCGCTCTGCGGGCATTAAAGACAGCGGACGGATTTTCCCCGGGCACGGTGGGCTCCTCGACCGTATCGACAGTGTTGCTGCCGCAGCGCCGTTATTTGCGCTGGGTACGCATTGGGCAGGTTTGTAATGAAGGTTGTTCAGTTGGTATTCATGTTGCCAGCGGCAGGCTGGGCGGGAACTGCGGATGCGATTCTCAGTCATATGCAGGCAATAACCGGCCGATTGGCAAAACAGCGGTCGGTCCCGAATGCAAGACCTGGAGGGCTTCGCCCATGATCGAGGCTCTGACGAGTCTGGCAGCTTTCATTGTTGCTATCAGCGTGCTGGTGGCTGTGCACGAGTTCGGTCACTACATTGTTGGCCGCTGGTGTGGAATGAAGGTGCTGCGCTACTCCATCGGCTTTGGTAAACCATTGCTGACCAAGGTGGCTGGCAAGGACAACACTGAGTATTGCCTGTCGGCGATACCTCTAGGCGGTTACGTCAAGTTCCTGGACGAGAGGGAAGGCCCGGTTGACCCCAGTGATCAGGGGCGGGCATTCACCCATAAGCCGGTGCCAGCCCGGATAGCGGTGTTGCTGGCAGGGCCCGCGTTCAATTTCCTGTTTGCCATATTGGCGTACTGGGCTCTCTTCATTAACGGTGTACCGACAGTGCGCCCGGCGGTCGGTGAAGTGACGCCGGCCTCCTACGCGAGCGAGGCCGGGCTGCGTTACGGCGATCGCATACTCGCAGTCGATGGCCGCGAGGCAGCGGATTGGGAGGCGGTTCTGGTTACCGTACTCGATCGTCTGGTCAGCGATGGGCAGGTTGAACTGGAACTGGAAGGTGACGACGGATGGCAACGTTCGGCTACACTGATCGTTGGCGAGAACCGCAGTCATCTCACCGAGCCCGGTACGCTGTTCGAGGGCCTCGGATTCCTGCCCTGGCAGCCGCCGGCAATTATCGGTTCGGTTAGCGATGATGGCGCTGCACGTGCGGCGGGATTACTGCCCGGTGACCGGATTACCGGCATCGACAATCAATCCGTTGCCACCTTCGCGGATTTACAGACGGTAGTTGCGGCCCGACCCGGTGCAACCGTGCCCGTCGTTTATCTGCGTGGCGGAGAACAACGATCAGTTGAAGTTACTCTTGGCAGTGTCGACGAAAACGGCGTAGCACGTGGTCTGCTGGGTGTTGGCATTGATAGCGGCGCAGGTGATCACTGGTACATACGCAAATACGATGCATTGACCGCCGTATCAGAGGCTACTGCCCAGACCTGGGCGTCAACGGCTTTCACGGTAAGAATGCTGGGCCGCATGTTTACCGGTGATGTATCGGTCAAGAACATCAGCGGCCCCATCAATATTGCACAATACGCGGGCGATTCCGCTCAAGCCGGTTTAAACTCGTTTCTGCGCTTCCTGGCTCTGGTCAGTATCAGTCTAGGTGTGCTTAATTTGTTGCCGGTACCCGTACTGGACGGCGGCCAGATTGTATTCCAGACAATAGAAGGCCTGAAAGGCAGTCCATTGTCAGAGCGCTCCCAGTTGCTGAGTCAACAGGCAGGCATTTTTGCCCTGCTGTTGTTGATGACCTTTGCTTTTTACAATGACATTGCCCGACTTATAGGATGAAGTTTGTCCTGCCAAGACAAGCCCGGAACCCGTTTATGAATTCAATTGCACGATCACATGCTCGCCGCCACACAGCGACCACCTTCATTGGTTTCCTGATGCTAATGCTTGGGTCGTGGTCCATGTCGGTGCAGGCGGCAGAGTTCAAAGTAGGTGATATGCGGGTGGAGGGCCTGCAACGCATTGCTGAGGGCACGGTCTTCAACTACTTGCCGATCAACGTCGGTGACACAGTTGATGATCTGCGAATACAGGAAGCGATTCGCACGTTGTACGAGCAAGAGTTGTTTGACGATATCGAAATGCGCCGCGACGGTACAACGCTGGTTATCGCCGTTCGCGAGCGTCCGTCGATCGAAGATTTCACGATTGAAGGAAACAAGGACATCAAGACGGAAGACTTGATGGACTCCCTGCGCGGCGTAGGTCTGGCACGAGGCCGTACCTTCGACCGATCAGTTCTCGACAATGTGCAGTTGTTCTTGCGTGAACAGTATTACGATCGTGGCAAATATGCCGTGGTCGTCGACTCGGAAGTGGAAGACCGGCCGAACAACACCGTCCGCATCAAAGTGACGGTGAAAGAGGGGGATCGCGCGCGAATCCGGCAAGTGAATATCGTCGGCAATGAGAATTTCACCGAGGAAGAAGTCCGGGCAGGCTTTACGCTCGACACCGCCAACTGGTTATCCTGGCTGCGTCAGGATGATCGCTATGCCAAAGAATCGCTCGAAGGCGATCTTGAGATACTGCGCTCTTTTTACATGGACCGTGGATTCGCCGATTTTCGGGTTGAGTCGACCCAGGTCGCCATCTCTCCCAACCGCAAGGATATCTACGTTACGTTGAATATCCACGAAGGCGAACGGTACACGATCTCCAACGTCAAACTGGTTGGTGACATGGTGGTTCCGGAAGAGCAATTGCGGGCATTTGTGCTGGCGCAACCGGGCTCGATTTTCAATCTGCGATTGCTGACGCAATCCAGCGAGCTGATGTCCTTCCGATTGGGTGAGGAAGGTTATGCGAACGCCGAAATCGAACCTGTACCGGAACTCGACAACGAGAACAAAGAAGTGTCCGTTACCTTCTTTATTAATCCGTTCAGCCGGGTCTACGTTCGGCGCATCAACTTCAACGGTATCGACGAAGTTGATGATGAAGTGTTGCGACGGGAAATGCGCCAGGCGGAAGGCGCGTATTTGTCAAACCGGCTGATCGATCGGTCCAAGGTTCGCCTGCAACGTTTGCCGTATATCGAGAACGTTGAAGTCGACAATTCTCCGGTGCCGGGCAGCCCCGACCTGGTTGATGTGAATTTCGACCTCGAATACCGCATGCCGGGTCAGTTCAGCGGCGGTGTTGGCTATTCGGAGTCGCAAAAGCTGATTCTCAACGGCAGCGTTGTGCACACTAATTTCCTCGGCTCCGGTGACCGGGTGGCGCTGCAGCTCAATTCGGGTCGTTACTCAAAGTTGTACAGCCTGTCGCATACGGACCCGTACCGAGGGCGCAATGGTTACCGACGCACGGTTGGTGTCAATTACCGCGATATCACGCAATTTACCTCCGGTTCGTCGGACTTCTCGACCACCAGTTCGGGTTTGACGCTGGACTATGGTTATCCCATAACCGAATTCCAGTCGCTTAGCTTCGGCTTCAATTATCAGCACGCGGAATTGTTGTCGTCATCGTCAAGTACCCAGCAGGCACAGGACTGGGTATTGAACAACGGTGATACCTTTTACGGCGATACCGGCACCGGCATTAACTTCTTCGGCACCAGCTTCGATACTCTGGAGCTGATAGCGGGCTGGACTTTTGATAGCAGGAACCGCAGTCTGTTCGCTAATCGCGGTAGCCGCCATCAATTGGTTCTGGGTATGGCGGTCCCGGGCAGTGAGGTCGAGTATTTCACGGCACGTTACAATTTTACCAAGTACATACCGCTGTTCGGGCGCTGGACTATGCGCTTTAACTCGGAGCTCGGCTACGGCGAAGCCCTGAATTCAACAACGGCACTGCCGCCGTTCAAGCAGTTCTATGGCGGTGGTCCGGAGTCGATTCGAGGCTATAAAGAGTCGTGGATGGGGCCGCGCGACAGTTTTGGCAACCCTTACGGCGGTAACGTGTTGGTTGCGAATCAACTTGAGCTTATAATTCCCCTCCCGGAAAAGTGGAGTGGCAAGACCAGGGCCAGCTTCTTCTACGATATCGGCAATGTATTCAATACTGGCGAGGTCGCTTTCACGGATCGTTTGGGGTCGCCTGTTAGTTACGAACCTGATTTTGATGAATTAAAGACCTCGGTCGGCGTAGCCGTGGAATGGTTGGCACCACTGGGCTTTTTCCGCTTCAGCTACGCGTTGCCACTGAATGAAACGGCTGGCAATGACCGATTTTTCGGAGACGAAATCGAGCGGTTTCAGTTCTCCATTGGCCAGGCATTTTAGGCCTGCTGATTTTTTTGAATGTCTTACGGAATGGATTGATATATGAGTTTTTTAAAGCAACATTTCACCAAAGCGCTGGCTGTTTGTGCGCTGCTGTGTGTCGTCGTCGTCCCGGCACAGTCACAGGAACAGAAAATTGGCTTCGTCAATGTGCCGCTGCTAATGGATCGTGCACCTCAGACGAAAGCGGCAATGGATGCTTTGGAAGAAGAGTTTGCACCGCGCCAGCGTGAGATTCTCGCCAAGCAGAAGGAATACCAGGACCTCACCGAGAAAGTGCAGCGTGACGTAGCTGTAATGGGCGAGTCTGAGCGTCGCAACGCGGAGAAAGACCTGCGTGATTTGCAGCGTGAAGTAGTTCGGCTGCAAAACGAATACCGTGAAGACGTTAACCTGCGCCGCAACGAGGAACTGGGAAATTTGCAGCGCTCGTTGTTGAAAGAAGTACAGGACTACGCACAAGCGTCCGGGTTTGATCTGGTCGTGGGTGACGGCGTACTTTTTGCCAGCAATGCAGTCAATATCACCGAGATGGTTTTGCGTGCGGTTGAAGCGAACTATCAAGCTGCCAATTAGGGACGGACAATACGTAAACCGGGCCAGCGTGGCTGGCGCGGTTTACGGCGGGAGATAGTGTTGGCAGTCAGCCTCGGAGAACTGGCGGCACAATTCGGTTGCGAGTTGAAAGGTGATCCTGCTGCGACTGTCGATCGGGTAGCGACATTGTCGGATGCTACGGCGGGAAGTATCAGTTTTCTCGCCAACCAGGTTTATCGCAGCGTGCTTGCGACTACGCGTGCTACGGCAGTCATTGTGCGCCGTGATGACGCTACTGAATTCGCCGGCAACGCGCTGCTCACCGACGACCCGTATCTGTGCTACGCCCGTATTGCGGCAGTCCTGCACCCGCTGCCAGCCTACCCGGAAGCAGTGCATGCCAGCGCAATTGTGGATGACTCTGCTGTCATCGGTGCAGGTACTCACATTGGGCCAAATACCTGTATAGCGGCGAACTGTGTACTTGGCGAACGTGTCTACGTCGGCGCCGGTTGCGTCGTTGAGGCTGGCGTACATCTCGGTGACGACACGCGTCTGCTGCCTAACTCCACGATTATGCACGGCGTACAAATTGGCGCGCGCTGTATTGTGCACCCGGGTGCGGTTATCGGGGCAGACGGTTTCGGTAATGCGATGAGCCGGGACGGTTGGGTCAAAGTGCCGCAGGTTGGCAGCGTTGTTATCGGCGACGATGTGGAGATTGGCGCAAACACGACCATCGACAGGGGCTCCATCGAAAATACCGTTATTGCCGATGGCGTGCGCCTGGATAATCAGATTCAGATCGGGCACAACGTTCGGATCGGCGAACACACGGCGCTCGCGGCCATGGTCGGCATTGCTGGCAGTTCGGTTATAGGCAAGCGCTGCATGCTGGCAGGTATGGCCGGCCTCGTGGGTCACATTACGTTGTGCGACGATGTCGTTATCGGGGGTGCTACGATGGTCACCAAGGACATAACGTCCCCCGGCGTTTACGTCGCCAGCTTCCCGGCTGAACCTGACGGCGACTGGAAACGTCAGGTGGCAAGATTCCGCCGCCTCGGTGAGCTGACGAAACGCGTCAGGCAACTCGAAAAAGGGAAATCCGACAATGAGTAATGACGCAGCGGTTCTGGAAGCGGCAGGTATCATGAAATACTTGCCGCACCGTTACCCGTTCCTGTTAATCGATCGCATTGTGGCCTGTACTCCGGGCGAATCGATTACTGCAATCAAGAACGTAAGCATCAACGAGCCGTTCTTCCAGGGGCATTTTCCTGGCAACCCGGTTATGCCCGGGGTATTGATAATCGAAGCGATGGCGCAGGCGGGCGGTGTGTTGTCGCACTTGTCGGATGCCGGCCTGAGCCCGCGACCACTGTATTTTCTGGCCAGTGTCGATGACGCTCGCTTTCGCCGCCCGGTTGTACCTGGCGATCAACTGGAGTTCGTTGTCCGTACGGACAAGGTACGACGTGGCATGTGGCGCTACGATTGCACGGCGACAGTTGACGGGCAGATTGCCGTCAGCGCCAAAATACTGTGCGCGCCCGGCAAATGATTCATCCGACTGCCATCATCTCCGCAAATGCGCTCATCGCTGACGATGTGCAGGTCGGTCCTTACTCGATCATCGGTGACCAGGTCGAAATTGGCGCGGGTTGCCGGATAGGCAGTCACGTCGTTGTCAATGGCCCAACCCGGATCGGCAGCAATAACCGTATTTATCAATTTGCTTCCATTGGCGATGATCCGCAGGACAAAAAATACGCCGGCGAGGAGACTCGCCTGGAAATTGGCAACGGCAACACGATTCGCGAGTTTTGCACGATTAGTCGCGGCACAGTGCAAGACGAGGGTGTGACCAGTATTGGCGACGATAACTGGATCATGGCTTATGTGCACATTGCGCACGATTGCCGGGTAGGCAGCCATACAATATTTGCCAACAATGCAACGCTGGCCGGACATGTGCACGTTGGCGACTGGGTGATCATGGGTGGCTTTTCTGGCATCCATCAGTTTTGCCGAGTGGGCGCCCACGCCTTCCTGGGCATGTACAGCGGAGCCAACCGCGATGTACCGGCGTACACCATGATTTCCGGCCAACCAGCGCTACCGCGTGGCATCAACAGCGAAGGATTGCGTCGACGTGGGTTTTCCTCCGCGCAAATCAGCAACATCAAAAAGGCTTACCGGCTGCTCTACCGTCAGGGTTTGAAGCTTGTTGATGCGATTGCCGAAATTGAGAAGCTTGCAGAAGGGCAGCCAGAAATCGTCGTCTTGCTCGATTCGCTGCAGAAGTCGGATCGCGGCATCGTCCGCTAGGGCCAAGAGTTTGCGCATTGGACTCGTAGCCGGCGAAGCATCAGGCGATCTTCTAGGCGCCGGGCTGATTGAGGCTTTGCGTCAACACGTGCCGGACATTCAGTGTGAGGGGGTTGCCGGCACCGCAATGCAGATGGCGGGTTGCAACGCGTTCGGGGAATCGGACGCGCTCGCGGTAATGGGCTTGATCGAACCGATCCGTCACATCCCCCGATTGTTGCGACTGCGTCGAAATTTGGTTCGCCACTGGACCGCCAATCCCCCGGATGTTTTCGTAGGCATTGATGCGCCGGATTTCAACCTGGGACTCGAGAAGCAACTCAAGGATCTTGGCGTGCCCACGGTGCACTACGTCAGCCCGTCGGTTTGGGCCTGGCGACAACGCAGGGTGCACAAGATAGGTCGGGCAACGAATAATGTGCTTTGCGTCTTACCGTTCGAACCCGATTTCTATGCGCAGCATGGAATTGCGGCGACCTTTGTGGGGCATCCACTGGCCGATCGTTTGCCGCGTGAAACCGATGCTAAAGCTGTGCGACAGGAACTGGGCATACGGGCAACGCGAGTCGTCACCATCATGCCGGGAAGCCGCATGTCGGAAGTTACCCGGCTCGGACCTGTGTTCTTGCAGGCCTGTCAGCGCTTGCTGGCACGTTATGACGATATTGCGTTCGTTACGCCAATGGCCAGTGAGGCAACCCGCGCCATGTTCACTGAGCAGTTGACTGCCATGGGCCTGAATGCGCATTTCACTCTGCTGGACCAGGGGTCAGAATCGGCGATCATTGCCGGTGATGTGGTGTTGCTGGCATCTGGCACGGCGGCGCTGGAGTCAGCGCTGCTTTGTCGCCCGACAATAGCTGCTTATCGACTTGCTCCATTGAGCTATTTTCTGGCGAAAGTCCTGCGGCTCGTGAAGGTGAAGTATTTTACGCTGCCAAATCACTTGACGGATGAGCCGTTGGTGCCCGAATTCCTGCAGGGTGGCGCGACACCGCAGGCACTGGGCGATGCGGTGTCGTCGTTGCTCGATAATGATGCTGAACGCGTGCGCATTCAGCAGGTATTTGCCGGTTTGCGTGACCAGTTGGCCTGCGGTGCGAGTGAACAGGCTGCGGAAGCAGTATTGACGCTTGCCAAACAAAGCGCCGCAACTGCATGAGCAAGCGCGCGTTGCTCGTCGCGGGAATAGACGAAGCCGGCCGTGGCCCGCTAGCAGGTCCTGTTGTTGCCGCGGCGGTAATACTGCCGCCCGATTATGATATCGACGGACTAACGGATTCGAAAAAGCTGACAGCGCGGCGGCGGGAAGAACTGGCGCCGGCCATCAAGCAGTGCGCTGTGGCTTGGGCGATTGCGCGTGCCGATGCCGCCGAGATCGACCGTCTGAACATATTTCAGGCGACCTTTCTTGCGATGCGCAGAGCCGTATTCGGTCTGCGCATCATGCCGGATACGGTCGAAGTGGATGGCAAGCACTTGCCGAACCTGAATTTCAATGGGAAGCAGATTCAGGGGCTGGCCATCATTGGCGGCGATGCGACGGTAGCAGCGATCAGTGCAGCGTCGGTCCTCGCGAAGGTCGAGCGCGACCGGATGATGTGCCAGCTTGACAGCGCGTTCCCGCAGTACGGTTTCTCACGACACAAGGGCTACGGCACGCGTGAGCACCGAGCCAGTCTCGTGGAGTTTGGTCCATGCCCGCAACATCGGCGCAGTTTCCGGCCATTGTCGGAGATGTTGTAAGCATTCCGGCATTCGATTCACAATCGCCTGCCTAAGGCTGATAAAATCACCGACCGCCCAACACAGGACTGTCCACGGCCGCGGTGCGGCACGAATACCGGATGAGCAAGCCTTTCGTACATTTGCACTTGCACACTGAGTACTCGATTGTTGACGGTACTGTGCGCATCCCTGCGCTGATGCAACGCTGTGAAGATACCGGCATGCCGGCGGTGGCGTTGACGGATCAGAACAATATTTTTGCGCTGGTCAAGTTTTATCGCAAAGCGCTGGCACACGGTATCAAACCCATCATTGGTGCTGATCTGCGGATTCGCCGCGACGAGGAAGGTGGGCTGTACGACGGCCTCGTACTGCTGTGCCAAAACCAGCAGGGATATCAAAACCTGACAACACTGGTCAGTCGCTGTTACCTGGAAGGGCAGTACCGCGGCGTGCCGATGGCTCACCGCGACTGGCTTGATGCCGACAATTGCAAAGGCCTGATCGCTTTGTCCGGGGGAATGCACGGAGACGTAGGTCGTGCGCTGACCAACGGGCATGAAGATGAAGCCGAGGCCATGCTCGAGCGTTGGCAGGGTGTATTCGGCGATCGTTATTATCTGGAGTTGACCCGTACCGGACGGAGTGGCGAAGCGAGCTGTATGCAGCGCAGCCTGCAGCTTGCCAGCAGGCGCGGTGTCGCCGTTGTTGCGTCCAATGACGTGCGCTTCCTGGATGCCAGTGATTTTAATGCGCACGAGGCCAGGGTCTGCATTCACGATGGCCGCACACTGGACGATGCCAGTCGTACCCGCAAATACAGTGCCGAACAGTATTTGCGCAACGGCGATGAGATGGCGGCGTTGTTCGCTGACGTTCCGGAGGCTATCAGCAATTCGCTGGAAATCGCGCGCCGTTGCAACCTGAACCTGACCCTGGGGCAATCCGTGCTGCCGGCCTTTCCGGTACCGGAAGGGCAGACTACGGAGGAGTTCCTGCGCGCCGAATCGGAGCGCGGCCTGGAGCAAATGCTCAGGCGCAAAGCGCTGGCGGACAAAATCCCGCAGGAACGCCTCGAAGCGATAGCGACGCCATACCGGCAACGACTGGTTTCAGAGCTGGACGTTATTTGCGAGATGGGTTTTCCGGGCTACTTCCTCATCGTTGCTGATTTTATTCGGTGGGCCAAGGAACAGGAAATTCCGGTCGGTCCCGGACGTGGTTCCGGTGCGGGCTCTCTCGTTGCGTATGTACTCGGCATTACCGACATTGACCCGCTGCAGTACGACTTGCTGTTCGAGCGTTTCCTGAATCCGGAGCGCGTGTCCATGCCTGACTTTGACGTTGACTTCTGTATGGAAGGGCGTGACCGGGTCATCGATTACGTGGCGGAACGGTACGGCCGGGAACGGGTTTCTCAGATCATTACCTATGGCACGATGGCTGCCAAAGCCGTCGTACGCGATACAGGACGAGTGCTGGGACATCCCTACGGATTCGTTGATCGTATCGCAAAGCAGATTCCGTTCGAGATCGGCATGACGCTGGACAAAGCGTTGGAGCAGGAAGCCGAACTGGCGGCAATGTACAAAGACGACGACGAAGTTCGCGGCCTGATCGATCTGGCGCGTTCACTCGAGGGTCTGGCCAGAAACGCGGGCAAACATGCCGGCGGTGTTGTCATTGCGCCGGGCAAGTTAACGGATTTCACGCCGCTCTATTGTGAAGAGGGCGGCATCAATGTCGTCACGCAACTCGACAAGGACGACGTAGAGGCAGCAGGGCTGGTCAAGTTCGACTTTCTTGGCCTGAAGACGCTCACCATCATCGATTGGGCAGTGCGCATCGTCAATGCTGACCGTGCCGACAACCCGCTGGACATCGCGAGCTTGCCGATGGACGACGCACTGACGTTCGAGCAGCTGCGTGCCTGCAATACGACCGCGGTCTTCCAGCTTGAATCGCGCGGCATGCGCGACCTGATCAAGCGCTTGAAGCCCGACCAGTTCGAGGATTTGATCGCCCTGGTCGCACTGTTCCGCCCGGGTCCCCTGCAGTCGGGCATGGTTGATGATTTCATCACCCGCAAGCATGACCTGAACAAAGCCGACATCGATTACCTGCACCCGGATCTGACCACCGTGCTGGGGCCGACGTACGGCGTGATCCTGTATCAGGAACAGGTCATGCAGATTGCCCAGGTGCTCGCCGGTTACACGCTGGGTGGCGCGGACCTGCTGCGCCGCGCGATGGGCAAGAAAAAGCCCGAGGAAATGGCGAAGCAGCGCGAGATCTTTGTTGACGGCGCTACCGAGCGCGGTGTTGAGAAAGCCACGGCAACGCGTATTTTCGACTTGATGGAAAAGTTTGCCGGCTACGGGTTCAACAAGTCACATTCGGCCGCGTATGCCTTGCTGTCCTACCAGACTGGCTATCTGAAGGCGCATCACCCCGAAGCTTTCATGGCGGCCGTGATGACCGCCGATATCGACAATACCGATCGCCTGGTCATGCTGAAAGACGACTGTCGGCAGTTGGGCATCAGGCTGTTGCCGCCGGACATCAACCGGTCGGCCTACGAGTTTGGTGTGGCCGGCGAACGGCAGATTCTGTACGGCCTCGGCGCCATCAAAGGCGTTGGTCGTAGCGCGGTTGAATCGATGATCCGGGAGCGCGAAGAACGTGGCCCGTACTCAAGCCTCGTCGAGTTCGTGCGCCGGATTGACCTTGATCGGGTCAATCGCCGGGCGCTTGAAGCGATGATCAAGTCCGGTGCGCTGGACGGGTTTGCCAATTCCCGCCGCGGTCTTATCGAGCAATTGCCGGAAGCGATCAAGAGCGCGGGGCAGGCGGCACGTGCTGCCGCTGCCGGGCAGAACGACATGTTCGGTCTCGCCGAAGTTGCGACTCCGGAACCGGTTCCGGAAATGACGAGTACGTTGCGCGAATGGGCCGACGTCGAACGACTGAAGAACGAAAAAGAAGCGCTTGGCCTCTACCTGACGGGACATCCATTTGACGCGGTGCGCGGAGATGCCGGTTACTTTGTCGATGGACGGCTGGGTGACATCGGCTCGGAGCCTGCACCGCAAAGCAACGGGGAGCGGAATTTCGCGCAGGCCCGTCGTGAAGTGACCGTCGCCGGATTGATCATGGATATCCGCAAACGCGGTAATCGGGTAACCGTCGTGCTGGATGACGACACCGGCCGGCTGGAACTGTCCTTGTTCGGCGAGGCCTTTCAGGAGTTTCGCGATCTGCTCGCCAAAGACGAGATTGTTGTGGTTTCCGGTGGCTTGCGTTACGACGATTTCAGCGCAAGCTGGCAGGTCAATGCCAAGAATATATTGCCGATTGACCGGGTCATCGAACAACGAGCGCGCAGCATGATTTTGCGACTGCAGCCGAACGGGCAAGGGCAGAATATGCTCGCGCAGTTGCACGATGTGCTGTTGCCCTATCGCAAAGGGCATTGTGATGTCGCGGTGCAATATACCGGCACGGGTGCGCGGGCGCGGCTATCGCTGGGTGCGGACTGGAATGTGCGCCCGAGCAGGGAGTTACGCGATAAACTGACCGAATTGTTAGGGCGGGATAGCGTACGACTGCTCTACGCACCCAGCAGGGAAATGATGTAGAGTTCTTGGTTTCCGGCGCTGGCCGGGGTCCCTGTTGGATCTTTGACAGTTCCTGGGACAATGAAACAGTCACGTTTGTACAAGGCCGGTATGGATTTGAAATTCCTGGAATTTGAACAGCCGATTGCAGAGCTGGAAGCAAAAATCGACGAACTGCGTTTCGTTGGTGATGACTCCGAAATCAACATTTCGGAGGAAGTCGCGCGTCTTAAAAACAAGAGTGAGTCGCTGACCAAAAACATCTTCTCAAAACTCAGTGCCTGGCAGATCGCGCAACTGGCGCGACATCCGATGCGACCGTACACGGCGGATTATCTGCGCATGCTGGCGCCGGATTTTCAGGAGTTACACGGCGACAGAATGTACGCCGATGATCCGGCTATCATCGGTGGTATCGGCCGTATCGATGGCCGCGCGGTGATGTTCATCGGGCATCAGAAAGGTCGGGATACCAAAGAGCGGGTGCGCCGCAATTACGGCATGCCGAAGCCTGAAGGCTATCGCAAGGCACAACGGCTCATGCGCATGGCTGAGCGATTTTCATTACCTATTGTCACTTTGATCGATACGCCGGGCGCATACCCGGGTATTGGCGCGGAAGAACGCGGCCAGAGTGAGGCAATTGCTTACAGCCTGTACCTGATGGCCGCACTGCGGACGCCTATCGTCAGTATCGTCATTGGCGAAGGCGGTTCAGGCGGAGCGCTGGCCATCGGCGTCGGCGATCGATTGCTGATGTTGCAGTACGGCGTTTATTCGGTCATCTCCCCAGAAGGCTGCGCAACGATACTGTGGAAGAGCGCAGAAAAAGCCGAAGATGCGGCGGAAGCCATGCGTATTACCGCCGCCGACCTGAACAGTTTCGGGCTCGTGGACGAAGTCTTGCAGGAACCACTGGGTGCTGCGCACCGCGATCCAGAGGCGATGGCGGAAGTCATGCGTAACGCACTGAACAAGCACCTTGCGGACCTGGACAAGCTGGACCTGAACAAGCTGGTCGAGGAGCGTCGCAAGCGCATCGCGGGCTTTGGACAATTCAAAGAAACCTGAGTCGGCCTGCCGGCCGGCGGCAGCAGGCTGTAGCCCGTCGTGTCTTTAAGTACGGCAACCCTGCGCACGCAGCTCGATGCAGTCGGTGAGATCTGTGGTCAGCCGAACCGGGTCCTGCTGGCATGGAGTGGTGGCAGAGATTCGACGGTCCTTCTGCACTTGTTGTCTTGCTGGGCAAAAGATACCGGCAACGAATTAATCGCCTTGCACGTCAACCACGGCCTGCAGAACGGCGCGGATGCCTGGCAGGCGCACTGCGACGCGCAGGCCCGTGAGTTTGGCGTCGCGCTGCAATGTTTTCGTGTCGAGGTTGGCAATGAAGGTCTTGGCCTCGAAGCCAGCGCGCGCAAGGCGCGCTATGCGACCCTGCAATCGGCCGTGGAGCCGGGTGACTGGCTACTGACGGCACATCATCAAGATGATCAGGCCGAAACCGTGCTGCTGAATCTGCTGCGGGGCAGCGGCATACCGGGCCTGCGCGGCACAGCCGCGTGCCGCCGCCTGGGCACCGGCTTTTTGATTCGGCCGCTGCTCAATGTCGCTGGTCAGGCCATCGCGGACTACGCAGCGGAACGTTCGCTGGCCTGGATCGATGATCCCTCGAACGCCGATCAGCAGTTCGACCGCAACTACTTGCGAGGCACGGTCTTGCCCGTTTTGCAGGCACGCTGGCCGCAGGCCGCGCGATCGCTGACACGCAGTGCGGCCCATGCCACTGAAGCGGCGCTCTTGCTGGACGAATTGGCGCACGGTGACATCGACTCCTGCGGCAGTGCCGAGCGACTGTCCATCAGCGCCATGCGCGCGTTGTCGGCAGCGCGGCAGCGCAATCTCGTGCGTACGGCTTGCCGGATATTGCATGTCCAGAGTCCGCCGTTTCACCAGATGCACGCAATTCAAAATGAATTGCTGAATGCCCGCTGCGATGCGAGTCCGTTGGTTATCTGGCCCGGTGGCGAAGCGCGTCGATACCGCGATCACCTTTACCTGATGGCAACGACAAACAGCTTGAGCGTAGCTACCGGATTGCTTAGTCGTGACCAGCCGCGTTCGCCACTGGCCGGGCATCAAGGCGTGTTATCACTGAACTGGTCAGACGAAGGCGGGATACGCGAGGGAACAGTAGTGGCCGGTCTGCAACTGCGGTTTCGGGCCGGTGGCGAACGCATACAACTCGCAGGCAATGGTCGCCGGCGGAGACTCAAAAGTCTGTTTCAGGAGGCCGGTGTCGTGCCGTGGATGCGCGATCGTATTCCGCTTTTATTTGCCGGCGAAGAACTGGTGGCGGTCGGTGATTTGTGGATCGCAGCTGAATATCACGAACCGCGCGGTTTCAGCGTGACCTGGGAGCAAAAGCCGGCCCTGTTCTGAGCCGCCTCGTTTAGCGCTCATTGTTATGAATGGGCTGTTCTGATAACTTGTAACACCGTCTTTAATCAAACGACGGGTCGTACACTGGACCCCCTTCCGGGGTACCGATCGGGTTGGAGCGAATCACCGCGCATTACAGCAGTTTGGCGCGGCGTTTTGGTCTGACCCGTTGTTATTTCCCGCGCGTGTACCCACAGGGTTCGTTCATGACATCGTATGTTTTCATCACCGGCGGCGTGGTGTCCTCGCTCGGTAAGGGCATTACTTCAGCTTGCCTCGGCGCCATTCTCGAATCTCGTGGCTTGTCTATCAGCATGATCAAGCTGGATCCGTACATCAACGTGGATCCCGGCACGATGAGTCCGTTTCAGCACGGCGAAGTGTTCGTTACCGACGATGGCACGGAAACCGATCTCGATCTCGGGCACTACGAACGGTTTGTCCGTACGACTACAGGTCGCAACAGCAATTTCACAACAGGCAGAATTTACGAGACCGTAATTGGCAAAGAGCGCCGGGGTGACTATCTGGGCGCAACGGTGCAGGTTATTCCGCACATAACCGATGAGATCAAAGAGAGCGTCAAGCGCGGCGCGGGTGATGCTGACATTTGTCTGGTTGAGATCGGTGGCACGGTTGGTGACATTGAGTCGTTGCCGTTCCTCGAGGCCATTCGCCAGATGGGCGTCGAACTGGGGCACGACAAGGTGGTTTACGTACACCTGACGCTCGTGCCCTATATCGCCACGTCATCTGAAATCAAGACCAAACCGACGCAGCATTCTGTCAAGGAACTGCGCTCCATCGGCATTCAACCGGACATACTGGTTTGTCGATCAGAGCAGATGCTGCCCGCGGAGCAGCGTCGAAAAATCGCACTGTTTACCAATGTGTCGGAGAAGGCTGTTATCTCGGCTATAGACGTTGACGACCTGTACAAGATCCCGGCGCTGATGCAGGCGCAGGGTCTCGACGAAATCGTAGCCCGCCAGTTAAAGCTCGACTTGCCGGAATCGGATCTCAGTGAATGGTCGGAAATCGTGAAAGCGAAACTGAACCCGGAAGCCGAGGTCAATATCGCCATGGTCGGCAAGTACGTGGATCTGCGCGATGCCTATATCTCGCTCAGTGAGGCGCTGTTGCACGGCGGTATCCACACCCGAACGCGGGTCAATATTCATTATTTCGAGTCACAGCAAATCGAGCGGGACGGCACCGATTGCCTGCAGGGTATGGACGGAATTGTCGTGCCCGGCGGATTCGGTGATCGCGGCGTTGAGGGCAAGATCAAGGCGGTCAGCTTTGCGCGCCTGAACAAGGTGCCGTACCTCGGTATCTGTTTGGGCATGCAGGTGGCGGTTATAGAAGCGGCACGCAATCTGGCCGGTCTGGAGGGGGCTCACAGTACTGAGTTTGATCGGGCGACGCCGCACCCGGTCGTTGCATTGATTACCGAGTGGCAAACGGGCAGCGGAAAGTTCGAGGAGCGCAGCGAGCAGTCGGATATGGGCGGCACCATGCGCCTCGGTTCGCAGCAAATTAATCTGCAACCCGGCTCACTGGCGGCAAAGTCTTATGGCAGCGATACGATTCATGAACGGCATCGGCATCGTTACGAAGTGAACAATAACTACCGACAGCAGCTGGAAGCAGCCGGTATGGTTTTTTCCGGTCTGTCTGTCGATGACCTGGTTGAGATGGTCGAGATTCCTGATCATCCCTGGTTCGTGGCCAGCCAGTTTCACCCTGAGTTCACCTCGAATCCACGTGACGGACATCCCTTGTTTACCGGATTCGTTCTGGCGACCCGCGCGCACCATAGCGGCCAAATGCCTAAGGCGGTTGAAGCATGAAGCTGTGCGGTTTTGAGGTTGGCGCAAAGGAACCGCTGTTCCTGATCGCTGGTACCTGCGTGGTGGAAAGCGAGGCCATGACCATTGATACGGCGGGCAAGCTGCAGGAAATCACGCGGGAACTGGGTATACCGTTCATTTACAAATCGTCATTCGATAAAGCGAATCGCAGCTCCAGCGGCAGTTTTCGCGGACCGGGCATGGAAGAGGGCTTGCGCGTACTGGGTGAAGTAAAGCGCCAGCTGCAGTTGCCGGTGCTTACGGACGTGCATGAAGATACGCCGATGGACGAAGTCGCGTCGGTAGTCGACGTGTTGCAAACGCCGGCGTTTCTTTGCCGACAGACCAATTTCATCTTGCGGGCCGCGAGCGCGGGCAAACCCGTGAACATCAAGAAGGGGCAATTCCTGTCGCCGTGGGAAATGCAAAACGTTGTCGATAAAGCGCGCAGCACCGGCAATGAGCAGATCATGGTTTGCGAGCGCGGTTTTTCCTTCGGCTACAACAACCTGGTGTCCGATATGCGCAGCCTCGCGGTGATGCGTGGCACGGGTTCACCGGTAGTCTTCGATGCCACTCACTCGGTGCAATTGCCGGGTGGCAAAGGGTCAGCCTCTGGCGGCCAGCGCGAATTTGTGCCGGTCCTGGCCCGTGCGGCGACCGCCGCGGGTGTCGCCGGCTTATTCATGGAAACACACCCGACTCCCGAGACAGCTTTGTCAGATGGACCAAATGCCTGGCCGCTCGGCATGATGCGGGAGTTGCTCGAAACGTTGCTGACGATCGACCAGGCGGTAAAACAGCGCGGATTCCAGGAAGCGGAGTTCGGGTTGGGCGTTACGGCAGACAGCTAACACAGACTTTCATCCACGATCCCGGCCGGGACGAACTAGAACAAGGCAAAACGATGATCCGTATTACTGATATTCATGGCCGAGAAATACTCGATTCGCGCGGTAACCCGACAGTGGAAGCAGAAGTGCGCCTCGCGGACGGTACCGAAGCCCGGGCTGCTGTGCCATCCGGTGCATCGACCGGTACCCGGGAAGCCGTTGAGCTGCGGGATGGCGACAAGTCACGCTATCTCGGCAAGGGCGTAAGAAACGCTGTCGCGAATGTAAACGGCGTGCTTCGCGATGCCTTGCTCGCAACGGAGTTCGCGGACTGTCGGGCGGTTGATCAGTGCATGATTGACCTTGATGGTACTGACAACAAAGGCAAACTGGGCGCCAATGCATTGCTTGCCATTTCACTGGCTACTGCGCATGCCGCTGCGCGTTCGGCCGGTATGCCGCTGTACCGTTCGCTGGGCGCCAGTTCGACCATGCCGGTACCGATGATGAACATCATCAACGGCGGTGCGCATGCTGACAACAACGTCGACATTCAGGAGTTTATGATCCTGCCGGTTGGCGCGCCGAGTTTTAGCGAGGCCCTGCGTTACGGTGCGGAAGTCTTTCACTCCCTACGCGGTGTGTTGTCGTCTATGGGGCTGAATACAGCCGTCGGCGACGAGGGTGGCTTCGCACCGGATCTGCCGTCAAACCAGGCAGCACTCGACACCATCGTGACTGCCATCGAGAAGGCCGGTTACGTTGTAGGCAAAGACATCGTGCTGGGCCTGGATGTCGCCAGTTCCGAGTTCTACACCGATGGTCGTTATCGCCTCAGCTCGGAGAACCGGGACTTTGATGCGGCCGGGTTTGCGGATTATCTCGCGGGTTTGGCCGATGCCTATCCGATTGTGTCGATCGAAGACGGCATGGACGAGGGTGACTGGGACGGCTGGCAGTTGCTGACCGAACGGCTGGGATCGAGGGTACAGCTGGTCGGTGACGATCTGTTCGTGACCAATACAGCAATCCTGAAATCCGGCATCGATCGGAAGATTGCAAATTCTATATTGATAAAACCCAACCAAATCGGTACCTTATCGGAAACTCTTGACGCGATTACTATGGCGATTGATGGTGGCTACACCGCCGTGATTTCGCACCGCTCCGGGGAAACGTCTGACAGCACGATTGCCGACATCAGCGTCGGGACACGAGCCACTCAGATCAAGACCGGTTCATTGTCGCGCTCGGATCGCATCGCCAAGTACAACCAGTTGCTGCGTATCGAGGAAGAGTTGGGCGGTGAAGCCAGCTACGCGGGCCGCGCCGGATTTAATGTGACCATACCTGGCTGATAGTCAGGCTAACGGGGCGAGCCTTACACTGACATGCGCTGGGTAATGTACACACTGATCGTCATTACGATCGCGCTGCAAGGCCAACTGTGGCTTGCCGACGATGGTTATCGCAAGACCCGCAATCTGTCCTTGGCCGTCGCCGAGCAACGTCAGCAGAACGAGGCGCTGCGTGAACGTAACGCCGCACTCGATGCTGAAGTGCTGAACCTCAAGAACGGGCGGGCCGCCGCCGAAGAGCGGGCCCGTACCGACCTTGGCATGATCGGCAAGAACGAGACGTTCTTTCAGGTTGTGCCAGCGAAAGATATAACCCGCCACTGACACCGACCTGAATACGGTGCAATCCTCTGAGTCTTTCCCGTTGCCAGACTGGCGACGCGCCGGCGGTTTGCCGTCAACGACAGCCACCATTCGTTCGCAACCGGAAGACTTTCGCGTCAGTGAGGTCATGGAGCTTGAGTTTTCAGGCGATGGCGAGCACGACTGGTTATTACTCGAAAAGACCGCCAACAATACCTTGTGGATTGCCAGACAGTTGGCTCGTTTTGCCGGGATTCCGTTGCGCGACGTGGGGTATTCGGGGCTAAAAGACCGGCATGCCGTAACGACGCAATGGTTTAGCGTTCGACGTGCCCGGGGGCAGGACCACGCCTGGACGGACTTCAGGCTGGATGGCGTGGTTATGCTCCAGTGCGTCCGGCATTGCCGTAAATTGCGCCGCGGAACGCACCGGGCGAATCGCTTTGAGCTGACCCTGAGGAATGTAACGGACGACCCGCGCCCGGCGCTGGAGCGGATAGCTGCTTCCGGCGTACCCAACTATTTTGGCGAACAACGTTTCGGCCACGGTGGCGGCAACGTGTTGCTTGCCCGTCGTTTGTTTGCCGGACAGCGGCTGAAGAGGGAGCAACGATCTCTGGCACTGTCGGCAGCCCGCTCGCTCATATTCAATGACGTGCTCGACGCGCGGCTGGAGGCCGGCAACTGGGATGTGTTGTTGCCGGGTGATATCGCGAGCCTCGAGGGCAGCAACAGTCATTTTCCGGTTGAGGTGGTGGACGAGACGCTGGTCGAGCGCTGCCGGCAGTTCGATGTGCACCCCAGTGGTCCCTTATGGGGGCGCAATGGGCAGGCAGATGCACGGTCGGAAGTCGAGCGGCAAGTGTTGGCGCGCCATGCTGATTTCGTGGCCGCTCTGGAGCGGCACGGCGATGCGGCCCGGCGCTCACTGCGAGTTTGTATTCATGAGCTTGAAACTGACTATTCGGGTGACACATTGACTCTGAAATTTACCCTGCAGAGCGGTTCATTTGCGACCGCTGTCTTGCGGGAAATAGCGGTCTGCAACGACGCTAGCCGCGAGTCAGCCGTGGCGTAACAGGACGTAGACGGCACCGGTGCCGCCGTCCACCTGGCGCGCCGATGCGAACGCCAGTACATCCCGCCAGCGGCGTAACCAGTGATTGACCTTTACTTTCAGTACGGGGCCGCCAAGACCGGATCCGTGCCCTTTGCCGTGCACGATGCGCACGCAACGCAGGTTGTTCTGCACGCTGTCCCTGATGAATGCGTGCAGGGCGGATTCGGCGTACGCCGCCGTCATTCCGTGCAGATCGATCTCTGCCTGTATGCTGTAGCTGCCGCGGGCAAGACGGCGCAGAGTGCGCTGGCCTACTTCCGGGCGCCGGAACTGCAGGCGTTCGCCAGCATTTGCTTCAATATCCTCCGCACTGCAAAGCAGGCTCTCGGTCAGCACGGCCTCTTCGTCCTGGCGCCGAAAGCGTGCACGCGGCGGCGGCGGCTTGCGCTCTGGAGGCACATAGCTGCTGTTGAGAGGTCGGGTACCTGCGACGGCGCGACGAAAAAGTGCCGTCTCGTCGTCGTCGCTGGGTGGCGGGTTATCGCTGCGATCGTCGTTCATGGCTACCGGAATAAAGATTAATTCAGCTGTCTGCGCGCCTGACGCTATGGCGAGACGCCAACATTCAGTATAGTGAGCGGCGTTTCGCCCTCGCGACGTTGGCGGCCAGTTTACCTTACCCGGTGCGCTATCTGCCGGCGGACCCGAAAACCAGTCTCTCGTGTAAATGAAAATTCTAGTTAGCAATGACGACGGCTACCTCGCCACTGGCATCAATACCCTGGCGGAAGCCTTGGCCGAAGTCGGTGAAGTCGTCGTGGTCGCGCCGGACCGAAATCATTCCGGTGCCAGCAACTCCCTCACTCTGCATTCGCCGCTCAGGATTCACAAGGTCCGCGACAATTGTTACTGCGTGAATGGCACACCGTCAGATTCGGTGCACCTTGCCTTGTCCGGCTATCTGGATTTCGAGCCGGATATCGTCGTTTCAGGTATCAACCACGGTGCCAATCTTGGTGACGACGTGATTTACTCGGGCACCGTCGCTGCCGCCATGGAAGGGCGTTTTCTGGGGTTTCCGGCGGTAGCGCTGTCGATGGTCGGTCCGCGGGCGACGCATTTTGCAACAGCGGCGCAAATTGCCTGCGAACTGGTGAAGCGCCTCGAGCGCGAAACGCTGGCGCCGGACACCATTCTGAACGTCAACGTGCCCGACTTGCCGTATTCGGCGCTGGCCGGTGTGCAAAGTACCCGGCTCGGCTTCCGGCACCGCTCGGAACCACTGATCAAGTCCAGGGATCCGCACGGCCGCACGATCTACTGGATAGGCCCTGCCGGAGACGGGCAGGATGCCGGACCCGGCACTGATTTTGAGGCGATCGAACAAGGCTACGTCTCGGTCACGCCGCTCAAGGTCGACCTGACGCGACACGATGCTGTTGGGCCGCTGCAGGACTGGCTGAACAGATGACGCCTGCCGACCCGGGTATTCGCGGCATAGGCATGACCTCCCTGCGTACGCGCGAGCGCTTGGTCCAGCGCTTGATGGATCAGGGCATACGTTCTGACGAGGTGCTGGGGCAGATCCGCAACGTGCCGCGACACCTGTTTGTCGACGAGGCCTTGTCGAGCAGGGCATACGAAGACACTGCATTGCCTATAGGGCTGGGACAGACCATCAGCCAGCCTTATGTCGTTGCGCGCATGACCGAGGCGATGCTCGAACATTTGTCGGGTGCCCGTCGGGTGCTGGAAATCGGTACCGGCTGTGGCTACCAGACAGCCGTACTGGCGCCGCTGGTTAAAGAAATACACACCGTGGAACGCATTCCGGCATTGCTCCGCCGGGCCCGTCGCCAGCTCAGCGAACTGGAGATTTACAACGTCCGGTTTCGGCAGGGTGACGGCTGGCTGGGCTGGCCGAAATACGGGCCGTACGACGGCATACTCGTGGCGGCAGCGGCACCGAGAGTGCCTGTGCCGCTGCTCGAACAACTGACCGAGCAAGGTTGTCTGATTATTCCCGTTGGACCCAGTGGCCGGCAGGAGCTGGCGCTCGTAACCCGTAATGGCAACGAGTTGCATCAGCGTTCGCTGGGGGCCGTCAGTTTCGTACCGCTTGTCCATGGAAAGTAGTTAATAAACATGCAGATAAGTAAGTTAATTAATGTGCAATATTATGCGAGTTCCTGGTTCGAATGAGGCTCTTCGGCGCCTTGTACGAGCGGGTACTGAGCTGGTCCGTGCACCCCAGGGCTGAGCAGGCGCTGGCCGCTATCAGCTTTGCCGAGTCCTCGTTTTTTCCGGTTCCGCCCGATGTCATGTTGGCCCCGATGTGCCTCGCGCGTCCGCAGCGGGCGTGGCGTCTCGCGACAATTACCACGGTTGCATCCTTGCTCGGTGGCATCGCCGGTTACGCCATTGGCGTGTTCCTTTTTGAGAGCATTGAACCGTGGCTGATGGACAGTCACTACTGGTCAGCGTACCTGACGGGGCGCGAGTGGTTCGATGCCTGGGGCATCTGGGCGGTCTTTCTGGCCGGCTTCTCGCCGATTCCTTACAAAGTGTTCACGATCGCGGCCGGAGTCGCGGCGCTGAACCTGCCTGGCTTTATTCTGGCTTCGCTGGTGGGCCGGGGCGCGCGCTTTTTCCTGGTGGCGGGGCTGGTGCGGGCAGGTGGGCCGCGTATGGCCGCGTTTCTGCCAAAATACGTTGAGCGCATAGGCTGGAGCGTTGTGGCGATCGCCGCTGTGCTTATGGTTGTCGGGATGAGTCGCTGAGTCCACTGACTCTCGTGTTTGGGCAGAAGGAATGGCGAGCCATTGAGATGAAGCCAGCGCACAGCATCAGGGGAGTGGTTGTTCTGTTCGTTTCCGTTTGCTTGCTAAGCGGATGCGGGCTGTTCGACGGCCGTGACTATACCGCCCGTGACGTGCACGTTGTCCGCAGCGGCGAAACTCTGTTCACCATTGCCTGGCGCTACGGGCAAGATCTCAAAGACCTCGCTCGCTGGAATAATCTCGGTGACGGCTCGCTAATTTATCCCGGTCAGGTGATCAAGCTGTACCCGCCAGCGGGCAGGGCCGCAACGGCTGGCGGCAAGACCACGCGCTCGCCAGCCCCGCCGTTGCCACCAATCCCGGCGGGACCGTCGCCGGCCTGGGCCTGGCCAACCAACGGCAAGGTTGCGGTTGAGTTCGGCCAGCGTCCCGGCGCCGGTACGGGCGTACTGGTGGCTGGGCGAGTCGGCCAGGCAGTCGTTGCCGCGGCTGATGGCCGTATCGTGTATGCCGGCGGTGGACTAATTGGCTATGGACAGCTTATTATAATCAAGCACAACGACACCTACCTAAGTGCCTACGGGTACAACGCGTCGCTCCTAGTCAAGGAGGGCCAGACGATCAGGAAAGGTCAGCGGATCGCGACCATGGGTGAGGGGCCGGGACAACAGCCGCGACTGCATTTTGAAATCAGGCGCAACGGCAAGCCAGTTAACCCGCGACAGTATTTGCCAGCGAGATAATTCGACTTGTGACGCCGGTTTGCGGGCGTTCGCGGGCTGTTCCGAAGTGAATCGGGAGAGGCGCCGTGGCTTATTCGCAAAATCTTGATAGTGGCATTCCGTCGACCCGCGATCGCGGGCGGCGATCCGGACATTCTGAATTGGCAGACGACACGGCGGCCAAGCGTCCACGCGTTGCATTAGGCGTTGATGCGACCCGTCTCTATCTGAACGATATTGGTGTGTCAGAGCTGTTGACGGCCGAAGAAGAAGTATCGCTCGGGCGGCGAGTGCAGCGCGGTGACGAGCGGGCGCGGCAGCACATGATCGTGTCGAACTTGCGCCTGGTGGTCAAACTGGCGCGACGTTACCTCAATCGCGGTTTGCCTCTGCTGGACCTCATCGAGGAAGGCAATCTCGGGCTCATACATGCCGTCAAGAAGTTCGATCCGGAACGGGGCTTCCGTTTCTCCACCTACGCGACCTGGTGGATTCGGCAAACCATCGAACGGGCCATCATGAACCAGTCGCGCACCGTGCGCTTGCCGATACACGTGATCAAGGACATCAATGTTTGCCTGCGTACCGCTTACAAGCTCGGACAAAAGCACGCAGGCACGGCCAGTGCTACCGACATTGCGACCAAGCTGGATCGCGATGTGGCCGATGTCGAGCGCCTGTTGGCGTTGCACGATCGGGTTATTCTCGGTTCAGCAAGCAGCGACGACGAACGCAGTCCGCTGGAAACGCTGCCGGCCTCACGCGATGCGGAACCGCCGCGCTGCGTGCAGCGAGCCGTGGTTGCGTCCCTGTTGGACGAGTGGCTGGGCCGTTTGAGTGACAAGAAACGCGCGGTGATCGAGCGTCGCTTTGGGCTGCATGGGCGCCGTCGCTTGACGCTTGAGCAGATCGGCAGTGAATTGGGAGTTACCCGCGAACGGGTTCGGCAGATCCAGCTGGAAGCGCTGCGCAACTTGCGCGGCATGATGGAAGATCAGGGCTTGTCTTTCGATACGCTACTGGGCTGAGTACCGTCAGTCGATCAACAACAGCGCTGCGGGTCGCCGCCCCTCTCCGACCAGAATATTAAACGTGCGGCAGGCCGCAGGCGTGTCCATGGTCTCCAGGCCAATGCCGCGCCGCGCAAGGTCAAACATCAATTCTCTGGGCGCGAACTGATGTTGCCAGCCGGTGCCCAGCACGATCACTTCAGGCTTTTCGTCCAAGAGGCGTTGCAGCGCGTTCAGGTCAAGCTGATCGACCGCGAGTTCGGGCCAGTCTCGTAGCAGCGTGTCTGAGGTCAACGCGATACTCTCCGTGAACGTTTCCTCGCCGATCGTCAGCGCACCGCGCTCGATTCGTCGAATACTCAGATGGGTGTGATTGTCGCGGGTAAATTTCATTGGCTTGCTGCGTTTCCTGAGGATGTTGCGGCGCGGGTGCGCTGAACGTCGCGCGCGGTTACCATTGTCCCGCCCGACTTGACCGGGCGGGACATCATACAAACCCCGGCCGACTGTTCAAAGTCGGACGGTATCACTTCAGGACGGAAAGAGACTGCCCGTGCAAACGGGTTGGAACCCCTGCTATGGCCACAACCCGTGCCGACGCTATCGTTGCCTTGCCCTGCTCAGTATCGTTCGCGATGACGGACGCAGGTTGCGGTTGCTGGCTTGCCCGTGCGGTGGCGCGCCATCCGTCGGCTGACGGTAGCTTGCTGCACAGCGTACTCACCGAGCTCGCGTTAGCGGTACCCGACGCAGGCCTTGCCGCGTTGCGGTACTGGGGGCAGACGGGCAGGTGTCCGTCCGGCTGGCTCGCGGGTGCGGATCCGGTTTGGCTGCAAGCGGGCCTCGACAAGCTCTATCTGCACGCGCCCGCTGCGCACGATCTGGGTGGACAAATGCTGCGCGACTTGTTCGCTGACCTGCAGGAGGCGATGTTCGATGATGATCAGTCAAGGCTCGAAGCCATCGGTAGCATGGGATACCTGCATTCGGCACAGCAATTTGCCACATCGCCATTGCCTGCTGATGCGATTAGCGGTGGCCGGCCGGATCCTTATTTGCCGAGTGGTGCATCGGCCAAGCGCTATTTGCAACTGAGCGGCGAGCTACAGTTGGCGTTGCACGACCACAGCAGCAATTTGCAACGTGAACAAGACGGTCAGCCACCGCTGAACAGTCTGTGGCTATGGGGCGGTGGTACGGTTGACGGTTGCGTGCGCCGCAATTTGCCGGCGTTGTACGCGAGCGAACCTTTGTTGCGCGGCTATTGGTCGTATTCGGAAGCGGCGGTCAGCGACTGGCCCGGTTCTGTCAGCCAATGTGCAAGCGCTGGTGCTGGCCGCTTCGTGGCGGTGGTTCCTCCGCCCGCTGCTGGTGATTCCCTGGAGAGCGTTGCTGCTGCGCTACGGGAACTGCGGGACTTGCAGGCGGCCGGTCGGTTGCCGGCTATCGCCATCTTGTTTGCGGACGGCATTGTGCTGCACATTCGGCATAGTGACCGCTACCGGTTTTGGCGCCGTTCGCCGGCATTGCCGGCTACGGGTGCGTCATGACGGCAGGATCGCGGCCATTACGGGACAGAACGCCCGGTGCGGAAGCGATACGAGCCCTCAGTGGCATCGACGCGGTTTTGGCTCGTGTCTATGCGGCCCGTGGCATAAAAAGCGTGAGCGATCTGGACTACGGTTTACAACACCTTGCACCTGTCGGTTCGCTGGATGGCATCGACCGGGCTGTGGATTTGCTGGTGCAACACCGTGACAGCCGGATCATGGTCATCGGCGATTTTGACGCCGACGGTGCGACCAGTACGGCATTGGTTGTGCGCTGCCTGCGCGGTTTCGGCTTCGCCGCTGTCGACTACCTGGTGCCGAATCGGTTTGCGTTTGGCTACGGCCTGACGCCGGAGATTGTGGCTGTATCGAGCGAACGCAAACCGGACTTGCTGCTGACGGTCGATAACGGTGTTTCCAGTATTGAAGGGGTCGCGGCTGCCAATGCACTCGGTATGCAGGTTCTGGTGACGGACCACCATTTGCCGGGTCCCGAATTGCCCGCGGCCGCGGCGATGGTGAATCCGAACCTGGCGGGCTGCGACTTTGCCAGTCCGAATCTTGCTGGGGTCGGTGTGGCGTTTTACCTGATGGCGGCGCTGGGCCGGCGTCTGCAGGCGGACGGCAAAGACGGTGCCGCGAAGATCCCGGCGCAGTTCCTCGATCTGGTTGCGCTCGGTACGGTTGCCGATGTGGTCCGTCTCGACCGCAATAACCGTATCCTTGTGCAGCAAGGGCTGCAGCGCATTCGCGCTGGTCGCTGCGTGCCGGGTATCAAGGCGTTGCTGGAAATCGCGGGACGCGTGCACGGCCGCGTGGTCAGCACGGACCTCGGCTTTGCTGTGGGACCCCGACTCAATGCCGCAGGTCGCCTCGAGGATATGTCTGTCGGTATCGAATGCCTGCTGAGCGACGACCTGGCGCATGCCCATTCGTTGGCCGCCAATCTTGATGAGATCAATCGCGAACGCCGCGAGATAGAGGCGACGATGCGTGATCAGGCATTCGAGTATGTCGATGCGATGGACGCCCGGCATTTGCCACCCTGCGTTTGCGTTTACGACCCGCACTGGCATCAGGGAGTGGTCGGCCTGGTCGCCGCGCGGGTCCGTGAACGGTGCCACCGGCCAGTGATTGCCTTCGCCCGTGAGCAGCCTGGTGAGCTGAAAGGTTCAGCTCGTTCAGTACCGGGTGTGCATATTCGCGATCTGCTTGAGGCCGTATCGACGGCGCACCCGGGCTTGATCGGCAAGTTTGGTGGTCACGCGATGGCGGCGGGGCTGTCACTGCAAGAGCAACACCTGGATGAGTTCCGCAAAGCGGCATCGCGGCAACTAACCCGTTTGTACCCTGAAGCGGATTTCAGTGGCGCAATCGCGACTGATGGCATGTTGCCGGCGACGGCACTGACGCTGAAATTTGCGCAAACACTGCGCGGTGCGGGCCCGTGGGGTGCCGGTTTTCCGGAGCCGCTGTTTCGTGGCGAGTTTCGCGTGCGTGAGCAAAGGGTCGTCGGCGAGCGCCACTTGAAGCTGCGGGTAGAGCCGGAGACGGGCGGTCCGCTGATCGATGCTATTGCCTTCAATCAGGCGGAACAAGGATTGCGCGGGACGGTGCAACTGGTCTTCAGGCTGGACGTTAACGAGTACCGGGGCATTGAATCGCCGCAACTGATTGTTGAGCAGATCGTCTCTATTCGCAGTCCTGTACCTCGCCCCTCGGCATGTTAATATGCCGCGTTTTTTGGCCACCCGCGCATTCCCAATGGAAATCAGTCAGATCCGAGCAAGAATTACCGACCTTACCGAACGCAACGAGGCGTTAAGGGGGTACCTTTGACTACGATAATAAAGCGGAACGGCTGACCGAAGTTCAGCGAGAACTGGAACAACCCAACGTCTGGGACAAGCCGGAACGTGCTCAGGCATTGGGGCAAGAACGTGCATCGCTCGAAGATATCGTTGTAACGCTGGACGAATTGCAGCGCAGTCTGGCAGATGCCGATGAGCTTCTGGACATGGCTGTCGCTGAGAATGACATGGGCACGGCGACAGAGCTGGAAAGCGATCTCGACAATTACGAGACCCGCATCGCCGCGCTTGAATTCCGGCGCATGTTCAGTGGTGAGATGGACGGTGCCAGTGCCTTCGTCGACATTCAGTCCGGGGCCGGCGGTACGGAAGCGCAGGACTGGTCGGAGATGCTGTTGCGCATGTATTTGCGCTGGGCGGAGATGCACGACTTCAAAGCCGAGTTAATAGAAGCGTCTGCCGGCGAAGTTGCTGGCATCAAGAGCGCGACTATCCGGATCGACGGCGAGTACGCTTATGGCTGGCTGCGTACCGAGACCGGTGTGCACCGACTGGTGCGCAAGTCGCCCTTCGATTCGGGTAACCGTCGGCACACGTCCTTCGCTTCCGTATTCGTATCACCGGAAGTCGATGACGATATTGATATCGACGTAGACCCGTCGGATTTGCGCATTGACGTTTACCGGGCGTCCGGTGCTGGCGGTCAGCACGTGAACAGAACGGAGTCGGCTGTGCGTATTACCCACTTGCCGACGAATACCGTCGTGCAGTGCCAGAATGACCGGTCGCAGCACAAGAACAAAGCGACCGCCATGAAGCAACTCAAAGCCAAGTTATACGAACTCGAGATGCAGAACCGACGCGCGCAGGCGGCACTGGTCGAAGACAGCAAAGCCGATGTCGGCTGGGGCAGTCAGATCCGTTCGTATGTGCTGGACCAAAGTCGCATAAAGGATTTACGTACCGGCGTTGAAACCGGCAATACTCAAGCTGTACTGGATGGCGGGCTTGACGATTTCATCGAGGCCAGCCTGAAACAGGGATTATAAGTGTCCAACAACAATGACAAAGACGAGAACTCGCTGATCGCCGAACGCCGGCGCAAGCTGACTGCGCTACGCGAAACCGGAAACGCGTTTCCAAACGATTTCAGACGCAATGCGCTTGCGGATGAACTTCACCTGACTTACGGCGAGCAGGACGGTGAGCACCTGGAGTCGGAACAGATAGAGGTGCGTGTCGCAGGCCGCATGATGGCGAAACGCGTGATGGGCAAAGCCAGTTTCGTCAAGCTGCAGGACCGAAGTGGGCAGATACAGGTACGACTTGAACGTGATCGTCTCGCGGACGGCGTCTATCAGGATTTCAAAAAGTGGGATGTCGGCGATATCGTTGGCGCACGTGGCAAGCTGTTTAAGACCAACACGGGCGAGTTAACCGTGCGAGCCGACGAAGTGCGTTTGCTGACGAAGTCTTTGCGCCCTTTGCCCGAGAAGTACCACGGACTCGCCGATGCGGAGACTCGCTACCGGCAGCGCTACGTGGATCTGATCATGAACGACGATAGCCGTCGTGTTTTCCACATGCGCACGCGAATCGTTGCGTATATACGGGCCTTTCTCGATTCACAGGATTACCTGGAAGTCGAAACGCCGATGATGCAGTCGATTGCCAGTGGTGCGAATGCCCGGCCATTCAAGACACACCACAACGCGCTCGATATGGACTTGTTCCTGCGCGTAGCGCCGGAACTGAATCTCAAGCGACTCGTTGTCGGCGGTTTTGAGCGCGTCTACGAAATCAACCGCAACTTCCGCAATGAAGGCGTATCGACTCGGCATAATCCTGAATTCACGATGCTCGAGTTGTATCGGGCGTATGCGGACTACCGCGATCTGATCGACCTGATCGAAGCCTTGCTGAAAGGCATGACGCAGAGTGTTCTGGGAACGACAAAAGTGCAGTACCAGGGGAGTACCTTCGAGCTCGGCAAACCGTTCGCACGGCTGACCGTCGAAGAAGCAATCCTCAAATACAACCAGGGACTGGACGCATCGCGCTTGCGTGACCGTGACTATCTGGTTGAACACTGCAAGTTACTGGGCATACCGGTGCAGGACAACTACGGTTGCGGCAAGCTGCAGATCGAAATTTTCGAAAAGACGGCCGAAGCGAAATTACACGAGCCGACGTTTGTCACTGCCTATCCAACCGAAGTATCGCCATTGTCGCGCCGCAACGATGACGATCCGTTTATTGTTGATCGATTCGAGTTTTTTGTCGGCGGGCGGGAGCTGGCCAATGGCTTTTCCGAACTCAATGACTCGGAAGACCAGGCAGAACGCTTCCAGGAACAGGTCGCGAATCAAGCGGCCGGCGATGATGAAGCCATGGCGTATGATGCCGACTATATTCGTGCGCTGGAGTTTGGTTTGCCACCAACTGCCGGCCTCGGATTGGGCATCGACCGACTGGTCATGCTGCTGACGGATTCACCGTCGATCAGGGATGTCTTGCTGTTTCCCTATATGCGGCCTGAGGTCTGATCGGGCGGCGTAATTTCCTGGCCGGCACAACTGAGGGTCTTGTCATGCAGTTCGGTTGGGACCATGGCAAGCAACCAGCTGCCGGCACTGGCGACAACGACGCCCGATTCCACGCCGGCAAACTGGACCGGCTCGCCACTTGCTACCGGCGTTCCGTGAGCGCGGTAGCGGGCGACGCTCCGTTTTACCGAGCCGAGATGCTCGGTGCGGGCAACGATTTCCTGACCGGGATAACAGCCCTTGAAAAAACTGATGGCGCCGAGTCTGTCGAGATTCAACATATGCGGCGTGTATTGTTCTGTGGTGGTGTCGTCGATATCCGTGATGCCGGCCTGAATTCGTGCTGCCGCCCATGACCCGGCTGACAACGGCGCGGCAAATTTCAGCCTGGCAGTGTCGAGTGCCGCTACGTCAGCATACAGTTCGACGACGGACCGCTGTGTATCAAGACTGACCGCGGTAATTCCAGCGCGTCGGCGACTGGCATTTGCGGCAGGTTCCGGTAACAACCCCATGGATTCCAGCGCCGCCAGATCTTGCCCGGCAGACAGTGCATAGGCGCGCCATTGCGCGCCGGCCGGTAACAATTCGACTTGTGCACGCAGCCGATAGCGGAGCAGGCCCGTGATCACGGGTTCCGCGAGCGCATCCGGCAGAATGAGACCCACGCCATTTTCCAGCGCCAGCAAGCGCAGCACTGCGACCACCCGCCCTTTAGGGTTGCACCAGGCAGCCAGCGGCGAAAATTCCGCGCTCAGGTCGTTGAGGTCCTGGGTGAGTTGGCCCTGCAAAAAGCCGATGGCGTCATCGCCAGAGGCAAGAATTTGTGTGTACATACCGGTCCGTCGATGAAGGCGAGCGCATGCAGCCATTGCCCGGGCGAGCAAATAGATGTCACTCACTAACTGCGCCATTGAATTTCGTATGGCATAATTCCCGGATGAACAGCCCCGTAGAAAAGTCCAACGAAACCGTAAGCCGCGATGCCGCGAACGCCGATGATACTCCGACCGACGATCACAGCAAGCCGGCACCGGTCGAGATCGGCGGTCGTGACGGTTTGGATCCGACCCGGTACGGCGACTGGGAAAAGGCTGGGCGCTGCATAGACTTCTGATGATCGCCGAATACCCCGTACAACAAGACTGAATAGGAAACTCCCCGGACATGAGCAATCCCGGGCGACCGTTGTCGCCACATCTGTCGATTTATCGCTGGCCCATCACCATGACATTGTCGATCCTGCACAGGGTCAGTGGCATTGCCTTGTCGATCGGTCTCTTGATGTTTGCCTGGTGGCTGGTCGCAGCCTCGAGCGGAGACGCTGCCTACCAGGAAGTCGTGAGCTTTGCAGGCTCGATTCCGGGTCGGGTAATGCTGATCGGCTGGAGCGCGGCGTTCTTTTTCCACCTTGCCAACGGCATTCGCCACCTGGTCTGGGATCTGGGTTATGGCTTTGAGCTAAAGACCGCAAACGCGTCAGCCTGGTTTGTTTTGCTGCTGACCGTTGTGCTGACGGCTGGCTATTGGGTGGCACTATGAGCAGTTTGCGTTCTCCATTGGGTAAAGTGCTGGGTGCCGGTTCAGCGAAAGACGGCACAGAACATTTCTGGTCACAACGCGTTTCAGCCGCCGGTATCGTGCTTCTGGGTCTTTGGTTTGTCGCCGCGTCGTTAGGTTTCGACGCCATCGACCGCGATGGTCTGATCGAATGGGTTGCCATGCCGATGAACAGCATTTTGCTGTTGTTGCTGGCAGTTGCCCTGGCCTGGCACTCGAATCTCGGTGTTCAGGTTGTCATCGAGGACTACATACACGGACCGTTTCTCAAGGTGGTTTCATTGATACTTTGCAAGTTTGCTCATTTGCTGGCGGTAGCAGCCGCTCTGTTTGCTGTACTTAAGATTGCGTTCGGCGGTGCCGCATGAGTGATTACGAATTCATAGACCATAGCTACGATGTCGTCGTCATTGGCGCAGGTGGTGCCGGTCTGCGAGCAACGTTCGGTCTTGCCGAAGCGGGTTTCAAAACAGCCTGTGTAACTAAGGTATTCCCAACCCGCAGCCACACCGTGGCGGCGCAGGGCGGCATTAGCGCCGCGCTTGGCAACATGGGGGAAGACGACTGGCGCTGGCATATGTACGACACGGTCAAGGGTTCCGACTGGCTCGGCGACCAGGACGCGATCGAATACATGTGTAAAGAAGCGCCTGACGCGGTCATCGAACTTGAACATTACGGCGTGCCGTTCTCGCGTACCGAAGACGGCCGTATCTATCAACGTCCGTTCGGTGGCATGACCACCCGGTTTGGCGAGGGCACGGCGCAACGGACTTGTGCCGCTGCTGACCGCACGGGCCATGCGATGCTGCATACGCTGTATCAGCAGTCACTCAAGCATGAAGCGGAGTTCTTTATTGAGTACTTCGCGATTGACCTGATTATGGAAGACGGCGCTTGCCGCGGCGTGGTTGCGCTCGACATGGCCACGGGCAAGCTGCACCGGTTTCGTTCGCACCAGGTAATTCTGGCAACCGGCGGTTACGGTCGCTCGTATTTTTCCTGCACCTCGGCGCATACCTGTACAGGCGATGGCAATGCCATGGTTTTGCGCGCAGGTTTGCCTTTGCAGGACATGGAGTTCGTGCAGTTCCACCCAACCGGAATTTACGGCGCAGGCTGCCTGATTACGGAAGGGGTGCGCGGCGAAGGTGGCTATCTGACCAATTCGGATGGCGAACGCTTCATGGAGCGCTACGCACCGAACGCCAAAGATCTGGCCTCACGCGACGTAGTCAGTCGCTCGATGACGATAGAGATTCGTGAAGGCCGCGGCGTGGGCGCGGAGAAGGATCACATTCACTTGCACCTGGAACACCTGGGGCCTGAAGTGATCCATGAGCGTCTGCCGGGTATCGCCGAATCAGCGCGAATTTTCGCCGGAGTGGACGTAACCCGGGAACCGATTCCGGTATTGCCGACCGTGCACTACAACATGGGCGGTATACCGGCCAATTACAATGGCGAAGTGGTCACCTTGCGCGATGGCGATCCCGATTCTGTCGTGCCGGGCCTGATGGCGGTTGGCGAGGCGGCGTGCGTATCCGTGCACGGTGCTAACCGACTGGGTTCGAATTCACTGCTGGATCTTGTGGTCTTCGGTCGAGCTGCGGCCAAGCATTGTGCCGAGACGATGCAGCCGGACGCGCGGCACAAGCCATTGGCGGCCGATGCGGGCATGAACAGCATCGCGCGTATCGACAAATTGCGGAATGCCGATGGCAAACGCAGCACAGCGGACGTTCGCCTTGAAATGCAAAAGGTCATGCAGAATCATGCGGCCGTTTTTCGTACTGGCGAAACGCTGGGCGAGGGCGTCGAGGCGTTGCGCAAGACCTATACTGCGTTCGACGAAGTTCGGGTCAGCGATCGTTCATTGATCTGGAATACCGACCTGATTGAAACGCTGGAACTGGAAAACCTGCTGCAAAATGCAACGGCGACCATTGAGTCCGCGGCCAACAGGAAGGAAAGTCGCGGTGCGCACGCACGCGAAGACTATCCGGACCGTGACGACGAGAACTGGTTGAAGCACACACTGGCGTGGGTTGATGAGGGCGGTAAAGTCGCGCTTGATTACCGGCCGGTGCATTTGAACACGATGACCGACGAAGTTGAGCCGGTGCCGCCCAAGGCCCGCGTTTACTAAGACGAGCGTACTACACCCACCATTTTCAAACTATTATTGAACGCAGGAGCACGACGTGGCGGAGTTCCGTTTACCGGCAAATTCCCGGATCAAGAAGGGCAAGCATTTTCCGGCGCCCCAAGGGGCCAGCAATGTGCAGAGATTTGTGGTCTACCGCTATGATCCGGACAGCGGTGAGAACCCGCGCATGGACACCTATGAGCTGGACATGTCGGATTGCGGGCCGATGGTGCTCGATGCACTCATCAAGATAAAAAACGAAGTCGATTCGACACTGACCTTCCGCCGTTCCTGCCGCGAAGGTATTTGCGGCTCTTGCGCCATGAACATCGATGGCAGCAACACCCTGGCTTGCACCAAGTCGGCGGACAGCGTCAAAGGCGAGATTCGGATTTACCCATTGCCGCATATGCCAGTGGTGAAGGATCTGGTACCGGATCTGACCAATTTTTATGCCCAATACGCGTCAGTCAAACCCTGGCTGCAGACCCGGACACCAGCGCCACCGGATCACGAACGGCTCCAGAGCAAGGTCGATCAGGAAAAAATCGACGAACCTGCCGCGTGCATACTTTGTGCCTGTTGTTCGACCAGCTGCCCCAGCTACTGGTGGAACAGCGATCGCTACCTTGGCCCCGCTGCATTGCTGGCGTCTTACCGTTGGCTGGTGGACAGCCGGGACGAGGCCACCGGCGAACGGCTTGATGACCTGGAAGACCCTTTCCGACTGTACCGTTGCCACACAATCATGAACTGTTCGCAAGCCTGTCCCAAAGGCCTTAACCCGGCCCGTGCGATTGCCGAGACCAAGAAGATGCTGGTGGAACGCCGCCACTGAGGCTGCCGATGAACCCTGCCGACAGCCCTAGCAAATCGCAGTTGCGCTGGCAGTGCCGGCGCGGCATGCGCGAGTTGGACGTGCTTCTCAGCGCGTGGCTCGAGGAGCACTTCGATGCTGCCAGCGACTCGCAAAAGGCCGGATTCTGCTCGCTTTTGGAGCTTCCGGATCCGCAACTGGCGGGGTATTTGTTGCAGGGCGTCTCGGTCAGCGATCCGGACACGGCAAATGTCGTCAAACTCATTCGAGGTGACTCTAAAGCCTGACCCGGCATTGCAACGCAGGGTCGCGGCTGGCGGACTGGCCGCGCTACTGCTCGGTACAGTCCTGATTGGTCTGCTGCCACTGGCGCCCGGGTTTCGGCTGGGTGGGGCCGTTGTCTGGCTGGTTTACTCGATTGCGGAAGTCCGGACCTGGCACAGGAGCGCCCGCTTGCTGCTCCGGCTACGTTTCGCGGCTGACGGGCAACTGCATGGCTTATTCCAAAATGGACTATGGCAGCTGTTGCAGGTGTTGCCAGGCAGTCGGATCACCTCGCGGCATGCCTGGTTGCGAGTGGGCAACGAGACCTGTCGGGTGCCTGGCATCCTGCTGAGTGCCACGCATAGCCGCCCTGATGATTGGCGTCGATTGCAGACCCAGCTTCGTTTCAGTCGTTGAATGCCCGGGTTTTGGCCACATGGCTAATACTGCTACTATCCGCGGAAGTCACGGTGTGGGTCGAGCTGCTCGCAGCGTGGGCAGGCCCGGTCTCCTGCCTGCTTGCGACCCAGATCACAAAACGAAACCAAAAAGACTATGGAACACTGGGCATTGTGCGAACTTTCCCGACTGCGGTCGGTCTATCCCGAAGTCGATTGGCGAGCCCACTCGCGGAGTGGGGCCTGCCTGCATGACGACTGAAGTAACCGACGCCCAGCTGGTCAAGCGAGTCCAGAAGGGTGACAAAGGCGCATTCGATCTGCTGGTGCTGAAATACCAGCACAAAATCGTGAATCTGGTGATGCGGTATGTGCGAGACCCGGATCAGGCTCTGGACATTACCCAGGAGGCATTTCTTAAAGCCTATCGGGCGTTGCCCCGGTTTCGTGGCGACAGTGCGTTCTATACCTGGCTGTACCGAATTGCCGTGAACACGGCCAAGAATTATCTGGCGGCCCAGCGTCGACGTCCGATGGACGTTGAACTGGACATGCAGGACCCGGAACAGTACGACCTCCACGCGAAGCTTAAGGAGACGGACACGCCGGAGGGCGTAACGTTGAGTCAAGAGCTCAATCAGACCGTGGAGCGAGCGATTGCGGCGCTGCCGGACGACCTGCGAACCGCTATTGTTTTGCGCGAGCTCGAAGGAATGAGTTACGAAGAAATTGCCCAGGCCATGGAATGCCCGGTGGGCACGGTCCGGTCGCGAATTTTCCGTGCCCGCGATGCCATCAGTAAGAAAATCGACAACCTTATCGACTAACGGTGACTTATGAATGACGCGCTGAAAATGCAAATTTCGGCATTTGTCGACGGCGAATTGCCAGCGACTGAGGCTGAACTGCTGATTCGCCGATTGGCACAGGACGCGAAATTGCGCGAACAGGCCGACGCGTACATGACCATCGGCAGGCTGATGCGCGGTGAACGCAGTGCAGCAGGTGCTGACGGATTGCGCCAACGCATTGCCGAGGCGGTTGAGGCGGAGTCGGAACTGGCGACGGTCGCGGCGAGCTGGAGCGAGAATCGCTGGGTTCGTTCGGTAGCCGGTGTTGCCATCGCGGCGTCGGTTGCCATGTTGGCGTTGATCGGGGTAGGTCAGTTTGAATCGGGCGTCGAAGCACAGGGCCCGGCGTCGGTAGCGAGCACACTTGCGACGGACAGCCTGCCGGTCTACACGGAGCCGGCTGTTGCCGAAGTATTGGCGGATCGCCCCAGTGACCGCTTGATGCAGTATTACCTGAGTCACGGTGCGACGTCCGGTGAACTGGGTGCCAATGGCATTCTGTCTCGCCTCGTAACACTGGAGCTGCGCGGCGGTGAACTGGTTGAAATCGTTCCGCAGAACAATGATACGGAGCCTGCCGCCGATACGGCAGACGACGAGCGTGATCCGGCCGCAAGGGACGAATAAGCAGCATGCAACCATTCAGCTTGACCAGGCCGGCTCACGCAGTTTGTGCGTTTGTCACGTTTTTTGTGCTGGCCGGGCCCTTGCAAGCGCGTGGCAAAGCGTCGCCGAATGAATGGCTGGACCGAATGTCGTCTGTTGTTACGACGGTTGACTACGAAGGCACGGTCATCCGGCGTAAGAACGGGCGCTCGGAAGCGCTCAAGGTAGTGCATCGGGTCACCAACGGGGTGGTCAACGAAAAAGTGATCACCCAGGAAGGCAACGGCCTGGAAATCATTCGCAACGGCAATGAAGTGCATTGTATTTTGCCGGATCAAAAATCGGTCTTGATCGAACAATGGAATGACCGCAGTACGCTCTTTTCCACGTTACCAAGCAGCGAGCTTCGCTTCGGCAGCGAATACGATTTGTCGCTGGTTCGTGAAGAGCGGGTCGCCGGTCGGCGCGCAATACTGCTGGCCATTCGGCCGCACGATGGCATGCGGTTTGGGCATCGCCTGTGGCTGGATTATGAAACCGCGTTTCCACTGCGCACTGAGTTGGTCGGCAGTGACGGCTCCCTTATCGAACAGCTGAAATTTGCGGATATCCGCTTTGATTCGGTCATCAGTGACCAGGCGCTGGCGCCGTCTTTGAATCTCGACAATTTCACCTGGTATACGGAGCCTGCGCGCATGCAGGTCGTTGACGTCGAGACTGACTGGCACAGTGACGACTTGCCGAACGGTTTCCGTGCGGTGTCAACCCGGACCGAGGAGATGCCCGGTCTGGATAATCCTGTAACGCACATTGTCTACAGCGATGGTCTTGCCACCGTCTCTGTATTCATTGCTGACGAGCAGGACGGCCAGAGCGCCGAACGCTACCAGGTTGGTGCCTCAAGTTCTTACAGCACTCACGTGGCTGGCCACCAGGTTACTGCCGTGGGGGAAGTTCCTGCGATAACCGTGCAGCGCATTGCGAGTTCCATGCGCCGCAAATAGCGGTAAATCCGGTAGTATTCACGGCTGAAGACACGGGCCGACAAGTACAGTCGCAGGCAAACCTTCCGTATGCATACACCCACAGCAAGAATCACCGCTGTTCACGGCGATCGCGTGTCGCTCATTGTCGATGCGCCACTGGCCTGCGCTCGATGTGCCGCAGGCAAGGGCTGCGGAGCGGGCCTCCTTGGCCGACGAGCGGCAGCGAAAGCGTTTGAGTTGCCACGGCCGGCAGGGCTGGGGCTGTGCGTTGGCGACGAGGTGACGCTGGACATACAGCCCGAACGTTTGTTGCAGGCCTCAATCTGGGCCTACGGACTGCCATTGGCCGCCATGCTGCTCGGCCCTGTGGTTGCGCACTGGCTGTGGGGGCCGCTCTCGGACTCACAGCTTGCATTGGCCTCGCTGGCGGGTCTGGGCCTCGCCATTGCTGTAGGGCGGCGATTGCTGGTGAACGAACCCTGCAGCGGTCAACTGGTGCCTTCGATCAGCGGCCATAGGCCGACCAGCACGTGAGCCAGCGGGAAGAAACTACGGCCGTATTCCAGGTTTACAGTCGTGCGGGTTGCCACTTGTGCGAGGTGCTGATCGAGGAATTGCTGGCGCTGGCTCGTGGACGAGCGACAGTGGACGTGCGTGACGTGGATACCCGCGACGACTGGCGGCAAGAGTACGGTCTCCGGGTGCCGGTTGTGGAGCTGGAGGGTCGTTTCCTCTGCCAGTTCGAGCTGGACCGGGCGGCGATTGCACAAGCGTTGCGCGGAAACGCGGCTTGAAACCTGCCGTCGCATTATTCTCTAAACGTATATACTGCGCGGCTGACCCAGGCGCTGCGCGCACCTTGCTGAGTACCAAACTGTCCCGCCCATGAAGCACATTCGCAACTTTTCCATTATCGCCCATATTGACCACGGCAAATCGACGCTGGCCGATCGCTTTATCCAGATGTGCGGCGGCCTGCAGGACCGCGAGATGTCGGAGCAGGTGCTGGACTCGATGGATATCGAGCGTGAACGCGGTATCACGATCAAGGCACAAAGCGTTTCTCTCGACTACACGTCTCCGAGCGGCGAGGTGTACCAGCTCAACTTCATCGATACGCCAGGGCATGTCGATTTTTCCTACGAGGTTTCCCGCTCTCTGGCCGCGTGCGAGGGCGCGCTGCTGGTGGTCGACGCAGCACAGGGTGTTGAAGCGCAAAGTGTGGCCAACTGCGTTACGGCCATCGACATGGGGCTCGAAGTTCTGCCAGTGCTGAACAAAATCGATCTTCCTGCCGCCGACGCAGACCGTGTGATTCACGAGATAGAAGACATCATCGGCGTTGAAGCACAAAACGCATGCCGGGTCAGCGCAAAGACCGGCCTTGGTGTCGCGGAATTGCTGGAGCAACTGGTGGCATTCATCCCGCCGCCGGTTGGCGACCCGGAAGAGCCACTGCAGGCGCTGATTATCGATTCCTGGTTCGACAACTACGTCGGTGTTGTTTCGCTGGTGCGGGTAATGAACGGCAGCCTCAAGAAGGGCGCCAAGTTCACGGTGATGTCGACCGGCCGCAGTTACAACGCGGATCGGGTTGGCAAGTTCACGCCGAAAATGACGGATCGCAACGAGTTGTTCACTGGCGAAGTGGGCTTCGTCATTTCCGCGATCAAGGACATATTCGGCGCACCGGTTGGCGATACTCTGACCCTGACCGCGAGACCCAGCGCAAAGCCGTTACCCGGTTTCAAACAGGTGCAGCCGCGCGTCTTTGCCGGTTTGTTCCCCATTAGCTCCGATGACTATGAAGGGTTCCGCGAGGCGTTACAGAAGCTGCGTTTGAATGACGCTGCATTGCATTTCGAACCGGAAACCTCGGCCGCACTGGGATTTGGTTTTCGCTGCGGCTTTCTTGGCATGTTGCACATGGAGATTGTCCAGGAGCGTCTGGAGCGTGAGTACGATCTTGACCTGATAACAACGGCGCCTACGGTCATATTCGAAGTCTTGCAGACCAATGGCGAGATCATTTTCGTGGACAATCCGTCCAAATTGCCACCGTCGAATGAAATCACGGAGCTGCGCGAGCCGATCATCAAGGCAAGCATACTGGTGCCGGAGAAGTACGTGGGGCCGGTCATCAAGCTCTGTATAGAAAAGCGCGGTGTGCAGGTGCAAATGCGCTATCTGGGTGCGCAAGTTTCTTTGGAGTATGAAATCCCGCTGGCGGAAGTGGTTCTCGACTTTTTTGACCGGCTTAAGTCGGTCAGCCGCGGCTTCGCGTCTTTTGACTACGAGTTTGTGCGTTTTGACAATGCGTCACTGGTACGTCTCGACATACTCATCAACAAGGAGCGTGTTGATGCGTTGTCGATTATTGTGCACCGTGAGACCTCAACGCAGCGCGGCCGGGAACTCGTCGACAAAATGCGAGAACTGATCCCGCGGCAAATGTTTGATGTGGCGATTCAAGCGGCAATTGGATCACAGATCATTGCGCGCAACACGGTCAAGGCACTGCGTAAGAACGTCACCGCCAAATGCTACGGTGGTGATGTATCGCGTAAACGGAAGCTGCTCGAAAAACAAAAAGCCGGTAAGCGCCGTATGAAGCAGATCGGTTCGGTCGAAATTCCGCAGGAAGCGTTTCTGGCTGTATTGCGGACAGATAAGTGAGATGTGGACGTGAACATTAATCTAGCGTTGTTACTGACTGTATTGACGGCGATTTCCGGGGTTATCGTCGCCTACAATACGTTCGTTGTGCAGAAGCGGCCGAACCCGCCTGGTGCGGTTGAAGCGACGGCTATCGAATACGCGCAATCGTTCTTTCCGGTGTTGTTGATGGTGCTGGTAATTCGTTCGTTCGTCTTCGAGCCGTTTCGTATTCCATCGGGTTCCATGAACCCGACTCTGCTGCAAGGCGACTTCATTTTCGTGAAGAAGTACACCTACGGATTGCGTTTGCCAGTAGTGGAAACCAAGATTATCGAGACGGGAGAGCCGGAGCGCGGGGATGTCGTTGTGTTCCGCTTGCCGTCAGATCCCAGCATTAACTACATCAAGCGGGTGGTGGGACTGCCTGGCGACAACATCCAGTACCGTGACCATCAGTTGCTGATCAACGGAGAGCCGATGCCCCTCGGTGCCGGCGAGGCGTCGGCCGAATTTCCGGGGTCGTTGCAGTTCACCGAAGTGCTGGGTGACCGCGAGCACGAAATTCTGGTGCGCAACCCGGGCAGTTCGGCGATAGAGCAGCGGTACACCGTGCCGGAAGGGTCTTATTTCATGATGGGTGACAACCGTGACAACAGTCAGGACAGTCGCTATATCGGTACCGTACCCGAGAGCCACCTGGTCGGAGAGGCAGTACGCATCTGGATGCACATGGACGGACTGAGCTGGCCACGCTGGGAGCGGGTAGGGATGAAAATTCAATAATGTGGTGTAAATCACTGAAATTGCCATTAAAATCGGCTGAAATTCAACGCTATCAATGGCGTTTCGGCAGGCCAGGCCGGGACTGACGGAGGCATATCGTGACGAGTACTACCGACCGCAGGGTCGCAACGGTCAACAGAAAGAACATTCGTGGCATGACCACGCTGGGAATGCTGATTCTGGTGGTGTTTCTCGGCATGTTTGCTTTTGCCGCCATCCAGCTGACACCCGTGTACCTCAATTACATGAAGGTGGCTGGGGTCGTGGAAGGGGTGAAGGAAGAATTCGACAGTCAGGCGCCGACGTTGAGCAATATTCGGCGGTCGATTGAACGTCGTTTCAGCATCGAGAGCGTTGCCGTGCTGACGGCGAAGGATGTCAAAGTGACCCCGGATTCCGGTGGTTTCCTGATTGCGGCGAATTACGACCACACCGTGGCGTACCTCGGCAACGTGTCTTTCACCGTCCATTTCGAAAAATCCGCGTTAATCCGCCGCTAGGCGCTGCCGCCATGGCGGCGTGCGTGATGGTCTGGCAGGATAGGCCTCCCGAAATTACTTGTGCCGCTACGACAGGGCAGAGGCTTTGCACCATTGGAAAACGCCGCCGCGTGGCTCGCCCGAACGCTGGACTACCAATTCACTGATCCGGCCTTGCTCGACAAAGCCCTGACGCACCGCAGCGCGACAGGGCAAAGTTACGAGCGTCTTGAGTTTCTGGGCGATGCTGTCCTCGATTTCGTCATTTCCGCCGAAGTGTATGCACGTCGACCGGATGCCAGTGAAGGTGACCTCAGCCGTTTCCGTGCGACGCTCGTCAATGATTCGTCATTGGCTGAGTTGTCAGCCGGACTGGGTGTGGGCGAATTTATCAATCTGGGCAGCGGCGAGAAGAAGACCGGCGGGCACCGCCGTTCCTCGATCCTGGCCGACGCATTGGAAGCACTGTTCGGTGCCGTTTATATAGACCGCGGTTTCGCAGCCGCGGAAGCGATGGTATTGCGGGTCTACAAGGATCGTCTGGAGTCGTTGCCCGAATCCGGTGACCTGAAGGATGCCAAGACCAAATTGCAGGAACATCTGCAAGGCAATGGCCTGGAGTTGCCCAGCTATGAAGTCAGTGACGTCAGCGGCAAGCCGCATCGGCGCCGGTTTGTGGTGACTTGCCGCGTCTCCGCGTTGCACCTGGAATCGAGCGGGCAGGGTACGTCCCGGCGTATTGCCGAACAAAATGCCGCACGCGAAATGCTTGCGTCAATCAAATCACAGCCGAAGGCTCAGTGAATGAATAAGCAAGAACACCGCTGCGGCTTTGTCGCCGTAGTCGGCCGACCAAACGTCGGCAAATCCACTCTGATCAATGCGATCATCGGTCGCAAAGTCAGCATTGTCAGCCCGAAGCCGCAGACAACCCGGCACCGGATACTCGCGGTACACAATGAGCGGGACAGCCAGACGGTGTTCGTGGATACGCCGGGCTTGCACCTGAATGCCAACAAGGCAATGAACCGGATGATGAACCGGACGGCGGCCAATGCATTGCTCGATGCGGACCTGGTGCTGCTGGTTTGCGAAGCGGATCGCTGGACAACCGAAGATGATGCGGTGTTGGCCAGGGTGCGGGAAAGCGGCAAGCCGACCATGGTCCTCCTCAACAAGATTGACCGGATCAAACAAAAAGAGGAGTTGTTGGGTCTGATCGCGGCGATGAGTGAACGCCATCAATTCCTGGAAATTCTGCCGCTGTCGGCAAAAAACGGTGAGAATCTGGATCGGCTGTTGTCGTTGTTGCCGGAACGTCTACCGGTATCCCCACCCCTGTTTCCCGATGACATGGTGAGTGACCGCGATGACATGTTCCGCGCAGCGGAACTCATTCGCGAGAAGTTGACCTGGGAGCTGCGGCACGAATTGCCCTACGGCCTTACCGTGCAGATTGAACGTTTTGACGACGAGGCCGAAGGTATAAGTATGCACGCGGTCATCTGGGTCGAGCGCGATAGCCAGAAAGGCATCGTCGTCGGCAAAGGAGGCGCGTTGCTGAAGAAAATTGGCACCCAGGCGCGGATCGAATTGAAGCGGCACTATCGCCGTCCCGTACACCTGGAAATGTGGGTCAAAGTCCGCGACAACTGGGCTGACAGCGACAAAGACCTCGCGCAATTGGGTTACGACGTACCGTGAGTGGCGAATCGAAGCCGCTGCAGTAAGATACGCCATGAGTAGCAGTCTTCGAGTCCACAATCAGCCTGCCTGGCTTTTGCATCACCGGCCGTTCCGGGACAGTAGCCGCATTCTGGATTTGCTCAGCCGCGACTACGGTCGCCTGTCGCTGGTCGCGCGCGGCGCCCGCTCGGCGAAATCAAGCCTGAAGGGCATTCTCCGGCCGTTTCTGCCGCTGTCGGTGTCTTGGGTCAGCCGGACGGAACTCGGCACCCTGACGGGTGCGGAAATGAACGGGCCGCCGGTGTCGCTGGGCGGCGATGCCTTGCTTTCCGGCTACTATGCGAATGAGCTGCTGCTGAAACTGATGCACCGCCATGACCCTCAGCCGGAAATTTTCGCCATGTACGGCAGAACGGTTCAACGCCTGGCCGGGGTTGCGCAGCCGGCCGCATTATTGCGGCAATACGAGATGGAGCTGCTTGGACTGCTCGGTTACGCCTTGAACCTGGAGCACGATGGTCTGCAACAGCAGGACCTGGAGTCGCAACGCTACTATGAGTACCGTGCTGAACAAGGCGTATTGCCGAGTACATTAACCTCGGGTGCCATGGTTTTTCGCGGTGCAGAGTTGCTGGCGATACGCGCCCAGGAATTTGGCGATCCGGCGACACTGCGAGCGGCTAACCGCCTCATGCGTGGTGTCATCGCGTATCATCTGGATGGCAAGGAGTTACAAAGCAGAAAAGTGCTGCGCGAACTGCGCGGCAAGTCGGCCGGTACGTGGCGCGACGACATCAATAAGGAATCGGGGATTGACTGACTTAAGACCACTGCACCTCGGGGTCAACATCGACCACGTGGCCACGTTGCGGCAAGCTCGCGGCACCCATTATCCGAGCCCGGTTGACGCGGCAATACGCGCGGAGCGCGCCGGCGCTGACAGCATCACGTTGCACCTGCGGGAAGACCGTCGCCATATTCAGGATGCAGATTTGCCGGCCATGAAGTCGCGGATGCAGACTCACATGAATCTGGAGATTGCCCTAAGCGATGAAATGCTCGACATTGCCTGTGAACTGGGGCCGTCCGATGTCTGCCTGGTTCCGGAGAAGCGGGAAGAGCTCACTACCGAGGGCGGACTGGATATAGTTGGGCAACAGAAACGTGTGCAGGACGCTTGCCGTCGATTGACCGATGCCGGAATCAGGGTGTCGTTGTTCATCGACCCCGATGAAGAGCAACTGCGTGCGTCTCGCGACGTCGGTGCGCCGGTGGTCGAATTGCATACCGGGGCTTACGCTGATGCCAGTGATGAAGCCCAGCAGTATGAGTTTAACCGCATTGTGGCGGCGGCTAAAACCGGCGATGAACTCGGATTGATCATTCACGCAGGCCACGGACTGCACTACGAGAACACCGCGCCTGTCGCGAAAATCCCGCAAATCGTTGAGCTCAACATCGGCCACGCCATCGTCGCGCGTGCTGTTTTCGACGGCATCGCCAAAGCTGTGTCCGACATGAAACAGCTGATGATTGCCGCCCGCACGGGCCGCCGGGCAGACGCATGATTTTCGGCGTAGGCACCGATCTCGTCGAATTGTCCAGGATACGCCAGACCTACGAACGCTTCGGTGATCACTTTGTCGAGCGTTTGCTGATGGACGAAGAACGAACGTTGTTCGAACAGGCACGGGACAAGGGACGCTTTCTCGCGATGCGTTTTGCTGGCAAGGAAGCGACAGTCAAAGCGATGGGCACTGGATTTGCACACGGCGTCTGGATCCGGGATGTCGGGATCGTCAACAACGAATGGGGCAGACCGCTAATAATCTGGTCGGATCGTGGTCGCGGGGTGTGCCAGAAATTGGGAATCGGCGAAGGCCACGTCAGCCTGACGGATGACGCGGGCCTGATAATGGCTTTCGCCGTTGTGATGAATGCGCCAGCAGAAGGAGCGCGACCCTGATGCATTGTTTTGCCTTCGATATTGAAACCGTACCTGACGTTGATTTCGGGCGGCGTATGTACGACCTGGACGGTCTGAGCGATGCCGATGTTGGCACTGCCATGCAGTTCAAACAGCAACAAAAAACGGGCAATGACTTCCTGCCGTTGCATCAGCAACGCGTCGTTGCCATTTCTGTTGCGTTTCGTACGGCAGATACCTTTAAGGTCTGGACGCTCGGTGACCCGGATGCTGACGAGGCGGAGATCATCCGCCGCTTCTACGACGGCATCGAGCGCTATACCCCGGAACTCGTAACCTGGAACGGGTCCGGGTTCGACCTGCCAGTATTGCACTATCGAGCGTTGCTGCACGGCATTAAGGCGGCACGTTATTGGGACACGGGCGATAACGACCGGGATTTTCGCTTTAACAATTACCTCAGTCGTTTTCATTGGCGGCATCTCGATCTGATGGATGTGTTGGCGGGCTTCCAGATGCGCGGACGCGCCAGTCTGGACGAGATGGCGGTCATGCTGGGCTTTCCGGGCAAGCTGGGGATGAGCGGTGACAAAGTCTGGGACTGCTGGCTCGATGGCGGCATTGAAGAGATCCGGAACTATTGCGAGACCGATGTCCTGAATACGTATCTTGTGTACCTGCGCTTCGAGTACATGCGTGGCAATCTGGACGAGGCCTCTTTACAACGCGAGTACGCGCTGGTGCGAGAAACTCTGGCAGCGATGGATGAGCCACACCTGAAAGAATTTGCCGCCGCATGGAAAGAGGTCTGAACTGTCGATGGCAAGAAAGAAAGCACAGCCGGAAACGGCTGAAATCAGCACGGTGACTCACGATGGCCGTGGTATAGCGCGAATTGAAGGCAAGACGGTGTTTGTCGCCGGTGCGCTCAGCGGCGAAACCGTCCGCTTCCTGCGCCGCAAGCGTCGACGTAACTACGATGAAGCCGAGTTGCTTGAAGTGCTGGAGCCTTCCAGTGAAAGGGTGACGCCGCGTTGTGTGGCCTTTGGCGTGTGCGGCGGCTGCACGTTGCAGCATCAATCCCAGGGGCGGCAACGGGACATCAAATCGGATGCCTTGCGCGAAGCGCTGCAACGCATCGGTGGGGTCACACCCGAAGTATGGCTGGAGCCCGTTTTTGATGGCGGTGAAGAGGGCGGCTGGCACTACCGCCGGCGCGCCCGCCTTGCGGTGAAAGACGTACCGGCCAAAGATCGCGTGCTGGTCGGCTTCCGCGAACGCCACGTTCCCTATGTCACGGACATGCACCGCTGTGAAGTGTTGGCCCGGCCGGTCGACAGCTTGCTGGATCCACTCAGTGAGCTGGTTGCAAAACTGAGTATCCGCGCACGCCTTCCACAGATTGAAGTCGCCATCGGTGACGAGCAAGCCCGGCTGGTGTTTCGTGTACTTGAGGAACCGACGGCAGCTGATCGTCAGCACTTCGAAGCGTTTGCGGCGGCGCACGGCGTAACGGTCGCCATGCAACCTGGCGGACTGGATACCGTATACGATCTGTATCCCGTCGAACCGCCGCCGTTGTTCTACACGTTGCCGGAGTACGACATCGAGCTGCAATTCGAGGCGACGGACTTCGTGCAGGTCAATGCCGACATCAATCGTCGAATGGTGCAGCACGCATTGACGCTACTGGCGCCTGAGCCCGGTGACCGGGTGCTCGATTTGTTTTGTGGGATTGGCAACTTTTCTCTGCCTCTGGCACGGCTGGCAGGCGAGGTGCTGGGCATCGAAGGCGAGCAACGGCAGGTTGCCCGGGCAACGGCGAATGCCCGCCGCAATGGCCTGGACAACGTCAATTTCCTCGCCGCCGATCTTGATGCCATTGATGGCAAAGAACCGTGGCTGAAGAAGCAGTGGCAACGCTTGTTGTTGGACCCGGCACGCAGCGGTGCCCTGGCTGTCGTGCAGAGAATCGACAAGATCAAGCCGCAACGTATTGTTTATGTGTCCTGCCACCCGGCAACGCTGGCGCGGGATGCGGCGGAACTGTGCGCCCGTGGCTACCGACTGAGCGCGGCCGGTATCATCGACATGTTTCCCCACACCAGCCATGTTGAGTCCATAGCCGTTTTCGATAAAATTAAGAAATAACAATGAAATATAATGGATAGTTGATGCTTTTAGTGATTGCAAATTGCGAGCGATGCGCGTGCTGTAGCGACGCCGGGCAACGCGGAGGTGCGGCCTGAGCCGCGCGGACACCGTGCCACTCGGACCGGTCATGCTGGACATCGAGGGGCTGGTGCTGACGCCGGCCGACCGGGAATTGTTACGTGAGCCGGCCGTTGGTGGCGTGATCCTGTTCAGTCGAAACTTTGAGTCACCGGAGCAACTGGCGGCGCTGGTGTCGTCAATCCGCGCCTTGCGCAGCCCGCCATTGTTGATCGCGGCTGACTATGAAGGCGGGCGAGTGCAACGATTCCGGGACGGCTACACCCCGATCCCACCGATGCGAATGCTCGGGCGTTGTTACGACGGTGACCCGCAGGAGGCGCTTGCCCTGGCCAGAACCTGCGGTTGGCTGATTGGTTCGGAATTGCGGGCCTCCGGCATCGATTTGTCGTTCGCCCCGTGTGTTGATCTGGACTGGGGTCCGAGCGAGGTCATCGGTGATCGCAGTTTTCATCGCAAGCCGGCGGTGGTGGCCGAGTTGTCGATCGCGCTCAGTCACGGTATGCGGGACGCTGGCATGGCGGCAGTGGCCAAACACTTTCCGGGGCACGGTGCCGTGGTGGCTGATTCGCACGAGAAGTTACCGGTCGACCGTCGCCCGTACAGCGTCCTGCTGGATGACATGCAGCCGTATGAAAAGCTCGTGCAGCGGCGGGTGCTGGCCGGTGTCATGATGGCGCACATCGTTTATTCGGAAATGGACCCGATGCCGGCTGGTTTCTCGCCGTACTGGATCAAAGAACAGTTGCGGGGCCAGATCGGTTTCGACGGTGCCGTCTTCAGTGACGATCTGTGTATGAAAGCGACACTGCCTTATGGCTCGATAGCCAAGCGTGCGCAATTATCCCTGGTGGCCGGTTGCGACATGGTGTTGGTGTGCAATGATCGTGCGGCGGCGCAATCGGCGGTCGCGGCGCTTAATGACTATTCCGATCCGCTGGCCCGGGTGAGGCTGGCGCGATTGCACGGTGTTGGTACGCCTGCCCGGGACAAACTGCTGGCCACTGCCGAATGGCAACAGGCGACTAAACGACTTGCGGACTGGCTCGATCGGCCAACGCTGGAACTGAACGCGTAGCTGGGAGCAGCGAGTAATGACAGGTTCGAGGCAACAATTCGCGATAATCGCCGGCAGCGGTTTTGCCAAGTTCGGCGGTGATTCGGCGGGTGAGTCCGTCAACACCCGGTTCGGCGCGCCGTCCTCGCCGCTGAAACAGCTGCAGTTTGCGAATCACAGCGTGTACGTGATCGTGCGCCACGGTGAAGATCACGATATCCCGCCGCACGCCATCAACTACGCCGCTAATCTTGTCGCCCTGAAGGACGCCGGAGTGGACCGCGTGATCGCCATCAATACTGTCGGTGCCATAAGCCGTGAATACCGGCCGGGTCAGCTGGTCGTACCTGAGCAGCTGATCGACTATACATGGGGCAGAGTTCACAGTATTTACTACGAGCCTTGCGCTACGCTGGACCACATAGACTTTACCGATCCCTTCAGTCCGGGTCTGCGTTCGATGTTGCTGGAGGCGGCCAGCCGGGCAGAAACGGAGTGTCATGACGGCGGTGTGTACGGTGTGACCCAGGGGCCGCGGCTGGAGACGATGCGGGAAGTCGACAAGCTCGAACGAGACGGCGTTGACATCGTTGGCATGACAGCCATGCCCGAGGCGGCCATCGCGCGTGAGCTAGGTATGGACTACGCCTGTCTGTCGCTGGTCGTGAACATGGCTGCGGGTCGTGGTGACAAGGCGATCCATGAAGACATAGAGGACAGCACCATGACGGCCAAAATGCAGGCCATGCGGGTGTTGAAAGCGTTTTTTCAGAGGCTCGAAAACGACTGATTCATTGTGGCCGTTGCGCAGCCTAAGTTGCCGGATTCACAATCAGTGTCGCGCAAATGTCAGCAGTAAAACGCAGTGTGTTGCATCAGCTTATCAACGTCAGCGCTGAGCCGTTGTTGCTCGCGCGTGTCGATCAGACCGACTGGCCGGTAGCTTTGTGCAACCCCGCTCTCGAAGCGCTGGCTGACCGCAGCGATCTGCTGAGTGCGCCCGTTACCGATATTATCGAGGCTCTGCACGGGCGAGAGACCGCGCGTGAGCTGAGTGAAACCATTCGCTCTGGTCAGGAATCGAGCATTCCCCTGGAGATCAACGGCCGCAACTGGCTGCTGGTACTGAAACCCATCGAAGAATCTGCTGACGGCAGTGCTCGCTACTATGCGGCGGCCTGGCGTGACAGCGCCAGCATGACCAGTGGTGGCGATGCGAGTGCAGCGCATCAGGCATTGCTGCGAGCGCGCCGGCGCATTCGTGATTTGTCCCGTGATGATCCGCTGACCGGCTTGCTGAATGAAGCCGCATTTCGTGATGTATTGGCTCATGATTGGGCGGTTGCAGCGCGGGAGAAGGCGTCGCTTGCCTTGCTGGCGTTGCGGGTGGATGACTTCCCGCAGTACCAGCGGGTATTCGGCCAACATGCATCCGAGTCTTGTCTGCGGCGCGTCGCACAAGCCATACGTCGCTGCCTGAGACGGGCGAGCGATGTCGCAGCACGTCTGACGTACGATGGTGAAGAGGTGTTGCTGGTCATGCTGCACGCATCGGACACGGAAGCGGTCGCGGCATTTGCTGAAATTATTTCTACTGAAGTACGTGGCCTGCGCCTGCATCACCCGCATTCCAGCAAGGAACGTTACGTGACTGTCTCATCGCGGTATTCAGTAGTGGCGGCATCTGGCGGAGCCGCGGACGCACAAGCTTTCCTGACAGACCTGGTCAGTACCTGAAACTATTCAATCGGTGCTAATGAAGCGTCGGCCTCTGTGTCAGTTGCTTCGAGTCGGGTCACCTTCGCCAGTATCCCGAAACGCGGATGATCAAAGTAGCGCAGGTCACCGCTTTTCATGATGCGGTCTTCGTTGATACGCAGGCGGACGATGCCCGCGGGCTGCGGGTCGTATCCGGTAAACGGCCTGTTGCTGCGGCGGTCAGCAAATGCGGGAACATTGGTGTCGCTGTTACGTTCTGACTCCGGGATCAGTGACAGATCCACCACCAGGTGCAGGAAGCGGCTCAGGTACAACTGCAATTCGCCGTCAAATTCGAAAGGCACGCTGCCCAGGCGGCGCAGCGGAATCGTCGGCGAGGCGTCACGCTCAAGGACAGTTTGACTCCAGCCCGACCAGAGAACGGGTTCGTAGGCGTCAAGGCGCTGGAGCTTGTTGTACACGTCAGCGAGCTGCAACTCTTCGCGTCGCAGTACCCGCAGTTCCACACGCTGTCCCGGCAGTATGATTTCTTCCAGCTCGGTATCGAGGTCTTGCGCACTGTCATCCGGTACGGGAATCAGGTCGCCGAACTCCGGAATCGCGTCCGCATTCAATGGTGAAATGCGGCTGTCCTCATCCGCGATGCCAAATGCTGCGTCATCCGGCAACGGTTCTGGCGGAAATACTTCATTGCCGGTGGAGACGCTGTCACTGTACCGAAACAATATGACTTCCACTGCATAGCGCCGCGCTTCGGCCTCCGGGGCGGCGCTGTCGGTGACGGTCTGAGCCTGCGTGCCGAAAGCGGCCAGCAGCAGCGCGAAACCAAACGGGCTAAGACCTTTCATGTAACGCATTGTACGACTCCGGGCCGGCGGGCACTCAGGCGTTGGCGGCGCGCTTGCTGTCGCCAACCGGTGCCAATTCGGCTAATAAGGTGTTGATGGCGGTGAACCGGTCCTCGATATCCACCATCGGTTGGCGAAACTGTAGCCGATCCGCGCCGCGCATACGATAGATATGACTACGTGTTTGCATCAGACGAACCAGTTGCAAAGGATCAACATCCGCGCCCTCGCCAAACTGCAGGAATCCGGCTTCATCGGAAGCATCGATTTTCTCGATGCCCAGGCGAGCGGCGGCCGCCCTTATGGCTGCAACGCGCATCAGGTTTTTGGCGGCTGGTGGTAGCAGGCCGAATCGGTCGATCAGTTCAACCTGCAGATCGCGAAGTTCCTGCTCACCACGCGCGCTCGCTATTCGTTTGTAAAGTATCAGTCGAAGATGAACATCAGGTACGTAGTCGTCTGGCAGCAACGCAGGCACGTGCAGATTGACTTCAACGCCTGCGTTCAGCGGTTTGTCGAGGTTGGCGACTTTACCTTCGCGCAATGCTTCCACGGCACGTGTGAGCATTTCCGTATAGAGCGAAAAGCCGATTTCCTGAATTTGCCCACTCTGCGTATCGCCGAGCAATTCACCGGCGCCACGTATTTCGAGATCGTGCGTCGCCAGGGTAAATCCGGAACCAAGATCTTCCAGCGAGTCGATCGCTTCCAGACGTTTCGCCGCATCGGCGGTCATTGCACGTTTCGGTGGCGCAATCATGTAGGCGTAGGCGCGGTGGTGCGAACGGCCGACGCGCCCCCGCAGTTGGTGCAACTGTGCAAGACCAAACCGATCGGCGCGGTTGATGATAATCGTATTGGCCGTTGGAACGTCGATACCGGATTCCACGATGGTCGTGCACAACAGCAGGTTGAAACGACGGTGGTAGAAATCGAGCATCACCTGTTCCAGTTCGCGTTCGGGCATCTGACCATGGCCCACACGAATCTTGGCTTCCGGCACCAGCGCCGACAAACGCTCACCGATACGGGCGATGTCTTCGACTTTGTTGTGAATAAAATAGACCTGACCGCCACGCTTGATTTCGCGCAGGCAGGCTTCGCGAATGACAACGTCATTCCATTCGCTGACAAAGGTCTTGACCGCAAGGCGTTCTGCGGGCGGGGTGGTGATCAGCGACAGCTCGCGCAATCCGCCGAGCGCCATGTTCAACGTGCGCGGGATCGGCGTTGCGGTCAGGGTGAGTATATCGACTTCACTGCGCATCGACTTGATGGCTTCCTTATGACGAACACCGAAACGGTGTTCTTCATCAATGATCACAAGGCCGACATTCTCGAAGTCCTTTACGTGCTGCAACAGGCGGTGTGTGCCGATAACAATATCGACGCGACCATTGCGCATGTTTTCGACGACAGACTTGACCTCTTTCGGGCTGCGAAAGCGCGACATCACTTCGACCCGCACGGGCCAGTCGGCAAAGCGATCCTTGAAGGTCTGCCCGTGCTGTTGCGCGAGCAGTGTGGTGGGCACCAGTAATGCAACCTGTTTGCCGCCGTGCACGGCGGCGAAGGCCGCGCGGAGTGCGACTTCCGTCTTGCCGAAACCAACGTCGCCACACACGACGCGATCCATTGGTCGCGCGGCTGCGAGATCGCCGAGTACATCGTTGATGGTCTGTTGCTGGTCTTCGGTTGGTTCGAAAGGAAATCCGCTTTCAAATGAGCGGTAGTCGGCCTCGCTCCATTTGAAAGCATGCCCTGGCCGTGCTTCGCGTCTGGCGTAGACGTCCAGTAACTCTGCGGCGACATCGCGAATCTTGTTGATTGCCCGCTTGCGCGCTTTTGCCCACTGGTCGCTGCCCAGTCGATGCAACGGTGCATTTTCGGGAGAGGCGCCGGTATAACGGGATATTACATCCAGTGACTGCACCGGGACGTACAGTTTATCGCCACCGGCATATTCAAGATGGAGGAACTCGGCGACAGTACCGCCAGCCTCCAGGGTGACCAGCCCGAGGTAGCGGCCAACACCGTGCTCTGCATGCACCACCGGCGAGCCTGCTTGCAGATCGTTGAGCTGGCGTATGATGCTTTCCGGGTCGCGTTCAGCACGTCGGCGGCGGTTACGTTGTCGGACTTTCTCGCCGAACAGTTGTTGTTCACTGACGATCGCGATACCGGCAAGCGGCAGCAACACGCCGTCTTCCAAAGGAGCGACGGCAACGCAAAGCCTTGAATCGCTTTGGCAGAACTCGGCCCAGCTTGCGACCCGCGTAACCTTTTGCTCACGACCTTGCAGGAAGTCGCTGACACTCTCGCGACGGCCGGCAGAATCGGCGGTAAACAGAACCCGGCCGGAAAAGTTATTGAGGAACGTCATGAGCGCTCGCGCCGCGTCTTCGAAGCGGGCTTCGATCTTCATCGCCGGCGGCAACCGTGATTCGACGTTCAGCACCGTTGCCGTCTCGGGTATTTTGTTCGAGCTGGTTGCTACCTGGCGGTAGTGGCTCAACAGCTCTGCGATGTGTTCTGGCGCGGCAAAGGTTTCTTCCGGATTCAGGATCGGGCGTTCAGGGTCCAGCCGGCACAGTTCGTAACGTTCTTTGATTTCCGCCCAGTTTTGCTCGAGCAGGTCGTCAAGTTCGGCCGGCGCAACAATCACCGTGTCGCTGTGCAGGTAGTCGACGAGTGTCGCGGTATCGTCGAAAAACAAAGGCAGGTAATACTCGATGCCGCCGTGTGCAATACCGTCCGATATGTCGCGGTACACACGTGATTGGGAAGGCTGGCCTTCGAAACGTTCGCGATAGCGACGACGGAACAGTTTGACGGCTTCATCGTCCAGTGGCACTTCGCGTGCCGGCAATATGTTGACGCCGTCAATTTTTTCGCCGGACATCTGCGTATCCGGGTCGAAGCAGCGCAGTGTGTCGATCTCGTCGTCAAAGAAGTCAATGCGCAACGGTTGGGCGGAGCCCATCGGGAAAACATCCAGCAGTGCACCGCGGACGGCAAACTCACCGTGTTCTTCAACCTGCGGTACGCGCAGGTAGCCGGCGCCGGAAAGTTTGTCGATGAATGCTTGACGATCGAGTGTGTCGCCGGTATTCAGGCTAAGTGTGCGGGCGGCGACGTAGCCGACGGGCGGCAGGCGCTGCAAGAGTACCGATGCCGACACGATTAAAATGCCGCGCTTCTGCTGTGACAGAGCAGCCAGCACGGCCAATCGTTGCGAAACAATATCCTGGTGGGGCGAGAAGGTGTCCCACGGCAGTGTTTCCCATTCAACGAAGTGCGCCACGGGCAGGTCGCCGGCGAACCAGCGTGCTTCGGCTTCCAGTCGGTCTGCCTCGCGAGCGTCGGGCGCGAGCAGCAATAGCGGGCGGTTTAAACCGCGGGCTAGTTCAACGGCGGCAAGTGCGGTACTGGCACCGGTCAGGCGGCCGATCGATCGCAAGCGATCCTGATGGGCGGTCGGTATTAGGAAGGGCAGGTCGGACACGAGTGGCTGGCTGTTTCAAACGGCCGGCGATTATCGCATACACACAAAAAAGGGACAGGTGCCTGTTGCAGCTGTCCCTCTCGCGGCAGGGCGATGAGCCCCGCTGTGTTAGCGCTTGCTGACGGCGTGGATAACGCGGTCAAACTCAAAATAGACGGCGAAACCGGCGTAGTCCCAGCGCGTAATTGGCGGTTCACCCACGGGGCTCTGACGCGAATTGGGGGTACCGAACTCGGCTTCAACGCGCGCCTGAGTCATGCCACGGACGGGTTTGCCGGTCTGTTCGTAGCGTTCGGCATTGTCGGTGCCGCCCATTTGCAGGGTATCGGCCTGGGCTACGCCCATCAGGCTGGCCGCCAGTACTGTGAGGCTCAGTGCCCGAGCTTTGTTCATTTCCGACTCTCCGTTGGGTTGTTCGCGGACTATAACATTGGCCGGGAACAGGCAAAACATGGACTTAGGCCGTTTTGTACACCCTGGGCCGGCAGGGCTCCCGGACCTGGGTCACAGTTTGCGCGCGGCAGCCGGCTGAGCCAGGACTCATCACCGTCCGGGAACGAATGTGGTTTAATGCGGCCGATGATTCATCCTGTCGAACTGTTTGTCGGATTGCGCTATCTGCGCGCCAAACGCCGCACCCGTTTCGTTTCCTTTATCACGCTGGTTTCGATGGCAGGTATCGCTCTGGGCGTCGCCGCGCTGATTGTCATCCTGTCGGTGATGAACGGCTTCGAAGGGGAGCTGCGCAGCCGCTTGCTCAGCATGACAGCACACGGCTACGTCGCGTCCGATAACGGTGCTTTGCAGGACTGGCAGGCGGTTCGACAGCGAGTGCTGGCGCAAGACGGCGTACTTGCGGCTACACCTGTTGTGCAGCTGGAGGGCATGATCCGCACGGGTACGGAACTGAAACCGGTGCAAATTGACGGCATTGAGCCGGTCGCTGAAGAAGGCGTTGCAGGCCGCACGATCAACCTGGTGGAAGGCCGACTTGCGGACCTGCAAGCTGGCGAGAAGGGGGTCATTCTTGGCCGCTTGCTGGCATGGGATCTGGCTGTTGCTGTCGGCGACAGTGTGGTCTTGCTGGTGCCGCGGGCAGGGGCGAACGGCCAGATGGAACCCGTGCTGGAACGCTTTGTGCTGGTTGGCATGTTCGACGCCGGCGTGCAGGAACACGACACCGGACTGGCGTTGATGCATTTGCAGGATGCCGCGCGACTCGCCGGACTCAATGACGGCGAGGTGAGTGCCGTACGCTTTTTGTCCGGGAATGTACTCGCGGCACCCGCCATCGCAGGAGGCTTGCGAGATGCGTTCGGCTCCGGATACCGCAGCTCGGACTGGACTGTTGAGAACGCCAGCTATTTCCGCGCCATCCGCATTGAAAAGATGATGATGTCGTTGATCCTCTCGCTGGTTATCGGCGTTGCTGCATTCAATATTGTTGCCAGCCTGGTCATGGTAGTGACGGACAAGACCAGTGACATTGCCATCTTGCGAACCCTGGGCATGGGGCCTAACGGCGTTGTCCGGGTATTTTTCATCCAGGGCGCGATGATCGGCTGGCTGGGTGTTCTGGCCGGTGTCGGTGTCGGCGTCCTGCTGGCGCAGAATGTGCCGACACTGGTGCCAGCTCTCGAGGCGTTCTTCGGCTTTCAGATCATGCCGGGCGACGTCTACTACGTCACCCGTATCCCTTCTGTGCTGCAGAGCAGGGATGTCATCATTATTGCGATTGCTGCATTCGTGCTGACCTCGCTGGCAACCTTGTACCCGGCCCGGCGAGCCGCATTGGTCGATCCGGCCAGTGCGCTGCGTTATGAGTGAGCGATGACCCAGCTCTACGAAATATGGATAGGCAGTCGCTATGTGCGCTCGAAAAGCGGCAACCGGTTTGTCTCGTTGATCTCGTTGATTTCGATGTTGGGGATCGCGATTGCTGTCGCTGTGCTCATCATTGTCTTGTCGGTGGTGAACGGATTTGAACGCGAGCTAAAGGACCGGCTCCTGTCGATGTCCGGCCATGCCAGCATTGAAGGCCCGGATCAGCGATTGTCTGACTGGCCGCATTTTGCGGACACTGCGGACGCTAATCCGTTGGTCGTTGCCAGTGCTCCGTACGTGGAAGGTCAGGGCATGCTGATTGCCGGCAGCAAGCTCAGCGGTGCCGGTTTGCGCGGCATCGACCCGCCGTCAGAGGATCGTGTGTCCGGAGTTGCCGGCGTCATGACTGATGGCGAGCTGGCGGAGCTGGTGGCTGGCAAGTTCAATATTGTTCTCGGAAGTGAATTGGCGGCGCACCTCGGTATCGGTCGTGGCGACAAGGTGACGGTAACGCTGGCGGAGGGCACGGTGACGCCGGCCGGCATTATTCCGCGCAGCAAGCGGTTTACCGTCACCGGCATTTACCGCGTGGGCATGTACGAGTTCGATCGACGCCTCGCCTTTATTCATATCGACGACGCACAGCGCTTGTTTCGCCTGGGTAAAGACGTCAGCGGTGTACGTTTGTCCGTGCAAGAGTTATTCGAAGCGCCGGTGATCGTTCGCGAGGTGGCGCTGGAGGCAGGTGGCGGCGTATTGGTCAGTGACTGGACGCGGCGTCACGTCAATTTCTTCCGTTCTATTCAGATCACCAAATCCATTCTGTTCGTGATTTTGTTGCTGGTCATCGCGGTCGCCGCCTTCAATATCGTGTCGACGCTCGTTATGGTCGTCAAAGACAAGCAATCGGATATCGCGATCTTGCGCACCATCGGTGCGCAACCTGGTGAGATACTTCGCGTATTCATTACGCAGGGCACCGTGATCGGTGTTACCGGTACCGTCGCAGGCGTGGTACTCGGCGTGCTGTTGACTGTTAATCTGGAGGCCATTGTGGCGTTTTTCGAGGCGAGCTTCGGCATGAAGTTTCTTGCGGCGGATGTGTATTTCATCAGCGACCTGCCAGCTGATTTGCGCTGGTCGGACGTAGCCAAGGTGAGTGGCATTGCACTGCTGCTCGCATTGCTTTCCACCCTGTACCCGGCGTGGCGCGGTGCGCGCACTCTGCCTGCGGAGGCATTGCGCTATGAGTGATCAGGTGCTCCTGTGCCGCGACGTCGTACGGCAGTTCAACGAAGGCAGCTCGACGCTGGAAGTGCTCAGTGGTGTAAACCTTGACGTGCGACC